>NZ_CFQRNQ010000013.1:0-113961 GCF_986071375.1 Paraprevotella sp. | reverse complement strand
GTGGAACGGCGGCATACGGAAAAGGGTAACCGTTACAGGATCGTGCCGTTGGAGACTTCCGATTTCCAAGACCTGTATCTCTACAAAAAGAGTTAAATGAAGTCCCAAACACCAAAGAAAAGGAAAGAAGCCCTCCGGCATTTGACCTTGCCAACAGTACCAAAGAAATACCTCTTTGGAATTGCTTCATATAGCAAAAAAGATTACCTTTGCATCGTCACACCGACCCTTTAGCACGGAATACAACCATGGGAAAGAAGATATTCAATGAAGACCGTTACGTGAACCCTTACACCGACTTCGGGTTCAAGAAACTGTTCGGCACAGAAATGAACAAAGACTTGTTGCTCAGTTTCATCAACAGTTTACTGCATGGCAAAGAAAAAATAAAGTCCCTCACCTACCTCAACACCGAACATCTCGGAATCAGTGAGGCAGACCGGCGGGCCGTATTCGACGTGTACTGCGAAAACGAAAGGGAAGAAAAAATCTTAGTGGAAATGCAACGTGGAGAACAACAGTTCTTCAAGGACAGAAGCCTCTACTATTCCACGTTCCCCATACAGGAACAAGGAAAGAAAGGGAGTTGGGACTACCAACTCAAGGCCGTCTATGTCATTGGCATACTCAATTTCACCTTCGACCACAAGCATGACACATACTACCACCACGAGGTACAACTGACGGACAGGAAGACTCAGGAAGTGTTCTACGACAAGTTGACTTTCATCTATCTCGAAATGCCGAAATTCAACAAACAGGAAAATGAGCTAAGCAACATGTTCGACAAATGGCTCTTCGTGTTACGCAACCTGACGCGCCTCATGGAGAAGCCTGCGGCACTTCAAGAACGCGTCTTCACCAAACTGTTCAAAGCTGCCGAAATCGCCAAATTCACCAAAGAAGAATATGACCGCTACGAGGAAAGCCTGAAAGTGTATCGGGACTGGCAAAACACTATTGCCACAGCCGAGCACAAAGCCTTGGAACGAGGTCTGAGACGCGGATTGGAACAAGGACTGGAACAAGGACTAAAACAAGGTTTGGAACAAGGTTTGGAACAAGGATTTGAGCAAGGAGAACAGCACAAAGCCAAAGTGATAGCCCTCCAAATGAAATCCAACGGTATTCCCACAAATATCATTGTACAATGCACAGGATTGAATGCCAACGAAATAGAAAAGTTATAATTAGAGAATATCTACCGACAGACAAAGAAGCCGTCATGAATCTAATCAAGTTGAACACGCCCGATTATTTCGCAGAAAAGGAAGCGGATGATTTAAACAAATATTTGGACAAAGAAATAGAACGGTATTACGTCCTACTCGTCAATGGAACTGTCATCGGAAGTGGTGGAATAAATTTTGCAGAAAACAAAACGGTCGGGAAAATAAGTTGGGACATGATACATCCGAAATTTCAAGGCAAGTCATTAGGGACAAAGTTATTAAACCATAGACTTGAAATCCTGAAAACCATTCCCGGTATTCAAAGAATAACGGTGAGAACCTCACAAGCAGCTTATAAATTTTACGAAAAACAAGGATTTGTCCTACATGAAATCAAAAAGGACTATTGGGCCGATGGCTTTGACATGTACAGTATGGTATATGGAAAAAGCTTCTAAATATCAACCAATTAAACGGTTTCAATATTTGTTGTAAGAATGATGCCTGTCAAAGGCCGTAAAATACCAACTACTGAAAAGGTGATGGCTGCAACTGCAATAACGCTGTTTACGATTGCTAACCTAAAACTCCACCGTCACCCCTAACGTGGGCAACAGTGTCCCGCTTATTTGTTCTATACGCCGCATCACATAACGCTGCTCCTTCAAAGGCACTTCGGGATTCGACACAACGCCGGTACTCATAAACACATCCGGCTGACGTAGTTTGCTAACGGTCACATTCTGTAAGTCAAGATACAATCCCAGGCGCCAACGTTTGAAAAAGAATTCTTTGTCCACCCGCACATCCAGTTGGGCATAACCTGGTAGCCGCTCTGCATTGTAACGGCTGTAATCGTAGGCTGACTTCCCATTCGCATCCCAATACGTCACGTAGGACGAGGCTATCTCATCGTACGGCGTATAAGGAGAGCCGCCGATGCAACTCAACCGTAATCCTACGCTCCAACGGTGTGGGAAATCATACGTACCGCTCATGTTCAGAATCACTCGATTGTCCCAAGCCGAAGGGACATAAGCGGCATGACGGTCGGCACGGTATTCGCTACGGTACCAAGTAAAAGAACCGGTCAGGTTCAGACGGTCGGGCAAAGTCCAACGCATCAAGGCTTCCACTCCGTAGGCACGGCCTTGCGCCGTAGACACCAATGCCTCGTTGCCTACCACACCATAATCCGTACCCTTGCAAGTCAACGGAACCCCGTCGGCCAACGAAAGCGGCACACGGTGATAAGACTTATAGAACCCTTCTACCGATACAGCCCAACGGTCATTGGCTTTCCATTCGCCGCCCCAAGCTGCCTGCGCCACATTCATATAACGTAAATCCCGGTTGACCAACCGGTCTGTCGCGTCTTTATAGCCCAACGCCGTGTAAGGCGGCAATTGGTGATACCAACCTGCCGAAGCTGCCGTCGACCAATGGGGTGAGAAAACATAACGGAAAGAAGCGCGCGGAGATAGCTGTTCCCACGGACGGGACATGCGCGACGAATAATTATTGCCGTCTGCCCGCACCCCGACCGACGCACTCCATCGTTCTTCCGGAGCCGTATAAGCCGCAGAGAACGAGGCACCATAGGCGACAAGCCCCAAATGGGTACGGTAGACAGACCAGTCCCCGACCGACAAAAGACGGCGTTCACGGTCGGTATAATCCATGTAGTTCAATTCCGCACCCTCTTTCAACGTCCAGCCACCCGGCAACGTCATCATATTCTCTGCACGGAACGTGGTCTTTTGCTCTGTAGAACGCAATCGAAGCGTGAGATTCTCCTCAGTACCCTCGTCATTATTCCGGTATTTCAGATTCTTGTCGTTCAGGTAATTGTGGCTCAATACGTACGTCTGCACATGCCTTCCGGCATAATGTCGGTAAGAAGCCCCTACCGTAAAAGTCTCTTGCTCTATCTTGGGCAGATAGCTCAAAATATAATCCGAACCTTCGTCTTCTCCCGCCAAATCCGTATTCAGTTCCATCCGGTCTACTCCGGCCAATGCCATCACCGTCAGTTCGTCGTACGGCGTCAAACGGGTCTTTACCTTAAACTGCCCGTCGATATAGTTCGGAAGGAAAGGCAAACCTATCATTTTAAAAAGTAATTGCAAATAAGACTGGCGCAAGGAGAACAGGTAAGTCGTCTTTTCCCCGATATGGCCGCTCCCGCTCAAGGCGGCCTCGGAAGCTCCCAAAGTAGCCTTGAACGTCTGACGCTCCGAAGAGCCTTCGCGCAAACGGAAATCGAGCATGGAACTCAAGGCTCCTGCACGGTCGGCCGGAAACGAACCCGTATAAAACTTAATCTCACGCACCAAATCGGCATTGACGATGCTCACCGGGCCTCCCGTAGCTCCCTGCGTGGCAAAATGGTTGATGTTCGGAATCTCTATGCCGTCCATATAAAAACGGTTCTCCGACGGACCGCCGCCCCGCACTATCAAATCGTTACGGTATCCCACCGGAGAGAAGGCCACACCCGGATAACCGCGCACGATACGCGAAATGTCCCGGTTGGCTCCAGGGCTTTTCTCTATCTCGCGAAGCCCTATGACCTGCACGCTCACCGGAGCCTCAGCTGTCTTGCCATACGACTTAGGACGTACAGTCAAAGTATGCAACGACTTGACATCTTCCTCCAATTCAACGTTCACTTCGGGCGTGACAGCCGAAACGATATAATCCGGTGTATCCTGCGGCACATATCCGGCCGCCGTCACCCGGAATGAAAAAATACCGGGCGGCACGTGAGGTAATACGAACACACCGGCCGTATCAGTCACCGCACGCAAGGTGTCCATCGAAGTAGGAAACACAAAAGCCCCTACCACCGGTTGGCGGCTCGTCCGGTCTATCACTTTGCCCGTCACACGAAAAGAAGACTGTGCAACTGCCTGCACCACCAAGAGACTACATAAGAGCCATCCGCAGAAAAATTTCTTCATCCCAATTTGTTTTCATACAAAAAAAAATGCAAAACGCATTTCAACACTCAAATACGCTTTTGAACAATGATTCTGCTATCACATTGGCCAACCTCACAGGTACGGCATTACCTATCTGTCGCATCGCTTCCGTCCAAGAACCAGATATGGAATAATCATCAGGAAATGTCTGTATCCGTTTCGCTTCAAGCACGGTATAATAACGTACTTTCCCATCAGGATACTTTATCATATTCTCCCCTCCCGGTACCCCATGCCCTCCAGCCTTTATGGTTTTGGACGGCTGATCAATATCACTGCCGGTATGCCCGGCATATTCTTTTGCACCGGTTCTTAACAGATGTTCATCGTACGATTCACTTGCTTCAAGCGGAACAGGCAAGCCCTGCAAAGCATCACGTACAGTCTGCCAAGGAGCCTTTACCGGTGGAAACATTCCATATTGAGACAATAAACGTTCCTTTTGCAAGGCCTGTTGTCTTTGTTCCCCAAAAGGAGGGATGAGATTATGCCTCTCCCAATAACTTCCAGTTACATACTTATCCCAAAGTAATGCTTCCTGCGAATGCGTTCCTTCTGGAAAATTCCAAGCCACATTTAAATCATTCCGGATGCCGACAATAACCACACGTTCACGCCTTTGTGGGACACCGTAGTCTGCCGCATTTAGCAACCTAAATATTACATTATACTTTAATTCTTTATAAGAACCTTCTGTATGAATACGTTCAAGCAATGAAAGATTTCTCTCCCAGTCCAAGTTTTTCAACTCCACATGAGGATAAGTAAGTTGCAGGATGATGTAACTAAAATATCGAGCAAATGACTGCCTCAGCAAGCCCTTTACATTCTCAAAAATAAAAACTTTAGGCGTTAACTGTCGAATAGCGGAAATTGCATATGGAAACATGTCCCTATCATCCTTGTATCCCAAAGCCTTTCCACCCAAAGAAAAAGGTTGGCATGGAGGACCTCCCGCAATAACATCTATATTACTGAACTGAGAAAATTGAAAATCCCGTATATCTGTTTCAAAAACAATATCAGGTGAGTAATTCCATCTTAAAGTTTTACAAGCATCTCCATTCCACTCAACAAAAGCCTGATGACGAGCACCCGCCATTTCAATACCCTTTGCTAAACCTCCAGCACCTGAAAATATTTCCAAACTATTAATCATATTACTCTCCCGATAAATACTTACAGACTTTCCTTTCTACATCAACCAAAGGCAAAGCCTTACCTTGGCACTTATAAGCCCAACTCCGTCCTGGATGCAATACGTCCCAATCTGATTTGGACTGATTATATCGTCCTTTTCCGGGATCATGATTGCCAAACCCATCTATCGAGCTATTCCATACCGGAGTATAACAACGGATTAATGCCGCTTCAATAGTTCCTATCATATCACAAGCGGCATTTTCCAATATCATGAAACGACAATGGAAATCTTTCAAATCCAAATTATGCACCTGGTTGATACTATTTGCGTGCTCACATAACCTTCTGTAAAGTTCATGCGAACTTTGAGATTTCCCAACTATCCTTGCCTGCCTCCAACCTTGCGGCACGGCCTTACCTACATAAATCGGTTGCTTAAACTCCAACCTGTTTAAATCATAAAGTATCTTATAATAAGGATTCTTCCCTATATAATATAGAGCATACACCCCTGTACCTATGAAATTTTCCGGAGGTGGCAATTCATGAACAGGCGTACCATTGAAAAAACGTATGGTATCTTTTATTATTTCTTCAAAAGCATTCGATTTATACACATGCTTAGACCTGTCAAAAACATCATTCATTCTATACTTTTTAAGGAAGGTATATTATAAAATCTTCTTAGCTTATAATTATCGGCAAATATACTTATAGTTGCAAAATTACACTTTTTACTGGTAAAAATGAGAGCCAAAGACGGAAAAGTTGAGGATTTTATAAAAATCTGACGAATAAGCCTATTTTTTCACTACCTTTGTCCATCATACTTCGGATGGGATGCGAATGAAAAATACTTTCTACCTGTTACTGTTTTGGTTAGGACTTTCCCTGAAAGTTCCGGCACAAGCCATCTGGTCAATGGACTTTCCGTTCGCCGGAGAGCTGCCATCCAACGAAATGACGGAACTCTATCAGGACGAAGACGGCTTTGTCTGGATAGGCACAACGAACGGCTTGTCGCGCTACGACGGTTACCGCCTGCAAACGTTCCAAACAGACTACCGACATCCGGGCCGGCTTACCCACAACCACATCACCTGCATTGCGGAAGACAGTGCATACCTTTGGGTTGGAACGAGAAAAGGACTGAACCTCGTCGACAAACGGACTTACCGGATTACCACACCGGGAGAAGCCCCATTACAGACCGCCTACATCCGCTCTCTTTGTTCCGACGGGAAAAGTCGTATATGGATAGCCTTGAACGACCGGCTATTGGAGTCCCGTTTCCCATACCATGAATATACCTCCATCAACCTGCCTTCCCCAAACGGCAAACCGTCTTACATCAACTCTTTCTTTTATGAGAAAGGAAAAGAACGCCTGTGGATATGCACGTCGAATGGGATTTTCGTCTATACGGACAGTACACAACACCTGCGCCACCTGCCGCCGGTGGGACAGACCAACTCTCCTTTCACGCTTTTCCAAGACAGGGACGGGCGGTACTGGCTCACCACCTGGGGAGAAGGACTGTGGCAACTCCTGACCGATGAAACCTTGAGACATGTGGAATATATCCATCAGGACATACAGTCACCACGAGGGAAAGTGGCAGACAGCAAATTCTTCAGTACAAGCCAAGACGACACGTTCGGTTACATTTGGGCCTTGTCCTATAACAACCTGTACGCATTCCAGTATGACGACCGTACCGGCAAGTTGATCCCCGTGGCTTTACCCAAATACATAGACACGGGCAAAATGTACACCAAAATCCTGAAAGACCACGATGGCAACCTGTGGCTCAGTTCTTACGACCGGGGCACGTTGCTCACGTTTCATACGGAAACCATACGGAGCTACCCGTTGGACGACCTGCGCAAGACCTTGGACTGGATGCCCAATCTGCTCACTTTGAACCGCGACACCCAGGGGCGCTTCTGGTTCATCCAAGACCGCTTCGGTCTCTGCCTCCATGGGCCGCAACACGGAAAAACCGTTTTCGCTACCCCCGAAATCCAGAACCTGACGGTAGATGCCCGCGTCACGGCATCCAGTCCTGTCAGCGGCGGCTTATGGGTAGCAGCTCCCCACCGCAACCAAGTGTACCTGTTGACATACGAACAAGGAACATTTAAGGTAAACCGCCGCATCCGGTTGTCCGACGCTTCCGGTGATTATGTTCCCGCCAACCAGATGGAAGAAACATCGGACGGCAAACTTTGGTTGCGCAGCGGAGGGCGTATGCTTTGCCAACCTGCCGACGGCACGTCCTTGCTCTCCACGCCCGATAGCCTGCACTTTACCGCCTTTGCCCATAGAGACGCTGTGTCCGTCTGGGCCGCCACTTCCCGACGTCTATATATAATAACGGTGGAAGGGAAACGCATGGCATGTATTCCGCAAACACTTGCCTTCCAGAACCACGAGGACGAGGAGGCGCGCTTTCTCTGTCCCGATGACTCGGGCGGCTTTTGGGTAGCCACCAATCTGGGGCGCATCCTGTACGGCCAACCGGAGGATTCGGTTTTCCAAGATTTCAGCGACCGTTTCGACACGCAAGGCATGACAATATTGAATCTGTTGTGGCGAAACCACCACCTTTGGATCATCTCCCACAACCGTTTCATCCACTACGACACACGGAGCCACAACCTGCAACAATACACTTCCTCGGACGGCAATATGTCTTCCCCCATCTTCCGCGACCAAGCTGCATTCCTTTCGGCCAACGGTACACTCTACGCCGGAGGACGTGGCGGTTTCGTATCAGTCACTCCCCCATCTTCATCCGGCTCTAAAGCCCCTTCACGTACGGTGATGTTGACCGACTTCAAAAGCGGTACGCGCAGTATGCTGTTCAATCCCTCCGGGCGGTACGCGTCCGGACAGCCCGACCGGCACACGCTTACCTTGCAACCTGAAGCAGCCAACCTTTCCCTCTGTTTTTCCACATTAGATTATGCACGAAGCGGAAAAGTACGTTACGCTTATCGGTTGGAAGGCCTCGATACCGATTGGAACTACCTGCAAGAAGGAGAAAACACGGCTTATTACCAGAAACTGCCCAAGGGATACTACCGGTTGGTCGTAAAAGCCACAGACCGTAACGGGCAATGGCAGGCTCCCGCCACGCTGCTCAGCCTCACGCAACTTCCGGCTTGGTACGAAACCATTTGGGCTTACGCGGCCTACGTAACCGTTGCCCTGTTTCTCATCTACGTACTCCTGAGGCTGTACTTGCAACGATTGCGCAGCCGCAACCGATTACAACTCCAAGAAGCCCTGACACAAGCCAAACTGGATTATTTCACCAACATCTCCCACGACTTGCTTACGCCGCTCAGCGTGATATCCTGCGTAGGTGACTACTGGGAACGGAAGTATCCGACCGAAAAACGCCAGACCACGGTGTTGCGCCACAACATCTACCGGCTGAAACGCCTGCTGCAACAAGTCCTGGATTTCCGTAAGACCGAGAACGGCAACATGGTACTTCGCCCCGAAGAAGGCGACATCTTCGCTTTCGCCCGTCAACTGTGTACCCACCATTTCTGGCCTTTGGCTGAACAGAAAGGCGTACGGCTGAACCTCCGAATTCCGGAAGGCGAATGCCGGGGCACACTGGATTTTGACAAAACAGACAAGATACTCTACAACTTGCTTTCCAATGCCGTCAAATACACGCCAAGTGGAAAAAATGTCGATTTCATCGTGGAAATACGGCAAAACGGAACAGAAAAAGACGTGATATTCACCGTACAAGACGAGGGTGTCGGCATACCGGCCAAAGAACAACAAAGGATATTCGACCGCTTCTACACCGGAAGCAACGGGCGTAGCGGACAATCGAACGGCATAGGGTTGGCATTGGCACGGGAATTGACCACCTTGCACCATGGCAGATTAACACTGAAAAGCGAACCGGGAAAGGGAAGCTGTTTCACCGTGGCCCTTCCCCTGGACCTTCCGCCCACCGTCTCCGCAAAAGAAAACCTCGAAATACAGCTGACAGATGCTGAAGCACCCACACAAGACTTCACTTCACCAAAAGCTTTCTCCCCTATGCCGCAAGAGCCGTCTCCTGAAGCCGGAGAACCCGGAAACGACCGTCCCTCCATCCTCCTTGTGGACGACAACACGCAACTGTTGGAAATGATGGAGAAGATATTGGCCACGAAGTACCGGGTGCTCACGGCAGAAAACGGATTGGAGGCTCTGAAACAACTCAAGGCAAGCGCCGTAGACCTCATCGTATCGGATGTCATGATGCCGGGCATGGACGGATTCGCCTTGTGCAGGAAACTTAAATCACAACTCGAAACCAGCCACATTCCCGTTATCATGCTGACAGCCAAACAGAGCGCGGATGACCGGGTAGATTGTTATGAAGCCGGAGCGGACGGTTATTTGGCCAAACCTTTCGAGTTGAAAGTGCTAGCCGCCCGGATAGACAACCTGCTCCATACCTACCGGAACCGCCAACAGGCTTTCAGGATGGAAGACCACGTCTGTCTGGCCGAACTGGAATATTCTTCCAACGACACCCAGTTCCTTCAGGACATGGCAGACTGTATCCACACCCATTTGGCCGAAGAAGGATTCGATTTGGAACAACTGTCCGGCCATTTGAATGTGTCCAAATCCACCCTCCACCGCAAAGTGAAGGCCATGACCGGGCTTACACCTTTGGAATTTATCCGGAACATCAGGCTGAAGTATGCCTGCGAGATGCTTTCACGCCGCGACCGGAACATCAGTGAAATCGCTTATGCCACGGGCTTCTCTTCGCCCAAATATTTCACCAAGTGCTTTAAAGAAGAGTTCGGACTGACACCCCGCGAATACCAAGAGAAAGAAAAATAAAACCGTAACAGGCAAAAAACAGTCGGGAAGGGGGTAAAAAACTGCCAGAATAGGATTTTACCCCCTTTCTGGCAGTTTTTTACTCCTCTGTAACCTTCCTTTTCATATAGTTTTGCAAACAAATCAATCAAAACACATAAAAAAAATACAGATTCAAATGAAAACGAACTTACGTACACACCGGAGTAGCCGGCTGAAGTGGGTGGCCGCCCTCTTTTTCGCATTCGGAATCGGAAACGCCCTCCCGGTTTCTGCCAACTTCTCCCGTGCAGACGAGCTTGCCATTCCGAACGCTACACGTTCAAACCGGGAAGTAAACTTTAACAGGAATTGGAAATTCTTTTTAGGCGATACCGCTGCAGCCTCGCATCCGGACTTCGACGACAACCATTGGCGCACGTTGGACCTGCCCCATGACTGGAGCATCGAAGGCCGTCCTGAAGCAGACAATCCGGCCGGTAACGATGGAGGGTATTACCCCACTGGCATCGGTTGGTACCGCAAGACATTCAACTTTACTCCGGATAGCCGACATCCCGAAACCACCCTCTATTTCGAAGGGGTTTACATGAACGCGGAAGTATTCGTCAACGGACATAATCTCGGCATACGCCCCTACGGTTATTCATCTTTCTACCACGACATCACGCCTTACCTCAAAGCAGGCAAGAATGTCATTGCCGTGCGTGTGGACAACTCGGGACAGAAGAACTGCCGTTGGTACACCGGTTCCGGCATTTACCGCAACGTGAAACTTATCCGTACCCCTAAAGCACACTTTGAACCGTGGGGCATAGGTATCACCACCGAAAAAGTGGACCAAAAGACGCAGGTGGAAGTGGAAACCACGCTCGCCAACCGCAATAACGCCCTCCCGGCCACACTGCTTTGCACGGTCACAGACTTGGACGGCCACACCGTTCTCACACAAAAAGAAAGCGTCACCCTTGAAGCGAACCGGACAAGCAAAATCAAACTGCAATTTCCTTTTGAAAACGCCAAGCTCTGGAGTCCTGAAACACCGAACCTCTACCGGATGGTATGTTGCCTCGTACCGGCCAACGGAGAACCGGCCGACACGGTCACCACTACGTTCGGGGTACGCCACGTGGAATACAATGCCGAAAAAGGATTAGTTCTGAACGGTAAGGCCATAGAAATGAACGGCGGATGCCTCCATCATGACAACGGTCCGCTCGGTGCCGCCTCCTACCGCGATGCAGAATGGCGTAAGGCACGGCTGATGAAAGAGGCAGGATTCAACGCCGTGCGCACCTCGCACAACCCTCCATCAGAAGCCTTTCTCGATGCTTGCGACCACTTGGGACTGTTGGTCATCGACGAATCGTTCGACGGATGGCGGTCGGCCAAAACGCCTAAAGACTACTCCATCCTGTTCGACCAATGGTGGACGAAAGACATCGAATCCATGGTACTGCGCGACCGCAACCACCCGTCCATCTTCTGTTGGAGCATCGGGAACGAAATCATCGAGCGCAAAACGCCCGAAGCCGTCCTTACGGCATACGCCTTGGCAGGCCATGTACGCCGCCTCGACCCGAGCCGTCCGGTGACATCTGCCCTTGCGGCATGGGACAGCGACTGGGAAATCTACGACCCGTTGGCTGCCGCACATGACATCGTGGGTTACAACTACATGATGCACAAAGGACCGTCGGACCACGAACGCGTCCCTTCGCGCATCATGATGCAGACGGAATCTTACCCACGCGACGCATTCGCCAACTGGGCACGGGTCAACGACCATTCCTATATCATCGGAGATTTCGTGTGGACGGCTATCGACTACCTCGGCGAATCGGGTATCGGACGCTTCTATTACAAAGGAGAATCGGAGGGTGAGCATTACCACCGCAACCAGTTCCCGTGGCACGGTGCCTATTGCGGTGACATCGACCTTACCGGATGTCGTAAACCCATATCCTACTACCGCGAGATGCTCTTCTTCCCCGAACGCAACAAACTGTTCCTCTCCGTAAAGGAACCTTCCGGATACTACGGAGAAATCAAGGAAACCCAATGGTCCGTTTGGCCCACATGGGAGAATTGGAACTGGCCCGGACATGAGGGAAAGAATATCGACGTGGAGATTTACTCCCGTTACCCATCCGTACGTTTGTACTTGAACGACAAACTCATCGGTGAAAAGGCTACGACCCGGGAAGAAGAATTCAAAGCCATCTTCACCTTGCCTTACGCCCCGGGTATCCTTCGCGTCGCAGGCGTAGAAAACGGGCAGGAGAAAGAATCACGTACTTTGGAAACAGCCGGAAAACCGACACGCATCCGGTTGACGGCCGACCGCACGGAAATCTCGGCCGATGGCGAGTCTTTGGTTTATGTCGTGGCTGAAATCACGGACAAACAAGGACGGGTGGTGCCTAATGCCGACAACCTGTTGGCATTCGAGCTACAAGGTTCCGGCACACTGTTGGCTACATGCAGCGCCGATTTGAAAGACAGCACGGCTTACACCGTTCCGGAACGCAAGGCTTGGAAAGGCCGTGCCATGGCCGTCGTGAAGAGCGGACGGGAAAAAGGCCACCTCACCTTGACTGTTAAAGGCAAGGGAGTGAAAAAGGCTTCCGTCAGCCTCGACGTAAAATAGCCTAGAAAGAAACAAAACCATATTATTAACCTGAATTCATTTTTTGAGACCATGAAACGTCTGTCAAAACTCTCTAAATTCGTTTGCACTGTCCTGCTTCTGGCAGGACAGGCAAACTTGTTCACCGGTTGCAACGATGACATGCCGGCAGAAAGCTATTACACCTTCACGGGAGAAATGATGAGTGATTTTCTCATCGAACATGAGAACTTCTGTCTTTTCAAACGCATTGCGGAACGAGCCGGGAAAATGGACTTTTTAGGAAGCCGTGGCTCACGCACCTTCTTTCCCGCGACCAATGCGGGCGTGGAAGCTTTCCTGAAAGAGAAAGGATATGCATCTGTGGAAGACATTCCCGCTTCATTCTGCGATACGCTGTTGAGGGCGTGCATCATAGAAAGAATCATGTACACTTACGACTTGCCCGAAACGCAACAGGAAAACAACGAACTGGACTTACCACTCATCTTCGAAAGCAAGGGAGATACGTTGGATGCCAACCAAATGGCCTTGACCATCGTCAACCGCCGGGCCGCCATCATCAACGAATTGAAAAACGACTCCGTGGAAAACGGCGTGGTACATCCGGTTGACCGTGTCCTGGTACCCAGCACCAGTTTAGGTTCCACTCTGTTGGACGAACATCACGAGGATTTCCAGATTTATTACGAAGCCCTCCGGCGGACGGGACTGATAGATTCCTTATACCGTTACCGGGACGAAGAATACGAACAGGAAAAAGGGAAGTATGCCCCTTTTACCCAAAGCATGCGCATCGGAAATGAAGACTACGTGGCCAAACT
Organism: Paraprevotella sp.; assembly: GCF_986071375.1. NCBI lineage: Bacteria > Pseudomonadati > Bacteroidota > Bacteroidia > Bacteroidales > Prevotellaceae > Paraprevotella > Paraprevotella sp. The sequence goes on along the minus strand of NZ_CFQRNQ010000013.1, from coordinate 100,358 downwards.
TCCGGACCACCGGTACAGCGGCTTCACCCTTCTCATCGTGCCGGACAAAGACCTGTACGGGAAATACCCCGACCGCTTCAACGAAAGCATGACCATGGACGAAAAGATCGATGCCCTATACGAATTGGCTGCGGAGAAATACAGCGGGGCAGATGCGGAAGCCATCTTCGGCCTGAACCAGACCGTTCCGGGTTCTGACAAGACATATAAGGAACTGTACTGGAACAAAGGTTCATTGACCCACAAGTACAACCCTCTGAACATGTTCCTCTCCTACCACATCATCGACCGCCTGTTCAGCAGTACGGCCAAACTGGTAAACACCATCGGCATCCACACCGCATACGCCGACCCGACGGACTGGGTCAGCACGCTGCTCGACTTCTCCACCATCAAATTGGAAAAGGTGTACCGTCCGGTAGACCCGGCTGTCGAATATCCCTCCGAATTTTATGTCAATCATTGCCATGCTTCCCAATACAACAATTACGAACGGATCCGGGGTGCCCATCTGACCGTTCCGGAACAAGAGAACTACTCTTTGAACGTGGCTTACTATTACATCGACGACGTGGTAGCTTACGACCCTGTCATGCGCAACACCGTCATGAATACCCGGATGCGCATAGATTTTGAACTCTTATGGCCGGAACTGACGAACAACAACATGCGGTTGTGCGGCAATCCTCTTAAGGAGTACAACAGCGGTGACAACAGCGAAGACGGGACGGAAGGTGGAGGCTTCAACTATTACCTTCCTCCCGGCTACTTGAAAAACATGTCATTCAGCGAGAACACCATGTTCATCGTAAAACGGCCAATCATCTATTGGTCCAATTACCAAGGAGACGACATCGCCGTATTGGGCACGAGCTATGACGTGACGTTCAGACTGCCATGCGTACCGCCCGGAGAATACGAACTTCGTCTCGGATACTGCGCGTTGGGAAGCCGTGGCATCGGACAGGTTTATGTAGACGGAGTACCACAGGGGCTCCCGATAGACATGCGCGATAAAGCTGATGCACCTAATATTGGGGGACTTTACAACGGATGGAACGGTGTAAGAAGCGAAAAAGACGGTGCTGCAGGAATTTATACGGAAGAAGAACTGCAGGAAAATGCCCGGACAATGAAAAACAATGGTTATTATAGTGCACCCAAGGGAGTATACTACTACTTCGGGGGAAGCGGCACTACCACAACTCCGGCTTATGACCCGTCCAAATGCGTCATCTTTTACAATCAGAATGATTTGTTGCGGCGGAAAATCTGCCAAGTGCAGGTACAACCCAACCGGCACCATACGATACGCTTACGTTCCGTGCTGTCCAGTGCCACCAGCGGAGGCTTCTCTTTAGACTATATGGAACTCGTCCCCATAAGTATCTGCGGTCCAGGCGGTATCGGGGAAGACATCTATTAAACAAAATACCTTTAGCCAATACCACGCCTGATTAGCGTGGTATTGACATATAAAAAATAAAGGAACATATTTTCATCAAAAATGCGTCCCATCCCATTTCTTTTCGTAACTTTGTACAAATTAATCCTACATGAAAAGCCGCGATTTCATATTCCTCACGCTCCTGTGGTCCGGATTGTTCCTTTCGTTCTTTACCCTGCACGCACGGGATTACTCGGCCACGCCCCTTCCGTTTGCCTCTTCGCTTCCCTCAAGAGAAACCACTTCCCTTCATCAAGACCGCGAAGGCATGATATGGATTGGCACAACCCATGGTGTAGCACGTTATGACGGATACGAAACCATAGTGTTCAAATCTGATCCCTTACATCCCGACCTACTGACGGACAACTCCATTACGTTGATTACCGACACGGAACACCGCGTATTCATCGGTACACAAAACGGACTGAACCTGTTCGATAAACAAACATGGAAATGGATGCCTGTCCTGAATGGAGCGTTCTGTCATACGGAAATCAAATATGTGTACACTGACAAAAAACAGCAGTTATGGATTGCCACGGCACAAGCCTTGTACCGATGCGACGAACAATTGCATATCCTTCGACGATATGACCTGAAAGCCGCCGTCACCTCCATCTATGAAGACCACGCCCAACACTTATGGATATTGACCTGGGGCAAAGGTTTGTTCCGATGGGATGCTGAAAAAGACCATTTCACCGGCTATCCGGCCATAGGAAACGCCAACATACCTTTTGTCTTGTTTCAAGATCGCGACGAACATTATTGGTTAGGCACATGGGGCGACGGGCTTTTCCGTTTTTATCCCGAACGGAACGGCGCGGACATGTACGAACACCAGGACGTGGCAGACGACATTTTCTTCGATATAGAACAAGACGGGCACAACGGACAACTCTGGATGCTTTCCTATAATGCTTTGCACATATTCAACCGTCCCACAGACGGCATATTGCATTTCTCGTCCGCATCTGTCCCTTTCGACCGCAACCGGATGTTTTCCACTCTATTGAGAGACCGGGAAGGAGACCTTTGGTTAGGAGCATTCGACGCAGGCTACCATATATCTTTCTGCCCGGAAGAGCTATCGGGGCACAGTTTGCCTTTCATCAAGGAAACATTAGGATTTGATACCAACATCAACTGCATGTACGAAGATGAGGGCGGTGTACTATGGTTCAATCAAGAACGCAACGGCATCGGGCTGTACGCCCCGGATAGCGGGACCTACAACCTCCATCCCTATTCCCAAAAGAGGAATGTGGAAGTCAATCTCATCGCCCGTTCCCGGTTTCCCAACACGGTATGGATCGCCTCGGCTTTTGTCCCGACCGTGTTCCGGGCACAACGTCAGGGTATGGACATTCGCTTCACCGATACGCTGCTTTTAGCCCACGACGGGGCAGAAACCGGCCATGTCACCGGAATACTTGAAGACCCGGCAGGCCGTTTATGGGTCATGACAGAAAGGAAACTGTTCGTATTCAAACCGGACGGCCATCCTCTCGCCGCAGTCACAAACCTCCCCGGAAACGTCAATGCCCTTTGCGAAGACCAACAAGGCCGGCTATGGATAAGCGATGCTACCGGCAGGCTCTCTTGCATGCATACCTATCCCACAGGAATCCGCCCCACAACCCGCTATAAACTACCCTTGTCCCCGCACGACCGCATCCGGCACCTTTGCTGCGACAGCACCGGACACATCTGGATGGCTACGGAACTGGGCTGCCTCTACAGTTTCTATCCAAAGGCTTCCAAATGGTCGGACCATACCTTGTCCGGTTTGCCTGACATGTCACCGGTGCTCCATTTGGAAGCCATCGGTAAAGACTTATGGCTTGTCACGCCGAGTGCCGTCATCCGGTATGACCCAGAGAAGCGTACCCGGCATACTTACAACACACAAGACAAGCATATCCCCGTATATGCCTTCCGCAACAACGCATCGTGTACAGGACATAAAAAACTGTTATACGCCGGAGGCCATGGAGGATTCATCGCCATACGTACCGACAAACCGCAACCGGAAGTAAAGCCGGACAAGATATTTCTCACGGACTTACGTATCGAAGACAGAAGCATGCAGACCGACCCTTGCGAAGGATTTTCATGGAACGGCGGGCTGATTGTCTTGCCACCGGAAGCCTCCCGCATCGAATTCCGTTTTTCCTCCCTTACATATTCTTCTTCCGGAAACATCCGCATAGCATACCGGCTTGCCGACCTAGACCGGAACCCCATACAACTCAGATCCGGTGTACACACGGCTTTCTACGACCGCCTGCCTAAAGGAACCTATACATTAGAGGTTTGGGGCATGGACGAAAACGGGCACACTACAGGTCCAAGCACCATTTATACCGTTGTCAAACGCCCCCGATGGTTTGAAACCTGGACAGCTTATACAGCCTATGCCGTCATGTTTCTTGTCTTGTGCGTATGCGGTTTCCGTCTTTACGCCAAACACCTGCGCAAAAAGAACGCACAACTGTTACGCGAAGAAATCGCCCGGACAAAGTTGGAATACTTCACCAACGTTTCCCACGAACTGCTCACTCCGCTCACCGTCCTGTCCTGCCTGACCGATGAAATCGAACAAAACAGCCCCTCCGGTTCCCCTATAACCCGTGGCCTGCGCGACAATATCCTCCGCCTGAAAAAGCTCATCCGTCAAGTACTCGACTTCCGGAAAGCCGAACAGAAAAGCCTGTCCTTGCAGGCAAGCTACGGTGATGTGGCGGCTTTTATACGCCACATTGCACAAACGGACTTCACATTACTGGCCCGCAAAAAAGAGATTGACTTTAACCTGGACATCTTCCCTGAGGACATTTACGGTTTCTACGATGCGGACAAATTGGAAGAAATGGTATTCAATCTTCTTTCCAATGCCGTCAAGTACACACCATCCCGCCATAACGTCGGCATACGGCTACGTACTGCAAAGAAAGACGATGGCAAGCACTTACGGTTGGAAGTATGGGATGAAGGCATCGGCATCTCCGCCCAAGAACAAACCAAAGTATTCACCCGATTCTACCGCTCCCCTCAAGCCAACGGAACCGAATCGAATGGCATCGGGCTGTCCCTGACACGAGAATTAGTCTACCTGCACCACGGCACATTGGACTTGCAAAGCACACCAGGCAAAGGCAGCCGTTTTACCATCGATCTGCCGTTAGAAGAAACTGCCTACCAACCAGAAGAAATCTGCCAGCCACCGATAGTGAACCATCCGGATACCGATACAACACGACCGTCAACCGACGGACTCGCACATTCTCCGTCCGCAAGGCTGTGTCCGACCATACTTATCGTGGACGACAACGCTGAAATCACCGATTCCATCGGGCGTTTAATCGGACAACGCTACCACATCATAACAGCCCACGACGCAAGACTGGCATTCTCTCGGCTCCAAGACCAAAATATAGACCTGATGGTGTGTGACCTGAAGATGCCTGGCACAGACGGACTGACACTCTGCCGAGAGGTGAAGAACGACCTGTCCACTAGCCATATTCCCGTCATCATCCTCACGGCACAAGCCACGGACGACACCCATGCGGCCTGCTACGAAGCCGGAGCGGACGGTTACCTGACCAAACCTTTTGACATTCGCGTACTCACCACCCGCATCGACAACCTGCTCCTGCAATACCGCCAACGCAGCCGACAGTTCCTTCACGCACCGGATACAGACTGCGATGTCCTACCTTACCAGAACCGGGACAAGACCTTTCTGGAAAACATGGTGAAGACCGTAGAAAGCCATTTCACGGACAGCGACTTCAATCTGGACTGCCTCGCCGCAGAAGCCAAGCTGTCCAAATCAACCATGAACCGCAAACTCAAAGCCATGACCGGGCTTACCCCGATGGATTTCGTAAAGAATATCCGTCTCCGGTCGGCTTGCCGCCTGCTACGGCAAGCCGACATGACCGTGTCCGAAGTGGCCTATGCCGTAGGCTTCAACGACCCGAAGTATTTTGCAAAGTGCTTCAAGGAGGAATACGGCCAAACGCCCAGACAGTTCCAAGACAGGCCGGACATGGGAAATCGGGCATGACAAGTGCGTATCTCCCTTGAAAAATACGCTTTGCCGCGATTTTCCACCCTTTTGGCAATCTGTTACACCCTCATCCATCCGGTTTCCTTTAGCTTTGCATCCGGAAACATCTTATACATTGTCATAACATGAAACAGAACAGAAACAAAAGCCGGACAACCTCCGGCACTTTCCTGCCGGAACATACCCGTCCGGTTCATCAGAGATTCCCTTTTTCCTTGATCCGCCGCACCGCCCTTTGGTGTGCCGTCGGCCTATTGTCTCCCTTTTCCTCTTATGCCATGGAAGTGGAAAGACTACGTACGGAAGCCGTGAAAAACCCTGTAGGTATCGATGTGGAAAAACCTATGTTCAGTTGGATGATGGACGCAGACAATGAACGGGGCATCCGGCAAACCGCCTATGAAATCTCCGTATTCACCGATGCCGCCCACAGCGAACAGGTATGGACCTCCGGCCGAATCGAATCCGACCGCCAGATAGACGTGCCTTATGACGGCAACCCATTGTCTCCTTCCACCCGTTATTATTGGACTGTGACCGTATGGGACAACAAAGGACGTGAATCTACGTCGTCCGAAGAAGCATATTTTGAAACCGGACTGCTCGGCAGCGGATGGGACGGCGCACGCTGGATCAAGGCGACCGACACGCCACTGGCTACATCCGAAAACGCCATCACGCACTATTCCATAGAGGCGGATTTCGAAATCGACAACCTTTCCGCAGGAATCATCTTTGCCTCGAATGCCGAGCACAGCCATTACTATATGTGGCAAGTGAACCTCGAAGCCAGTTATCCCCGTTTCCGCCCACACATCTGGCGCGGCCCCGACCTCGCGGACGCGACCTGCCTGGCAGAGATAGACCTTCGCCCGTTCATCGACGTGCAACTGCATAAGTCCTACCATCTGCGCATCGAAGTGGACGGTGACGTGGCGCGTACGTACATCGACGACGTGTTGATTGACACCCGAACGAATCCCGACGGTGGAGATTACGGATACGGCACGGTGGGCATCCGCCAGGACCGCGCCCTAAACAATTACAATGATACGGAACGTGCTTATTTCGACAACTTTACCGTAACCGATTTAGAGGGAGAGAGTCCAAAAATATTGCTTCACGAAGACTTCTCGGACGAAAACAACCCTTTTACCACAGGACAAATCAAGGACGGACGCCTGTTCATCGAAGCCTCCTATTCCTGGTACAATCCCATGAACACTCCAACGGTATATGCACTCGATTTGGATTTCCTCATCGAGCGTGACAACGCAGGCATAATCTTTTCAGGCTACGACACGGACAATTTCCACCTGTGGGGCATCAATGTGCGCGACAAAGAAACACCGTTCTTGCGCCGCCACGTGAAAACAAACGGTGCGTTCAGCTCCAACGATGCCGATTTAGGCAAGTTTTTCACTAAGGCCGAACTCACCGGCTCGCTCCACCATCTGACCCTCAAGGTGAATGGCACGACTGTGGAGACCTATATCGACGGGACACTTGTGGACACCTATACCGACACGTCCGGCCGGTTGAAAAACGGCCTGATTGGCTTCCGCACCTACCACGACTTGACCATGGACGAGATGGCGTATTATGACAACATCAAAGTGACCACCTACGACGAAGAGGACGGCACGCAAGGTACCGTGACTTTCTCCGAAGATTTCGAAGGAGCCGGAATGGCATTCAGCGACGGTACCGTGATAACGAAGAAAGGCAGCAAAATGCTGTGCGTACACTCCACTTACGAAGAGACTTGTGCCATGCAGACCGGTACAGAAAAGGGCATCCCTCTTTTCCGCAAGGCTTTCACTGCAAAAAGCACGGTGAAATCGGCTAAAATCTACGCATCCGCTCTTGGGGTATTCGATTTGTTCATTAACGGAAAGCGCGTCGGACAAGACGGTACGACCATGTATGATGAACTGAAACCGGGCTGGACCGACTACCGGAAAGAAATCAACTACATGACCTACGATGTGACCCCTCTTATACAAGAAGGCGAAAACGCAGTCGGCGCACAAGTGAGTAACGGCTGGTGGGGCGGAGCCATCGCACATGGCATGTACGGTTCCCCCTCGCTCGGGTTCATCGCCAAACTAAGGCTTGAATACGAAGACGGCACGATAGAAAACATCGTAACCGGAACGGACTGGAGCTGTTCTTACTGCGGCCCCGTCATTTCAGGAGACATCTACAACGGCGAGACGTATGACGCACGCCGCGAAAGCGACTGGAGCATGCCGGAATATGATACCTCCGAATGGTTCGCCACAGCTGAAAACACAGAATTCAACGGAGAAATCACAGCCTTCCGCAGCCCCACGGTCAAGGTGCGCGACTTCTTGCGCCGCACGCCCCAGACCATCACCGTATATGAAGGCACGAAAGCCTCCGGCACCACTTACGGCACCATCAATGTGGTCCGTACATTGGAAGGCACGGAAACCCTCCGGCTGAAAGCCGGTGAAACCGCCCTTTTCGACCTCGGACAAAACATGACGGGATGGATACGGTTCACGACCAAAGGAGAACGCGGCACGAAGCTCCGCTTCAAGTTCGGGGAAATGCTGAACGACACGGGAGCAGCCGACCGCGCCAATGACGGACCGGGCGGAAGCCTCTACACCTACAATCTCCGCACGGCGGAAGCCACACTCCACTACACGCTGAAAGGAACGGAAGAGGGCGAGACATTCCAACCCTCCACCACTTTCTTCGGCTTCCGTTACTGCGAAGTAACAACCACCTCGGATGTGGAAATCAGCAAACTTACGGGAGAATTCGTCGGTTCCGACCTCGAAGAACTGGCTACTTTTGAAACCAGCCATCCGGACATAAACCAACTTTACAGCAACATCATCTGGAGCCAACGCGACAATTTCCTGAGCGTGCCCACCGACTGCCCGCAGCGCGACGAACGCCTCGGTTGGACGGGCGACACACAAGTGTTCGCACGCGCGGCTTCCTATAATACGGACACACGTGCCTTCTACCGTAAATGGTTGAATGACCTGCGCCAAAGCCAACGCGAAGACGGGGCATATCCGGAAATCGCACCGTTCTGCAACTTCTGGGGCTTCGGTAACTCAGGATGGGCCGATGCCGGAGTCATCGTACCTTGGACCGTCTATCTCATGACCGACGACCAAAGTGTACTGAGCGAAAGCTACGCTTCCATGAGCCTCTACATGGATTGGCTCTCCACACAAAGCGGAGGAGGCTTCAAGTACAACGGTGCCGGTACGGCCACAGGCGACTGGCTCTCTTACGAGACCACGGACGGACGCTACGTCAGCGTATGCTATTATGCCTACGTGGCCCAACTGATGAGCAAGATTTCAGGAGTGCTGAGCGAGGCACAGGCCGACCGTTTCTATTTGGATTCACTGAAATACAGCACTCTCTACGAAAACATCAAGGAAGAATTCCAACGCAGGTATCTCAATTCCGACGGCCTGCCCAACATATCCACGCAAGCCTCTTACCTGATGGCCTTGAAGTTCGGCCTGTTACCCGAAACCGCCATAGGGAAAGCCCGCGAAGTGCTGCGCAAAAAAATCACAGACAACGGTTACAAACTGAGCACCGGATTCCTCGGCACGAGCATCCTAAACCAGACACTCAGCGCGGAAGGCATGGATGACTTGGCCTACGACCTGCTGCTGCAACGCGAGAACCCATCGTGGCTGTACAGCGTAGACCAAGGAGCCACGACTATTTGGGAACGTTGGGACTCCTACACCAAGGAAGGCGGGTTCAACAAGCACCCGTGGATCATGAACTCCTTCAACCATTACTCCTACGGTGTGGTGTCGGAATGGATGTTCCGTTACGTGGGCGGCATCGAGGCAGACGAAACACAACCCGGATTCAAACACATCATCCTGCAACCCACTCCGGACTTCAGGACGGCATTCCCCACCGGACAAAAACGCATCACGCAGGCCAAGGCATCTCATCTGTCCGGATACGGGCGTATCAGCAGTGAATGGCAATACAAAGAGGACGGACGCATCAACTATACGGCCACCGTACCGGCCAACACTACAGCCACACTCTATCTGCCCCTAATGGAAAAGACAGACAACATCACTGAAAGTGGAAAAGACCTGAAAGAAGCAGAAGGCGTGGACTTCAAAGGCATAGTAGACGGAAAGGCCGTGATAGAACTGCAATCGGGCACCTACCAGTTCGACATGGAAAAGGGAAGCCCCGACCGTGTGGAAGAAAGTATGTCCCCAAACTTACGCATACATCCCACCCCCTTCTGTGACAGGCTCCATCTTTCTTGCAGCGAAGACATCCGCTACGCCAGTGTCACGGCTTGCAACGGGCAGATCCTGTATCGCCAGCACCGTGGTGGGAACATCGACACGTCTGCTTGGGCACCCGGCATCTACGTGGTGAGGGTGGACACGCCGGAACACAGCTACACCGAAAAGGCTATCAAGAAATAAAATGACAACCGAAAAGAAAAGCACTTCCTTATAACGCTCTGTATACCAACATAATGAAACAAGCAAATCGTTTGGCTTAGATTGATTTTCCATTCTGCGCCAAACGATTTTTCAATCTCCTGAGATTGATTTCCCGTTTGGCGCAGAATGATTTTCGGACGAGGCTTTCCTTTACAATGCTTTCCATTCCCCCATAAAAAAACGGCCATTCGCTTGCCTAAATCAGCAAAAATCTTTTTCTTTGCACTGCAATCCAATATACTTCAATCAATTAAAGACAAAACATTACACCTGATTTCAATCCTGCTGGCCGGGTGCAGCACATTCCCGGCCCTCGCACAAAATTTCAGCTCAAGCAGCAACCTGAAGCCCCAACCCACGGCAGACCGCGTCGTACCCTTCCGGCTTTCGGACAAGGGCATCACCCATAAATACGTGGAATGGGGGGCAGACATTGCATGGCTTGATGAAAACAACCTGCGACGCAGTGCCGCCTTCATGGGCAAGGACAACCTTGACGTGGTACGCACATCCTTCCAACCGGACCTGCCCATCGTGGACGGAAAAATGCAACAGGGGACAATCGACACACTGCAAATGCGCGTCAACATGTTCAAATGGGTCAAACCCGATGTCAAACTCATGATTAATTGTGACGCGCCTTTCATGAGCACTTATTACACGGACGAGAACGGAGCCAACGCCGCCCATTGGGCAGAAATCATAGACCTTTCCACCCAATATTACCAAGATGCCGGTTACGAGGTCGTCTCTGTCGCCCCGTTCAACGAACCGGATTACCTGTACAACAACCAAGGTTCACCCAATGAGGCAAAACGAAAAGCCGAGTTCGCCGCGATCATCACGGAGTTAAAGCAAAAAGAACGTTTCAATAATATACGCATGTGTGGCGGAAACACGCTGAATACAGATGGAGCTTTGTCATGGTACAATTACTTGAAAGACCAATTGGATGAGGGAAACACACACCAACTGGCCGGAAGTTTCGACAACTTCGCCCAATTCTTCACCACGGTGAGAGAAGACGGCAAACATGCCACCGATGACGAAATGCACAACGTCATGGAAGCCATGGTAGGCTTGGAATACGGCATGCAAACCGGAATATGGTGGGGATGGGCAGAATACACACGTGGCGAGTTCTGCAAGGCGAGCCATGGTGAACGGTTGGCCTACGCGGAGCATCGTCCCAACTGGACGGCAGCGTCGGTCTACCGTGCACCGGACGGCAAGGTACAGGCGTTCGGCGGGACATCCGAACGGCAAGCCGTCACCACCTCCTACCGCTTCCTTTCTAAAGAGCGCGACGTGTTCTTCGACGGACACGGGCCGCAACGGGAATACGTCATGGAACTTCCGGGCGGAGCACCGGGAAGTTACCAAGACGGGCAGACCAATGCCGAAACCGTGGTGAACATCACGTGGGGCGATGACGTGCAACCCGTGGTGGACGGCACCTACGCATTAATCAACAAAAGCAACCTAAAACTGTTGGACAACGACAACGGCTCCCTCACCTCATCCACTTATTCCACAGGCAAAAAGTCGTTGCAATGGCATGTAAATCCGGTAGACGCTCGCATCGGAGGTGCGTTCAGCTACCACCAGATTCTTTCGGGCACTTCAAACCAGACGCTCGACGTACTGAACTGGTCGATGGACGACGGCACGGAAATCATACTTTACCAAAACAACAAGGGCACTAACCAACAATGGTACTTGGAATATGCAGGCGACGGATGGTTCCGCATCCGCAACCGCAACAGTTCGCTGTGCCTCAAGACATCAGGCAACAAAATCGTACAGGCCGAACCAGACGAAGAAAGCGCAGCGCAACTCTGGCGCTTCATCCCGACCGGCATCCGTCCGCGCATCCGCGACATCGATGCTCCCACCGGCCTGAAAGCCGAAATCCGCGCATCCTCCGTGCTCCTGACATGGGAAAAGGCAGACGCCACAGCCCCGACCTACACCGTGCTGCGTTCGGAAACTCCGGAGGAGGGTTATGAAATCATCGCACGCTACGTGGAGGACACGGCTTTTGTGGACAACAAAGCCGAAGAGGGAAAGACATATTATTACACCGTCAAGACTGTGGATGCTTCGATGAATAGTTCCCCGGCATCCTTGACCGCAAGCGCAAGCGTAGCCCCGACGGATGCCCTCTTCGCACGCTATGAATTTGAAGAAAACCTCCACGACACGACCCTTAACATCCGCCACGGGGTCATGCCGGAAGATGGTGTGTACACCGAAGGAAAATCCGGCCAATACGCTTTGGCTCTGGACGGTTCTGGCCAGTACGTGCAACTGCCGACCAACGTGGCCGACCATGAGGAAACCACCATTTCAACGTGGGTGTACTGGCAAGGCGGCAACAGTTGGCAGCGCGTGTTTGACTTCGGAAACGGGGAAGACGAATATATGTTCCTCACCGTGCGTTCGGATGACGGCCGGATACGGTTTGCCGTCAAAAACGGTGGAGACGAACATCAATTAGACGGCGAACGAATCACGCCATACCGCAAGGAATGGATACATCTGGCCGTCACGATAGGAAAAGATGAAGTTTGCCTCTATTTGAACGGAGCACTTATGGCTTCTTCAAAAGACATGACCTTGCGCCCTTCCGACTTCCACCCGTTGCTGAACTACATCGGGCGCAGCCAGTCTGCAGCCGACCCGTTGTTCAACGGCAGTATCGACGACTTCCGTATATACGATTATGCTTTAAGTGCTGAAGACATCAAGAAGCTCGCAGACGGCACCACCCGTATCTGCGGCACGCCGAAAGACGAGCCAGGCACGTTCGACGTAGGTCCGTTGCCTGCCGACCGCCGCCTCGACGTGCGTTACTTGTTGGACAACGGTCCGGAAAGAGTGGACTTCCACATTTACGACCTGCAAGGCAACATGCAACTTACCCAAAGAGGCACGAACGGAGCCACTACTTCATTCGATGTCAGCGGACTTCCTGACGGCATGTATATCCTGAAAGCCCGGTGCGGACAGGCGAACGACAGCAGGAAATTTACGGTACGGCATCCTTAACGTGGATGCGCACGACCACACCCTAAACCGTCCCGGAAAACAGTTCCCTTGTTTTCCGGGACGGTTCCGTTTATGGAGCGGGAACTATTCGTGGAATACAATCAATGCAAAAAAATACAAAAGTTTGCAAAAACGGGGGGGGTAAACGGGATTATCGTATATTTGATACCGTTTCCGGAAGGAAATAGAGAATATTGATATTATTAACTTAATTTCTGTCCAAAATGAAAAACAGATTACTTGCCTTAATGGCACTTTGCGGTGCGACTTCGTCAACACTTCCCTTGTGGGCCGCATGGGATGATCCCGTACTACAATTCACAGAACCGAACTTAGCTACCGATGGTACCGGAGGCGGGGTGTTCTACATCTACCACGTAGCCACACAAAAGTTCATGGCCGCCGGACAACCACACGGCACACGTCTTGTAGTAGCAGACGATGGACAAGAAGTAACCCTAAGTTATGGGCAAGACTATGAATTGAGCCGCCGTGCGGAGAGTGACCCTGAATACTCGGAAGCCTACGGTTGGCGCTTAAGTATGATGAAAGCTCCCTCCAACGGAGGTTTCCATGAGTTGTTCAACGATGCAGCCGCTAGCATTTGGGTAGACCACAACAAACAGGGACATATCTTATGGAAGATTGTGGCACAGGACAAGGCCAACAAGGTCTACCGCATAAAGATGATAGATGAAGACAAGCTTTATGGCACGGAAGCAAACGACGGCTTGTACGCCAATGCCTACATGGGAATAGACGAAGGAAAGCTTGAAGTGTCCCCGTCCATCGACACATCCACTTCCGGACATGAAACTGCCAGCTTGGATTGGAAGTTCGTGGATTCCGAGGTATATACGGTCTATAAAGCCAAGAAAGAATTGCAAACTCAACTGAATGCCGCTGACGAGGCCGGATTCAGCGATTATGCAAAGTATGCCGAGATTTATAATAAGGCTAACGCCACGGCTGAAGAAGTCGAAGAAGCAGCCAAAGCCTTAAAGCAAGACATCGTAAACTGGAAAAGTTCGGAAGCCACACCGGACAAACCCGTAGAATTCACTAACGCCATCGCTAATAATTCGTTTGCTGACGGGAACAACGGTTGGAATGTAGTGGGAAGCATCGGACATCAAAGCGGAACGATCTACGAGACAGCCGACAACAAATACAAAATGGATCACTTCTCCGAAAAATGGGTGACTTCTGCCAACAACGGCAACCTTTCGGGCAATCCGATGGATATCTCCCAAACTTTGGAAAACATGCCTGTGGGAAAATACCGCCTCACGGCCAACACCATCGGATACTGGCAAGGCGACTGGCAAAATACCGTGCCCCATGGGGTCTACGTCTTTGCCGAGAACAACGGGACGGAATACCGCGCCGAAGCACACACCATCGAATTCGGTGGAATCCGCGGTACTGAAGGTGTCGTAGAAGAAGCACCTTCACCGCGTAACGTAACTTTGGAATTCTTCGCCTTGGAAGGCTCTATCAAAATAGGCTTCAAGACCGTCAACACAAACTGCAACTGGGTGGGCGTAGACAATTTCAAGCTCGAATATCTGGGTCTGGTCGAAGGCGGCATGGCAGAAGAACTGAACAAGGTCATCACCAAAGCCGAAGAACTAAAAGCAAAATATGACACCAACCAAGAAAAATACTCAATAGCCGGAGAGGAAAAGTTCACCAAGATGCTCCAAGCCGCTAAAGATGCGGCCTCCAACCCGGAAGTCGATGACAAGACCTTGGGCATGTTACTCACTACGGTACAAACCGGCATGGACACGCTGACTGCTGATGTGAACGCCTACAAGACCTTGAACCAAAAAATTTTGGATTTGTCAAATGCATGGGACAACGGAGTATATGTAGATTTAGACCTCCCCGATTACGAGCAATTCCTCATAGATTTGGAAACGGCACGGGATGGCAGGACATTCAATCCCGCCGAAGTAGACAGCATACAACCGCGCGCCGACCGGATTTGGATGTCGGGAATAAAGAACGCCTTACTAAATGGAGATACCGACAATGTGACTGGGATAATGAATAATCCCGGTTTTACAGGCAGCAAGGACGGGTGGAAATACGACTTCGTGTCTGGTGACAACAAGTTCAACTATGGCTATAACATGGGTGAAGTTTATCAAACGGTTTGTGACGTATACCAGGAGTTGGAGGGCTTGCCCAATGGCACGTATGAAGTCACTTTGCAAGGGTTCTACCGCCCGACATGGAATGGCACCTGCGCATCCGCATGGGGCCTGGAAGGCGATACCACGAATGACATTTTGGCTTATGCTTTCGGCAACAACACAAAAGCCAAGCTATGCCACCCGTTTGAATGCGTACAAGACACCAATACCGTGAACAATTGCGAGCAGTTGACAGCCGGTGGAGCGGAACTTGAAGGAAAATGGACTCCCAATGGCATGGCCAGTGCTGCAGCCATCATGGAAGCCAACCCCGATGCTTATAAGCTCTCTTTCAAATGTTATGTGGAAGATGACGGGAAACTCCGTGTGGGAATAACCATTCCACAGGCCGGATTAGCCGGATATTGGGCTTTGTTTGACAACTTCCAAATCAAATACGCCGGAGCTGATGACATGAGCGGTGCCGTTTCTACCATCAACGCCCTGATTGCAGAAGCCACTGATTTGCTTAACAACGAAGAAGCCCTGACCACAGAAGAAGCCAAACAAACACTGGGCGCAGCCATCGAAGCTGCCAACAATGCCATAGCTGAAGGCTTGACCCTCGAAACCTACAAAGCACAAAACGAAGCTTTGAACGCTGCCATCAAGGGCGGACATGATGCCATGTCGGCAGCTTCCGCGTTCGAGACATTGGTAACAGAGCATATCAACAACTTCGACACGGGCGTATACGACCCATACTTGTCCAAAGCAGAATACGGTAAATTCCAAGACCTATTGTTGGATGAAATGGAACCGGCACTGGCACAAAGCCTGAAATCCATAAAATGGATTGAAGATGCCACCGTGAAAATCGACAAGGCTTACGCCACGATGGTAAGCACGGACATCGACTTCACCGGAGCTAGCATCAACGCGCCAGCCGATGTCACCGCAATGATACAAAGCCCGAGTTTCTCCGTTCCCGACCCGAACGACCCCTCCAAGGAACTCTCCTCCATCAAGGGATGGGTGACCACGGAAGGCAACAACGCCAACGCGACCGGTGCACAGAACTATGAGTTCTACGTGGGCAAGGGCGATGCAGACATCCACCAAGTACTGTATGCCTTACCCAAGGGATACTACCGTTTGGTTTATAACGGCTTTTACAGAGCCGGAGGAGCAGTGGAAGCCGCCGTTGCACACCGCGACAGCACGGATGCCCGGAATGCGAAAGTCTATGTAGAGGCCGGTGATGGTAAATGGAGCAAAGAACTGGCTTCCATTTTCGACCACGTAAACGAATACAAGTATGATGGCGGTGATTTCGCATTGGCTGACAGCCTCTTCCCTGAATCAGACAAACTTTACCACTTTGTGGTGAACAATGTGAACGGGACGAAAGCTGCATTCGACGAAGGATTGTACGAAGGTAACTTCTCATTCTACGTATCGGAGAACGGGCAACCTGTCACCATCGGAGTCAGCAAAAAAGAAGTAATTCCTAACGACTGGGCTATCTTTGACAATTTCCGCCTCTATTATTACGGTGACGGAGATGCTAACAAACCGGGAGACTTCACTTCTGCCATAGAAGATGCTGTTACCGACGGCAAGGCAAACGTAGTAAGCACAGCATGGTATACCATCAACGGCGTACGTGTAGATGAGCCGAAACAACGCGGTATCTATATTCGTCAGGATTTGATGAGCGACGGCACCAAGAAGTCAGTGAAAGTGATAGTCAAGTAACTTCTTGTTTAAGTTAATACAATGTTTTGTGATGAGCCGGTTCGAACCATGTGAATCGAACCGGCTCACTTTATCTCCTCTTAAACAATACCTAATAAATGCAACATCAAAGGCGTAAAAAGAGCCGTCAACAACCCGTTCAGAATCAATCCTAAGCTGGCATACGCCCCATAAATACGCCCGTATTCCATGGCACGCGATGTCCCGACGGCGTGCGAAGCCGTGCCCATGCTCAGGCTTTGGGCGATAGGGCTTTTCACCCTCCCTACCTGAAGAATCTTAAACCCGCATACCGCTCCGAACAGTCCGACCAACACGACAATGGCAGCCGTCAGGGAAGGAATACCGTTTAACGATTCCGTCACGGCCATCGCAATAGGAGTCGTGACCGACTTGGGCGCAAGGGAAATAATCACATCATCGGAGGCTCCCATCCATTTGGCGGTCAATACCACCGAAACAATGCCGACAAAACAGCCGACCAACTGGGAAACCAACACCGGCATCAGTTGCCGCCGGATGCTCTTGAGTTGCAGATACAAAGGCACACCCAAAGCCACAATGGCCGGTTTGAGCCAGAAGTCGATGATGGAAGCACTCCCGGCATACGTCTCGTACGAAATACCCGTAACTTTCAGGAAGCCTATCAAGGCCAATATGGCCAACAATATGGGATTCAACACCACCCAGCCTGTACGCGCCTGCAAACGTTTGGCCAGAAAATACACGCCGAACGTCAGCGCGATAAGGAAAAAATCACTTTCTAAATACTCCATGTCTTCTTACCCATTGATGCACGTGCCCCGTGACGACTAGAACCAATACCGTACTGACCACCGTGGCCGTAAAAATCGGCCAGAACTCAGCGGCAATCACATCGAAATAAAGCATCAGGGCCACTCCCGGCGGAACGAAAAAGAACCCCATGTTGCTTACTAAGAAATCTGAGATACCCTTGACCCAACGCAGCTTTACCCATCCCATCTGCAAGAAGGCGGTCAGGAGAAGCATACCGATAATGCTGCCCGGCAATTTTACCCCCGTGGCCCACACCACGAAGTCGCCCAAAGCCAGACAGCCGAACAAAATCGTACATTGTTTTACCATGTCTACAATCTTTATAACCTTAAAACGCCAAAAAACTATATTCTTACTTACAAAAAGCCCTCGTGCGCCGCTCCCTCTCGAAACGACACACGAGGAATATTCTCAAAAGAGGCAAATATTACTCCTTAACGATTGATAATCAATTTTTCCGTAACTGTACCGCGAGTCGTTTTCTTCACCAAGATATAAATGCCACTCTTCTGTACGTACCCCTTTACATCTGCAATTTCTTCCGCAGACAAATCGCAAACTTTCACACCATCCAAAGCATAAAGCGTAGCCCCCAGAACCTCTCCGTCTGCCACAACCGAAGAAACGGAAGAGCCGTCATGCCATTTCGTAAACTTCAGAATGGAATTCAATTCAAAGTTGCCTTCTCTGTCTGCAATATAACGTTTCATGCTGAGCGGACGGCCTTGCTCGTCGTACTCCCACTCCATCTTTTCTTTCGAAGAATACTCTACGCCTTCGTTTCCGATTTCTTCCCTTGAATTTTCAACCTCATCTCCCATTTCATTGAATACATGTGTCTCTTTCATAATAAAAAGGTCGCCGTAAGAGTTATCCCGGTCTTCCAACACATAGCTACCGTTGTCATCCGTATAGGTCAGCGTAACCACATCATCCAATATGTCTCCCGCTTTCATGGTCTGTGTCAGCGTTTTCTTGTCCTCGCTCACACTTCCGGTCAACACCAAGTCAAATGTCTCTCCGTCCTCAGTAACGGTTCCGGTAGCATTACAAATCCACGTACCACTCCCGAAATTTTCTGTCAAATCAATAGCATAAGCATTAAACGGAACCGCAGCATAAACCTCTTTTATATCGGTCACGTTCATCTCTGTCTTATAAAGGACTTCTCCGCCACCTCCATATTCTTCATACAAATTCCTCCATGAAGAAGGAACCTCACCGTTCCAGGTATAGATGTCCTCCATACGGAATTCACGGACATCCTCCACAGCCCGTGTCACACGCCCCGCCTGGTCCAACTCGATGATGTCATAATTTTCGTTCTCCAATTTCGTACGTACCCCTCCTTCCATCGTAGTACGTTGACGATATTCAAACGGGGTTTTCTCATGCGTTATGGCCGATTCCCGGTAATGATACTGGTCCAATAACACCGGATATCCCTTAGAATAGTCATAAGAGGATTTCTGAACATAAAAAGAGTCAACCTCTCCACTCATGGTATATACAGAAGAGGAAGAAACAATCTGCCCCTTTGCGTCATACTCATACCAATAATACGGCTCCTCAGAAACCTCTCCGTTATACACAGTATATTCCTCTGCCGACGCAGGCTGCACTCTTTCCACAGCCAAAACCGGACGAGCCTTCAGGATATTCTCTGTTCCCACTTTCATTTGCGCAGCTTTTCCTTTCTTCCGAATCAACTGTGCATTTACAGTCACAACGCCACACAATATGGCCATGCTAAAAAAAAGTAATCTTCCTTTCATACGCTTATTATTTAAATAATTGGTTGCAAAAATATCCCATAACCTCAAAATAAACAATAAACTTAGGATAAAAAAGTTTAATGCTTTGCTTTCTATTCATCCAATTGCCGTATATAACCTAACGCAATTATATTTCGTTGCACTTTTGACACATCACCATATTTTTCTCTGTTCCGCAGCGGAAAATATTAGATTTTGTTGAACATCAGACCGATTTTTCCGTAACTTTGGCTCATCAACTATTAGCATTGATATCATCATGAGAAGAAGACTACTATCACTTTATGCCGTCCTTTGTATGGCACTGGTCGTAATGGCTGAGGGCAAAGCCAAGTATGTATTTTATTTTATCGGTGACGGAATGGGAGTCAACCAAGTAAACGGAACGGAGACCTATATGGCTGCCGTGGAAGGGCGTATCGGAACATCACCGCTCTGCTTTGCACAATTTCCATACGTGGGGCTTGTCACGACGTATTCCGGTACGAACGGGGTAACCGATTCTGCCGCCGGAGGAACGGCCCTTGCTACCGGAAACAAAACGAAAAACGGAGCATTGGGCATCAAGTCCGACTTGACCACCCGCATCAATAGCATAGCCGCTTTGGCCAAATCAGAGGGGAAGGCCGTGGGCGTCACTACAAGCGTATCCGTGGATCATGCCACTCCCGCATCTTTCTATGCCCACGTAAAAGACCGGAACATGTATCATCAAATCGGCAAAGACCTCATAGCAGCCGGGTTCGATTTCTATGCCGGTTCCGATTTCCTGCAACCGGAAAACAATGAACTGAGCGGAAATAAGGACTTGTACACACAATGCCGGGAGGCCGGTTATACCATCGCACGCGGATATGCCGACTACCGTAAAAAGGCAAAAAAAGCCGATAAAATGCTCCTGTTGCAAACCGAAACGGCCAGCAAGGCAGACCGTACCAGTATCCCCTACGCCATAGACCGCCAAAAGAATGACCTTACCTTACAGGATATTACTCGGGCAGCCATCCATTTCCTCAGCCAAAAGGATACGGACGGTTTCTTCTTGATGGTGGAAGGCGGAAAAATCGACTGGGCTTGCCACAGCAACGATGCGGCAACAGCTTTTAAAGAGGTTATAGACATGGACAATGCCATCAAAGTGGCATACGAGTTCTATGAACAGCATCCTGACGAAACGCTGATTATCATCACAGCCGACCACGAGACCGGAGGGATTGTTTTAGGAACAGGTAAGTACGAACTGCGTACCGACCTGCTGAAATACCAAAAACAAAGTGCGGGAGCCTTCAGTAAAATGATAGCCGCACAACACCAGAAAGAGGGCAAAAAGTTCACGTGGGATTTCGTACGCAAGCAGTTACAGGATAACTTCGGATTTTGGTCTCAAATACCATTGGATGAACGGGAAACGGAGCAACTCAAAAAAGCATACGAGAATTTCTGTGAAGGAGTGGCCAAAGACACGAAGACTTTGTATGAAAGCGAAAACATCATTGCCTCTACAGCACGGCAACTCATGGCTCGGAAAGCTATGGTAGGATGGCAAAGCGGAGGACATTCCAACGGCTATGTTCCGGTGTTTGCCATAGGAGCCGGTGCCGAAGAATTCACCGGACGTATCGACAACACGGAAATCCCTAAAAAGATAGCTGAAATAGCGGGCTACAAGGAATAAGGAAGACAAAACACACAACCTATAATAGAAAGAGAAGTAGAGGAAGGAGTTCCCCGTACTTCTCTTTTTTCTTTTTCAAATGTCATATATACCTGATTTTATTTGCATTAACAGGAATGACATAGCATTGCAACCAACATTTAAAACGAACGTTACAGTGTCTTAAAAAGACTTTAGTTCCTTTGCAGTGTATTTAGAAAACGACTCAAATACATATAGCAAATAGAAAAAAATGGAAACTAAAGTTTTAACGAATTTGAGCAAGAGTATGGCAATCCTGGCTATCAGCAGCCTGACGACCCATGCCATACAGGCTCAAAGCTTGGTGAGAGGTCAAGTGACGGACACAAAGGGTGAACCGTTAATGGGCGCCACTATCAAGGTAAAGAACAGCCAAGAAGGAGCCATCACGGACTTGGACGGGAAGTTTTCGTTCGAAAGCAAACGGACGCTGACAGCCAAGGACCGCCTGGAGGTGAAATATGTAGGTTTCAAGACACAAGAAATCGAATATTCCAATAAAGCCCTCCAAGTTCATTTGGAGGAAGATGCGGAAGAAATCAATGAGGTAGTGGTAACCGCATTGGGCATCAAGCGCGACGAGAAAGGCTTGGGATACGCCACAACGAAAGTGGAAGGCAGCCAAATCACCGGTACAATGCCGGCTAACTGGTCGTCGGCTCTGACAGGAAAAGTGGCCGGATTGAGCATCATCTCTTCCGGAGGACCTCTAAGTACTAGCCGGATATCCGTCCGAGGAGATGTTTCACTGAATGCGAATGGCAATAATGCTTTGGTAGTCGTAGACGGTGTTCCCCTGAGCAGCCCGATGACCAACCCGGGAATGGCCTACGGAGCCGGCGATGCAGCCGAACTCTCGGTTGACTACGGCAATGGTTTCTCAGACTTGAATCCGGAAGACATCGAAAGTATCCAGGTATTGAAAGGAGCCAGTGCCACAGCCTTGTACGGTTCGCGCGCAGCAAACGGTGTAATCATGGTAACGACCAAATCGGGAGCCGGTGCCAAGAAAGGGCTTGGCGTTTCTTATAGTGCCCACGTCAGTATGGATAACGTCATGCGCTGGCCCGACTATCAATATGAATTCGGACAAGGACAAGCCAAAAACATCGGTGCGGAAGGTACGGCATACGCCGGACAACATTACTATTCATACGGTGCCGGTCCGGACGGGACTCCCAGTACCGGTGGAACCAGCAGCGCATTCGGTCCGCGTTTCGAAGGACAGATGTTCTATCAATACTCTCCGGAGAACCAAGGCCGTGCCGATGCTGCGACTCCTTGGGTGGCTTACAAAGACAACCGGAAAGACCTGTTTCAAACAGGTTATACACTGACCAACTCCGTAGCGTTGACCGGAAAATCAGACCGGGGCAACCTGAGAGCCTCTATCACACATACCAAAAACGAATGGATATTGCCCAATACCGGCTTTCAACGCGTATCGGCCATGGTATCGGCAGCCCAACAAATCTCACGTGCTTTACGTGTCAACTTCAAAACGAGCTATACTTATCGTAAAATCAACAACACTCCCGCATTGGGATACAACAGTAATTCCATTGCCTACTTCCTCATCTTCCAGAATCCGAACGTGAACCTGGACTGGTTGCGCCCCATGTGGAAAAAAGGGCAGGAAGGACTTGAACAGTTGCAGCCTTACAGCAGCTACATCGGTAATCCCTTTGTCACGCTGTATGAAGCAGAGAACCCTTCGGAAAAGCATAACGTCGTCTCTACCGTATCGGCCAACCT
Organism: Paraprevotella sp.; assembly: GCF_986071375.1. Taxonomy (NCBI): domain Bacteria; kingdom Pseudomonadati; phylum Bacteroidota; class Bacteroidia; order Bacteroidales; family Prevotellaceae; genus Paraprevotella; species Paraprevotella sp. The sequence continues at coordinate 77,366 of NZ_CFQRNQ010000013.1, read as the reverse complement.
GAAGCTAAGCAGCAAGTTCGACTTCATGATACGTTCCGGCATACAACTCTCGGCCGACCAACGCGAACAGCATCGCCCCATCAGCGACGTGGTATTCCGCAACGGGTTCTTTAAAAAAGAAAACGTTTTCGACTACGAATTGAATAGCGACGCCTTGTTGACCTATCATGATTCATACGACGGAGGATTCCACCTCAATGCTTCCGTAGGAGGCAACATGATGCAACAACGTTATGACTTACTGTCGGCTTCCGTCAACGGACTTATTACCCCCGGTGTGTACAAGCTGTCTAACGGAATCTCTAACCCGAACGTCGTGAATACCATCCGACGGAAAGCTTTGAACAGCCTTTATTTCACCGCCAACCTATCCTGGCAGTCCAAACTGTTCCTCGATGTGACAGGACGCAACGACTGGTCGTCTACCCTTCCCCGTAACCACCGTTCTTTCTTCTATCCTTCGGTCAGCGCCAGTGCCGTCATGAATGAATTATTCGCCCTGCCCGACCCCGTCAGTTTCTTTAAGCTCAGGGCTTCTTTTGCCCAAGTCGGTAACGACACCGACCCTTATAAGACCTCCGCTTACTACGACAACAGCAATTTTCCGGGGGCGGCCGAAGTGGCTTCCACTTTATACAATCAAGACTTTAAACCTGAAATCTCGACGAACTACGAGGCCGGCTTCGACTTCCGTATGTTCGACAATCGAATAGGTGTAGACTTCTCGTTTTACTATAATCGCACTAAAAACCAAATTTTGGATGCTCCTCTCGACCCGACCACAGGATACAGCCGCGGCACAATCAATTCCGGCTGCGTCCGTAACAGGGGATATGAATTGGAAATCACGGCCACGCCGGTCCTGACACGCGACTTCCGATGGAACACGACGCTCACATGGTCGAAGAATGACAATAAAATACTTTCACTGGCTGAAGGAGCAGACGAAAACCAGGTCATCAGCACTGTGGGAACCGCATCCATCATCGGACGTGTAGGAGGTACCACAGGAGATTTATGGGGCTACAAACTGGTACGCGACCCCGAGGGCAACGTGATTATCGGAGACAACGGCTTACCCGAACAAGCCGACGAAATCGAATATGTAGGTACAGCCTATGCCGACTGGAAAGCCGGATGGTATAATGAGTTCTCTTATAAAGGCTTTAAATTAGGAATCCTGCTTGACGGACAAGTAGGCGGTACAATCTACAGCATGTCATTCCACAAAATGATGGAACAAGGCAAACTCACACAATCCCTGAACGGACGCCTTCCGGGCACGGAGTATTATATGGATGCCAACGACCCGCGCATTGCAGCCGCCGGCTACACGCCCCAAAGCGGAATGTACATGATAGCACCGGGCGTGGTACGGAATGACGACGGAACGTTCTCGCCCAACACGAAAGTGGTAACTATCGAAAGTTTTTATAAGGAGTATTATCGGAGAGCCAATGTAGAAACCAACTCGTTCGATGCCTCTTTCTTGAAAATCAGAGAAATCCGATTGGAATACGAACTCCCTAAGAAAGTCTTGGAAAAATCTCCATTCTCAAAAGCCTCGATAGCCGTATACGGACGCAATCTGTGGTGTTTCACTGACTATCCTCTCTTCGACCCGGAATCCGTAGCCTTGGATGGCAGTTCCATGGTATCCGGTATAGAAACAGGCTCGCTGCCTACTACAAGAACTTTCGGCTTCAACCTCAATCTTACTTTCTAAAGAACAAAAACAATGAAAAGAACGAATCTTTTAAGAAATATCACACTCGGAATGGTATTAAGCGGCTTTGCCTGCTCGTCATGTACCGACTTCGATGAACTGAATACAGACCCCACACGTATGGAAAAGGTGAATCCCGGCACTCTGCTCGACCCGATTCTTTACGACATGGGCACTTATAACTGGAACCGCTATTACGACTACACATTTCCTTTGATGCAATGTCTCGTAAGCAATAACGGCACAAGCGGGGTCGGATGGTGGAACATGACAGACTCCCGGGGCGACGGAACATGGAACACCTACTACAAATGGATCAACAATGCCAAAGAAATCCAACGGCTCAATGCCCAACTGGCTTCCCCAGAACCGAACTACGAGGCTGTATCCCTCACCTTGCAAAGCTGGATGTACGGCATATTGGCCGATGCTTTCGGTGACATTCCCATGTCGGAAGCCTGTTCGGCCGACCAAGGTATTCTTGCTCCCCGGTTCGACCGGCAAGAACAAGCCTACCGGCAAATCCTCGACAATCTGAAAACGGCCAACAGTTTGTTCGACACAGAAAGCGGACTCGTGTACAACACTTCCGGAGACATGCTTTACAGCACTACCGACGGAGAAGGCATCAAGAAATGGCAGAAATTCTGTAATTCGCTCCGCATGCGTACCTTGACCCGGCTCTTGGATGCAGAAGGTTTTAACGCACAAGCCGAATTACAAGAAATGTACAATAATCCGGCTACGTATCCCGTATTCGAATCTAATGACGATGCTGCCATGTTGGGCATCTCGGGGGTATTCCCTGAAGAGGCACCCATGGCACGCCCTCAAGATTTCACTTCATACGTCAACTTATCTGAATTCTTCATCGACCTGCTCAACTCTTGGAATGACCCGCGCCTGCCGGTATTTGCCACCCAAGTGGAACAGGAAGACGGTACCAAAGCCTACGTGGGACTTCCCAGTGGTTATCTGACTCTACCGGCCATAACAGCTTCCCTCCCCAACCAAAGCATGGCAAAGGCTCCTATGGAGCTTACCTTGATGTCGTACGCAGAAGTGGAATTCATCAAGGCAGAATTGTTCCAAAAAGGAATCCTCCCCGGAGGTGCCACAGAAGCTGAAACCGCTTACAAGAAAGGTGTACAGGCTTCTGTGGAACAGTGGAACGCCACACTCCCCGCCGATTATTTCGACAATCCCCAAGCCCGATACGACGGTTCCTTGGAGCGTATCATGAATCAAAAGTTCGTGGCCTTGTATTTCTGCGACTATCAACAATGGTTCGAATACAACCGCACGGGGTATCCGGTTCTTCCCGTAGGAGAAGGCATACAAATCAGCCACAACCAAATGCCTCGAAGGTTTAAATATCCGGCCGCCGTGCAACGTACCAATATGGCAAACTACCAGGAAGCCAAAAAAAACATGGGCGGCGATGAGTTTTCCATCAAGTTGATTTGGCAGAAGTAAAACAAAACATAGAAGAATATGAAAAGAATTATTGTAGCAATGGCTGTTTGCTGCTGCGCAGGAACAGTCCCCGTAGAAGCCCATCCGGAGAACCATACGGAAACAACCGTCTCCACGTCCCATCCGGAAAAAAGAAACACCGAGAGTAAAGAAGCGTCAGGCACGGAGTTTGTATTCGACATATATGGCGACATTCCCGTAGCAAAAGTAGTTTTCGAATCCGACCACTTCCTCGGAGAGGGCATCGCTAAAAAGTGGGACACTTTTGTCCATAACTATACTCACGAATACGACATGTCCGTCGGTTTCTCAGACACATCGGTAGAAATAGTCAAACCAGCGGTATATAAAGCCGTCAACAAGGTGAATAAATATTATAAGAAAGCCGTCAACAAACATCAGGTCAGCCGTGATACCGCCATCACCAACATGGCTCATATCCTGGACTGCGCCAACGTAATCTGCTTCGAACAAGACACCCAAACCTTAGAGCAAGCTTTGCGCTCGGCCGACCGACCGGAAGCCATCATCGCCCTGTTCGATAAAGTAAAACTCAGAAAACATTAAAAAGCCATGAAACGTAACTATAAACATATCCTATTCCCGTTTGTTTTATGTGGACTGATGGCTGCCCAGACCTCGGCAGCCCCGGGAATCGTCAAAGGCCGTATCACCGACACCCAAGGAAAACCTGTAGCTCAAGTAGTCGTGACGGACGGACGTAATTTCACTACGACCGATGCCATGGGACATTACCGTATGGAAAGCGATGCAGAACGCCAGCCGTTAGTTTACATCTCAACCCCATCTGCCTACAAGTTACCGGAAACCGACGGAATTGCTGACAAGTTCTACCAATTCCAAAAAGCCGATTCACAAGAAAACATCTGTAATTTCATGCTCGAACCACGGGAAACCCCTACCCGCCGGTTTGTGTACATTGCCATTTCCGACCCTCAAGTGAAAACCGACGCTCATCTCGACCGTTTCCGGCAAGAAACCGTTCCCGACCTGAAACGCACAGTGGATTCTTTCAAAGGGAAAGAAGTGGTAGGCATGGCCGTGGGAGATTTGGTCTGGGATGCCATGAACCTGATGGAACCATACAAAGAAAGTGTTTCCCACTTGGGGCTGACAATGTTCCAAGTCATCGGAAATCACGATTTCAACCTTAAGTATGCCGATATGGAACGCACGGAAGTTCCGGAATCGGGTTATGGAGAAGCCGATTACCACAAAGCATTCGGTCCGACCGATTACTCTTTCAACATCGGCCAGGTACATGTCGTAACCATGAAAGACATAGACTACCAAGGCGGAAAGAAATACAAAGAAGCTTTTACTCCGGCCCAACTGGCATGGTTGAAAAAGGATTTGAGCTACGTGCCCAAAGGCCGTCTCGTGTTCCTCAACCTGCACGCACCTACTTCCAATACAACGGCAGAGGGCAGTGGAAACACAAGTAATACATCAGAGTTGTTGGACATTCTCAAAGATTACCAGGTACATATATTTGCCGGCCATACCCACTTCTACGAAAACGCACAACCTGCGGCTAACATCTACGAGCACAACATAGGAGCCGCCTGCGGAGCGTGGTGGGCCGGACACGTGAACCGTTGCGGGGCTCCCAACGGATACCTTATAGTAGAGGTAGACGACAAAAACGTGAAATGGCACTACAAAGCTACCGGGAAACCCTCAGACTATCAATTCCGCATCTACAAACCTGGAGAATTCAAAAGCCAACCGAAACAAGTCGTGGCCAATATCTGGGACTGGGATCCGGACTGGAAAGTAGAATGGTTCGAAGACGGAAAACCGAAAGGCCCGATGCAGCCATTCGAAGATGAAGACCAGGACTTCATCACAATGAAAAACGGAAAAGCCGAAGGCTACCACACCCACCATCTTTTCCGTGCCCAACCTTCTACGTCGGCCCGAACCGTCACGGTCAAAGCGACTAACCGTTTTCATGAAAACTACACACAACAAATCGAACTATAAGCCTGATAAAAATGAACATCTATCAAAAAAACATTGCTGCAGCCTGTCTTTGCCTCGCCGCACTAAGCATCCAGGCACAGACACAAGTCATCGCCCATCGAGGTTATTGGAAAGCCGAAGGTTCGGCACAAAACTCATTGGCCTCTCTAAGAAAAGCGGCCGAAGCGAAAGTCTACGGGGCAGAATTCGACGTACAAATGACTGCCGACGGCATCGTGGTTGTCAATCATGACAATACCATCGGTTCGACAGCCATATCCCGGGCTACTTACGAGCAAATCAAAGAGAGCAAACTCAAAAACGGGGAGACGTTACCCACTTTGCAAGCTTATTTAGAGGAAGGACGCAAGCTGAAAGACCTGCAGCTTATTCTTGAAATCAAGAAGAACAAAAACAAAGAACATGAAGACCAAGCCGTGAAAACCATCGTAAAAATGGTAAAAGACATGGGAATGGAAAAACAAACGGAATACATCTCTTTCAGCCTGAACGTATGCGAACAGTTAGTCAAAGCCACCAACGGAGCCTCCGAGATATTCTACATCAACGGAGACCTCTCGCCCCAGGAAGCCAAGGCCAAAGGTTTCACCGGCATAGACTATAACTTCAAGGTGTTCGACCAACATCCCGAATGGGTAGAAGAAGCACATCGCTGCGGTCTGAAAGTAAATGCCTGGACGACGAACAAAGAAGAAGACCTGAAAAGAATGCGCGACCTGGGAGTAGATTTTGTCACGACCGACCACCCCGTAGAGGCCATACGACTCATGAAAGAAAAATCATAACGGACGAATCATTCCTCAAAACTCACATAAGGCTGCAGGCGTTCCAGGTCGGAAGGGGTAAACTCCTCGTACAACGACAACGCTTGCAGTTTTTTTATCGGCCCGTATTTACGGCGATGCTCCACTATCACCCGGCTCTGATAGAAATTCAAATAGGGATGACGGCGCAAGACTTCTACCGACATCCGGTTGACCTGCAACGGACGATGTACGGCCGGAGATACCGTAAACCATCTTCCGATGTTTTCAGGCAACTCCCCCATCTCCTTCAGTTGAGCCACAGACACAAAACCGCCCAAACGGTTGCGGTAGTCCACAATCCGCCTCGCATAATAAGAGCCGATACCGGGAATCTTCTTCAATGTAGCCGTATCGGCCGTGTTCAGTTCCACCCGTATGCCTTCCGGGAATTTCTCTTGCCGTGGAGGGAGTTCCACGGTGTCTGTTCCCGGCAGACCGTGAGGGTACAAGTCCGACATCAACTTATACTTATCAGCGATACGGATATAAGGCAACAGCCTTTCGTAGTCTCCTTTTGTCAGTCCGTAAAGTTTGGAAAAATCTTCCGGACGGTGGTAACGTCCGCCACGTGCCCGGTATTTATAAATATTGCGCACTTGCCATGGCGACAAGCCCAAACGGAGCAAAGCGGTGGAATCAGCCGTATTGGGGTCGAAAAAGAATGTAGCCGGTTTCGCCTTAACAGGTTGTCCATAGGTTGGCCCGCTACGTACGACTACCACGGTATCCGGTTTCAATCCGGCAAAAAAGCGTTCATAAACCAACGAGTCTCCGCTGTCTTCTTTCGCCGGTGTCCGACGGTCGAACCACAAGAAAAAAGAAGTGGATAACACAATCCCCATCAATACGCCCGCCAACAGCAAGACCGCCCTTCTGTCCGCTTTCGAAAAATAGAAGAGATTACGCCACGTCCGCCTCATTTTCCGGTCATTTGAACAATTCGTTTACAAAAATGGAAGCAATGGCCACTGGGGCCACAAATTTCAACAGAAAGATATAGAAGCCGAAAAACGGTATCCGGAGCTTCCCCCAATCCGTCACTTCCTCCCGCACGATCCTACGGTCAAGATACCAACCGGTAAAGATAGAAATGAACATCCCGCCCAAAGGCAGCATCAGCTTGGCTGTGACAAAATCGAAAAGATCAAAAATAGTCATTCCTCCCAAACGGATTCCGTTCAACAGCCCGAAAGACAAAGCGCAAAATACCCCCAACGTCATACAAACCAAGGTCACCACGGTGGCAGCTTTCTTACGGGAAAGTTTAAAACGCTCGTGCAGATAGGCTGTAGCCACTTCATGCAAAGAAATGGTGGAAGTCAGCGCTGCCAACACCAACAATACGTAAAACATGAGCGAGAAGATATAGCCCACCCACGGTACACTCTTGAAAGCCAACTGGAACACATTGGGCAAAGTGACAAACACCAATCCCGGACCGGCATCGGGCGACAGCCCCGGAACAGAATAGACTGCCGGAAAAATGATGAAACCGGCCAACACGGCCACAAACGTGTCTATCAACGCCACGCTTCCGGCTGTCTTTACCAGATTGGCATCACGCGTAAAATAGGAAGCATACGTACAAAGACATCCCATGCCGACACTCATGGAAAAGAAAGCCTGCCCCATGGCATCGAGCACCACCTTGCCGTCTACCTTACTGAAATCGGGACGCAACAGGAAAGCCAACCCCTCGGACGAACCGGGCATGGAGAAGGAACAAACCACCAAGACACAAATAATCAACAGCAGCAACGGCATCATGACTTTGGAGAACTTCTCTATGCCGTCTTTTACACCTCGGACGATGACGACATGTGTCAACAGGATAAAAGCCGCCATATAGAGTACAGGTTTCCAAGGACTGCCGACAAAGTCATTGAAGAAAAGCGTATAGTCCTTGCTCCCGGAAAGTCGCCCCGTAGCCGATGCCACCATATACTCCAATGTCCATCCGGCCACTACGCCATAATATCCCAAGATAAGAAAAGCTGCCACGACCCCCATCATACCGACCCATTTCCAATGTGTGCCCGGTGCCAACACTTCGTATGCCCCTCCCGTATTGGCCCGTGAACGGCGACCGATAAGAAACTCGGAAACCATCACCGGTATGCCCAGAAACATCACACACAGGATATAAACCAAAATAAAGGCAGCCCCGCCGTTCTCGCCCACTTCGCAAGGAAAACGCCAGATGTTCCCCAACCCGACAGCCGACCCGGCCGAAGCCAATATAATCCCGATCTTACTTCCAAAATTCACTCTTTCATTTGCCGACATAAGCCCGTTCTTAAAAATTAGACCTGTAATGCCGACAAAAGTACGAAAAAAGAATTATTTTTGCAGATAAATTGTTATTTATATGACGCACGAACTAACAAAATGGATAAGAAGACATCCGATTAGCGTTATCCTCATTCTCGTAATCTGGTGTCTCTCGCTGTTTACCCCACCCAAGACCGAACTGGCCAACGTACGCTTTATTGACAAGTGGGCGCACTTGTTGATGTATGGTTCGTTGGCATTTGTCTTATGGATGGAAGACTGGCGTGTGCGGAAGGCTTCCCCCTCCATGCCACGTGCCCTTGCCCTCTATATAGGACCGGTAGCCATGAGCGGACTCATCGAATTGGCACAAGCCTACTGCACCACCGACCGGAGCGGCGACTGGCTCGACTTGGCCGCCAATGCCATAGGAGCATTGGCCGGCATTGTCCTCAGCGGCATGCTCACCCGGAAAATGCGCAAGAAAGCATAGCTCGCCGCACGCTACGCCTTCGCACCCCTATCCTTCCCGCCAAAGTTTATACGGATAAGTACGAAGGTGGGAATTGTAGTAACGGCGATCGCCTGTGACTTCCCGTCCGATGAAACCGGGCTTTTCAAAAGCTTCTTGTTCGTCGGAAAGTTCCACCTCGGCCATAATCAGCCCTTCGTTGTCGCCATAGAACTCATCGACCTCGAACACGTGCCGCCCCGACCGCACAAGGTAACGCGTCTTGTCAATTACACCCGGTTCGCACAACTTCATCAAGTCTTCCGCGTCCTGCAAGGGTACTTCCGTCTCGAATTCATAACGCGAGATGCCCGCTTCATTCGAACGGCCTTTTATCGTGAGATACCCCTTGTCGTCGCGAATACGGACACGCACCGTAGCCTTCCCCACCGTAGAAATATAGCCCTGCCGGATACGGCTGCTACTGTATGCCTGCGACTTGAAGTCGCCCGTGACCAGAAACTTACGTTCTATTTCAAAACTCATTTCCCATGATGGCGAAAGCAATGATACCCAAGACAATCAGCACCGCCAAGGCACCGATCAAAGCTCCCATTGCGCGTTTCTGCTTCTTCTCTTCACGGGCGGCACGAGCGGCACGTCTCATTTGTTTTTTCACACTCATAGTCGTATCGTTTTAAAGGTAAAACTCATTCTCCTCCGGCAAACTCCATCAGATAGGACTTGATGAAGCCATCCAATTTCCCATCCATCACCCCGTTCACGTCCGATGTCTGGTAATTCGTACGGTGGTCTTTCACACGACGGTCATCAAACACGTAACTGCGTATCTGGCTCCCCCACTCGATTTTCTTCTTTCCGGCCTCGATTTCAGCTTGTTTGGCCTTACGTTTCTGCAAGGCACGGTCGTAGAGTTGCGACTTCAAAAGGCGCATGGCATTCTCACGGTTCTCCAACTGCTTGCGGCTTTCCGTGTTTTCGATGAGGATTTCTTCTTCCTCGCCCGTATCGGGATCTTTATATTGGTAGCGCAAGCGCACGCCGGTCTCCACCTTGTTGACGTTCTGTCCGCCGGCACCTCCGGAACGGAACAAGTCCCATGACACACGGGAAGGATCCACATACACTTCGATGGAATCGTCCACCAAAGGTGTCACGAACACCGACGCAAACGAAGTCATGCGCTTGCCCTGCGCATTGTAAGGCGACACACGCACCAAACGATGCACGCCATTCTCCGATTTCAGGTAGCCGTAGGCAAACTCGCCCTCGATTTGCATGGTCACCGTCTTGATACCGGCCTCATCGCCGTCCTGATAATTGCTGACGGTGCATTTATAACCATGGGATTCAGCCCAACGCATGTACATGCGCATCAGCATCGATGCCCAATCCTGGCTTTCCGTACCTCCGGCACCGGAATTGATTTTCAGCACCGCATCCATCGGGTCTTCCTCCTGCCGCAACATATTGCGCAGCTCAAGGTCTTCAAGGGCATCCACCGTACGACTGTACAATCCGTCCACCTCTTCTTCGGTAACCATCTCTTCCTTGTAGAAATCAAAAGCAAGTTCCAACTCATCGCACAGCGTCTTGACCTCCTTATAACCGTCAATCCACTTCTGCAAGCCCTTTACTTTTTTCATCTGTTCTTCCGCAGCCTTGGCATCGTCCCAAAACCCCGGTGCCTGTGTGCGGAGCTGCTCTTCCTCCACTTGGATTTTCTTGTTTTCAATATCCAGATAGCGGTAAAGCGCCTCAGTACGCGTCTTAATATCTTTCAGTTGCTCAATGGTTATCATAAACTCAAAACTTTATCACAAAGATAGATATAAAAAACCAAAAATCTTATCTATTCCACCCAAAAATAAAAAAGGACAAGCATAGACAAAGGTGTGCAGCCCCCCAAGTCTGCCATTTTGTCAGTTTTCATCGTCCAAGAATCGCTTATTTGAGGGCATCCGCGTCCTTACCCGTCTATAAACGAATCTCAAAGCATGCCTTTTTATCAAACCGTCGGTCGTTCGTCCATCCGGCTTGACAAAAGAAACCGTATTTCCGTCAACCTGCGGCAATGTCGCCACCGGGATGATTCCATTTCGTCCCTCTGCACGACTATCTGTTTCGGATTTTTGTAATCGAAAAACAGGCTAATAAAGAAAAAACACCCCAAAACAAGAGGTCTTTATACCCTTTTAAGCCCCCTTATTCTGCGTTGTACTGAGAACATGCGAAAAACATGCTGAGAACAAAAAATCGCTTTCAGCCAAACGATTTTTTGTTCTCAGCACAATGATTTGCATATATACCGTATATTTGCATTTTCAGTCCTGAAAAGCCGTATTTTTATGCAAGATTTCTTTCCATAACGATACTTATTATCCTTTTTTAGTCTGTGAATGTTCTCAAAACTCTGCCATAATGGCAGAGTTTTACACTCAGACAGAAGGAGTCACCGGTGGCGGACAAGGAACTTCCGGCGGCGTATCCTCCACGTACATGGCTTCTATCTCGGCCGCGTAGTTACGGTTCACCACCGGACGCTTCACCTTCAACGTATTGGTCAGCTCTCCTTTTTCCATGCTGAACGGCTCGGGCAGCAACGTGATGCGCTTCACCTGTTCATAATGGGCAAACTCTTGCTGCAAGGTATTGATACGGAAGAGCAACATCTTGTTGATGTCGGCATTCCGGCACAAATCCGCCGTATCGGCATACCGGATATGATGGCGTTCGGCAAACTCCTTCAACAAGTTGTATTCGGGAACGATAAGCGCCGATACGAATTTACGTTGGTCGGCAATCACTACTATCTGGTCGATGTAACGGTCCACCACCAGTTTCGACTCTATCATCTGCGGGGCAATGTACTTCCCGTTAGAGGTCTTGAACAAGTCTTTAATCCGGTCGGTGAGGAACAACTCACCGTTCTTGAGATAACCGGCATCGCCGGTATGGAACCATCCGTCCTCGTCGATGGCCGCACGGGTCGCCTCATCCTTCCGGTAATATCCTTTGGTTATGGACGTTCCGCGCAGCAGTATCTCATTGTCGTCACCGAACTTCAGCTGCAATCCTCCGATAATACGCCCCACGGACCCTATCGTCTTGGTTTGCCCCTTCCGGTCGCAAGAGACCGTGGCCGTGGACTCCGTCAACCCGTAACCGGCCACCATGTTGATGCCGGCCGAATGGACGAATTCTTCCACAACCGGTGGAATGGCAGCCCCGGCAGTAGGGAAAAAGTTGGCGTTCTCAAAACCCAAGGTCCGTTTTAAAAGAGCGATTACGGTTTTCTCGAAAAACGTATACCGCAGCCTCAGTGAAACGGGAGGAATCAGACCGCGCATCTTATAATGCACGTTATATGCCTTGCCCACCTGAAGTGCTTCATGCAACAACTTACGCTGTACGGGATTGCTCCGCCTTATCTTCTCCTGCACGCCGGCATATACTTTCTCCCAAAAACGGGGTACGGCACACATGCACGTCGGATGCACTTCCTGCAACGACTGCAACACGTCGGCAGGCCGCAGATTGACGGCCAACTGCGCACCTTCGGACAGGCAAAGGTAAGACCATGCCCGTTCAAACACATGGGTGAAAGGAAGGAAGTTCAACACGACATCCTTTTCCCCAAGCGTCAGGACCGCGTCGTTGGCGATAATCGCATCGTGATACATCCGGTGGCTCAGCATCACCCCCTTGCTGGCCCCCGTGGTGCCCGAAGTATAAAGTATATTGGCCAAGTCGTCCATCCGAAGTTCGGCCGCACGCCGCTTCAACTCCTCATTCTCTTCATGTCCGGCACCGGCTTGCAAGAAATCCTCAAAATAGACCGACACCGTGTCCTGAGGATTCTTTACCACGGAAGAGTCGAAAATAATCAGTTTCTGGAGCGTCGGACAATGGGGCATGCTACGGAAAGCAATGTCATATTGGTACTGTTCGCCGACAAACACATAACGAACCCCGGCATCGTTCACCATGTAAACCACCTGGCTCTCCGAACTGGTAGCGTAAAACGGTATCGTGACGGCCCGCACGCCGTAAGCCCCGAAATCCACGTACAAGCATTCGGGCATGTTCTGCGAAAAAACAGCCAGATTCTCCTGCACATCCACCCCCAAGGCCAACAGGGATGCAGATACTTTCCGTACGACTTCCGAAAACCGGTTCCAGGAAACCGGCACCCACACATTCTTTTCATAATCGCGATAGCTCATGGCCGTTCTGTCGCCATAACGTTTGGCCTGTTCATGGACGAGCACTGAGAAAAGACTTGTATTCAGCATAATCTTGACTTTTTAATATCTACAAAGTTATGGTTTTAAATGAAACGATGTACAAGAAAACCTCAAAATATTTAATTTTTCTCCAAAATACCTTAACTTTGCCTCAAAGAAACACAATTATGGACATTGAAGCATTGACACAGGAAGCCATCGGCCTGCTCGAACGGATGGTAAGCCTTCCCTCCGTAAGCAGGGAAGAAAAGGAAGTGGCCGACTTATTGGAAAATTTCATGAAAGAACGGGGCAAAACGCCTTGCCGTACAGGACATAATCTTTGGTGCATCTCGCCGTTTTACCGGACCGGGCGCCCCACCCTCTTGTTGAACGCACATATCGACACCGTGAAACCGGCTGCAAGTTGGACGCGAGACCCGTTCCGCCCTACAAGGGAAGGCGAACGTATTTACGGATTAGGCACGAACGACGACGGAGCTAGCGTGGTCGCTTTGTGGCAGGCTTTTTGCACATTATCCGGTAAAGAACAACCCTACAACCTCATCTTCTTAGCCTCGTGCGAGGAAGAAGTCTCGGGAAAGAACGGTATAGAATCCGTGCTCCCCCTGTTGCCGCACATCGACTTGGCCTTGGTGGGCGAACCCACCGGCATGCAACCGGCCATCGCCGAAAAAGGGCTGATGGTATTGGATGTCACGGCCCACGGCAAGTCGGGACACGCGGCACGTAACGAAGGGGAAAACGCCATTTACAAAGCCATGAAAGACATGGAGTGGTTCAGGACGTACCGGTTCCCGAAGACTTCACCGCTCTTGGGAGACGTGAAAATGAGCGTGACGGTCGTCCATGCCGGCACGCAACACAACGTCGTGCCAGACCAGTGCGCTTTCACCGTAGACGTACGCAGCAATGAGAACTACTCCAACGAAGAAATCTACCGGACAGCCTGCGCCCATACGGACAGTGAAGTGAAAGCCCGCTCTTTCCGCCTGAATTCTTCGCGCATAGACGAGAACCATCCCATTGTGGCCAAAGCCAAAGTTTTGGGACGCACACCTTTCGGATCGCCTACGCTCTCCGACCAGGCGCTGATGCACTTCCCGTCTTTGAAAATGGGGCCGGGCGAATCCTCACGTTCCCACACGGCGGACGAATACATCACCGTAACGGAAATCCGGGAAGCCATAGCCTTATACATCGAGCTGTTGGACGGCCTACAGATATAAAGAAAGATTTGCGGATCCGGCTGAAAGCCTCTCAACGCCCTATCCAGACTTCGGGGTTCAGTTTCTGAGTCTCTTTCCGCAGTTGGAAGTGCAGCACGCAATTACCCGTACCGTCGTCCTCCACCGTACCTAAGATATCACGCGCCTTGACCTTCTGTCCCTTGCTTACCCGCACGGAAGACAAGTTGCAGTAGACGGAAATATAACTGCCATGGCGCACCAATACGTTCTTGGTATCTCCAAACTGGAAGACGGCCGAGACTTCGCCATCGAAAATGGAACGTGCCATAGCTCCGGGACGCCCTACGTAATTGGTTCCCTTATTATCCAAACGAACGTTCTTCAAGCCCGGCACATTATAGGTTCCGAAATGGCTACCCACCATGTAACTTCCCGTAATGGGAACCGGCAGCCTCCCTTTATTCCGGACGAAATTGCCATTCAGGGCTTGTTCCTGAGGCGTAATCCATTTATACTCCGGAGGGATGGAAGAAGATTTTTTCCCTTCTTTCTTTCCCGAAGCGGCTTGATTACGGCCCTGCTTCCGCTGCTTCTCCGCTTTCCGGCGTGCCTCGGCTTCGGCTTTCTTACGGGCAGCCTCGGCTCTCTTGCGCGCCTGCTCCACCTCGTAGGCTATCATCTGGTCTATCTTCTTGTCCAAAGCGGAAAGCTGCTGTTGCTGTTGTTCTACCTCTTTTTTCAGGTGCTTCTGCCTCTGCCGCAATCCGGCTACGTTCTTTTGCTCTTCGTCATGCTGCTTTTGCAACAAAGCCTTTTGCTGCTCGCATTCGGCAATCAAACGGTTTTTCTCGGCTTTCACACCCAATAATTCGTTCTTCTGTGCCAACAAATCGTCCTGCTTACGTACAATTTGCTCAGCCAACGTACGCTGATAATTGGCATATTCCCGGGCATAACGCGAACGACGGTACATCTGAGTCACAGAACGGGTGGAAAGCACGAAAAGCAAAGGACTCCCCACCGACTTGCAAGCCCGTGCATAACGCAAGGCTCTGGCATAATCGGCCTTCTTTGTTTCCAATTCGGCTGCCGTACGCTCCACCTTCCGTTCCAGTGCATTTACCTGGTCGCTGACCTTTTTCAACTGCACCTCCATCGTGTCGATATAACGTTGTCGTGCCTCCAACCGGTTGGCTATCATGCTGATGTCACGCAGCTTGGTGGCTACGGTTTTCTCCGTCGTTTTCAGTTCTTTCCGGGAACGGGTCAAGCCCTTCTGTATTTCTTTCTTCTGAGTTTGCAGTGCCTTTATCTTACGATTGGTCTGCGCCTCCAACGTTCCTCCGCCGGACACGAGCATCCATACCGTAAAAAACATGACCAACCTACATTTCATTTTATCAGTTGTTTTAAAATAAGGTCGGGACTGACCCTCTTGTATTTTCCGCCCGGTTCCGGAGTCAACTCGATGCTTTTCGCATTCCATTTCAAATTGCTCAGCGAAAAGACAGCCGTCAGGTCTTTCCCCGCTCCCGTGACGGATAATTGCATCTTGTCGGGAAAACTTTTTTGCTCCACACTCGCAAAATGCTGATACGTCCAGTTCAGACGGGGCACGGAACCTTGACCTGTAACGGCAATGGACGTATTGCGAATCAACCCGGTCAGCAAGTCGACCACGAACTGGCATTGCAACAACGAACCGCTATTCGAGGTCAGAATCGTACTTTCCTGATTCTTCGAGATGGTAAAGTCCCGCTCTTGCCAACGGCCTTCCTGTCCCGGCACAAACACATCGTTCCAAAACAAAGCCTGCAACGTATAGAAATCCACACCGGCCTGCTGCAAATAAGGCACGTCCGCGTAATCCACCTTTACGTATTCCCTTCCCATCCGGTTGACCATCATCATGTATTGGGGCGTAAATTCCAGACGTCCTACTTCCATAAAGCCCATGGCCACAAGCGAAAGTTGGATCACCTCATCCCGTTTCAAGTTACAGCTTCCGCCCACCGACAAAGATTTCCCGCCCAAATTCAAGTCAAGGTTCATTTTCGAAGTGACAGTCCCCTCCTTCAAACCGGACAACGCCATCTTGTCTACCCACTCCACGGCACCACCATCATCATGCGGCTCCGTCTGCGTTATGTTTTTAGTGGAACGGCAAGCCGACAGACACAATACAAAAACGGCAACCAGGACACCCCATACGAAATTCATTCTCTTCATTCTTCAATATACTTTTTCATTTGGATCTTCTTTTTCAAAAGCCGGGAAACATCACCCCCTTTTTCCTGTGCCATCTTCCAATACTTCAAGGCACCCTCCATGTCGCCGCATTGTGCATAAATATCCCCGGCATGCTCCAAGACTCCTCCGGACACTTCTTCGTCTTTCCCGATGTCCCCTACAAGGACACGGTCCATATAAAGCTTGGCCTCAGCATACTTCCCCTTGATAAAAAGAATCCAGGCATAAGTGTCGATATAGGTCTTGTTTCCGGGTTCCGCCACAATCGTGCGGTGGCTCATTTCTTCTGCCTTGTCCAAATCCTTTTTTTCCAACGAGAGATAATAAGCGTAATTATTCAGGCAACCGACATTCTCCGGGTTGTACACCAGACAAGAGTCGTATGCGATGAAAGCCGAGTCTTTCAGTCCGTTGCTGTAGTACAAGTCGCCCATGATGGAATACATATCGGCCACTATGCCGTGGTCCGTATCCGGCTTGATCTGCCGCACGCCTTTGCGGAACACATCCAAAGCCTTGTCTTGACGTTCAAGCTGATAATAAGAAAAACCCAAATAGAAATAATAGGGTAATTGTTCCGGGTAATGCATGATGGCACGCGTACAAATGTCCGCCACCTTCGGATAGTCATTGGCATGGACAGCCAGTTGCACCAACTGGTACAAAGCCACCTGATTGTCCGGCTCAAGCTTCAGGATGCGTTCCAAAGCCGGTTCGAGCTGGCCATTTATATGTTTCATTTGTAGATAGGAGGCATAAAGCGTCAGCATATCCACCGTCTCAGGGACAGCATCGAAGATGCGGTCGAAAACGGCTAACACCAAAGTGCTGTCGGCATGCGCATTCTCTTGGTCTACGATATAGTTACGCATGAGCATGACCCTGGCCCGTTCGTCAGTCTCTTTTCCATATAAGATTGCATCCAACTGGGTCTGATAAAGCGAATCTTGGCCCGTCTGCTTATAATAATCGAGCATGGACATGCGCAAAGCCTGGTTCCCGGGCTCTTTCTTCCGGACTTCCTCATAAACGGCAAGAGCCTTGTCCGGCTGTTGCAGCAACAGATATTGATCGCCGATTAATACACGATAAGCCAAATCGTTAGGATTCTCGCGCGCCAGACTTTCCAATTCGGCAAAGGCCTTACCGTCCTCTTTCAATTCACGATACAGCCGGAACTTCTCCATGCTGATGGACAGGTTCTTGCCTTCAAGCGTCTCTATGCGGTCGAGCGCACTAATCGCCTCGCGGTATTGCTCACGGTTCATGTACATATTAACCAACTGCGCCAATACATTCGAACGGGTCGGATTGCACCGCACCATATCTTCGAGTACAGGCACGGCCTGCACATCATTCCGGTTACGCAAATAAAAAGACGCAAGGGCTTCCTTATAATATATATTATCCGGTTCCAAAGCCACCGCACGGGACAGATGCGACGCGCACCGGGCAGAGTCATCCATCCCCAGATAATACAATCCGAGATTGTATAACGCTTCGGCCGCATCGGGATTGATGTCCAAACAATGTTTATACAACTCGAAAGAATCATCGTAACGCCCGGCCAACTTGCTCTTCACGGCCTCGGCATAATAATAATCAAACCTGCGTTGTGCCTCGACCGATATACCTTGCGTCTTCCCTCCCGTCGCACAAGACGTGAAACAGGCAGACAACATGGCCCAAACTCCGCATATCAAAACTGTAACCTTCTTCACTGACTTTATTTTTCTCCCGAATGGCCGAAACCACCCACACCTCTTTCCGTATCATCCAAACTCTCCACAGGCTTCCATCCGGCCTGCTCATAACTTGCCACAACCATTTGCGCAATCCGCTCTCCGTCCCGTATCTCGAACGGCTCGGATGACAAATTGACCAGAATGATACAAATCTCCCCCCGGTAGTCCGCATCAATCGTCCCCGGCGAGTTCAACACGGTTATTCCTTTTTTCAAGGCCAGTCCGCTCCTCGGGCGGATTTGTGCCTCCGTCCCGTGCGGCAAAGCGATATAGAGTCCCGTCGGCACCAGGCAACGCTCCAGAGGTTTCAACACGATGGGGCTGTCCAGATTGGCACGAAGATCCATTCCTGCCGAGTCCGAAGTGGCATATTGAGGTAGCGGATGATGCGATTTATTAATAACACGTACTTCCATTATATATAGAAATGATTGTTTTTGAGGTACAAAAATAACCAATTCCCGGAACACAGCCATTGATTTTTTGAGAAAAAGAGAGAATGTCAACCTTTTTAATTACTTTTGTGAAGAATCTACAAGAATGAATATGAATTGGCAGCAACTGATATCCAACAAACGGTTGGGATTGGAAAAATACCACCAAGTCCGGAAAGACGACCGCACGGAATTCCAACGCGATTATGACCGTCTTATATTCTCCGCACCGTTCAGACGTTTGCAGAACAAAACGCAAGTGTTTCCGCTCCCGGGAAGTGTGTTCGTCCACAACCGGCTGACCCACAGCCTGGAGGTGTCCAGTGTAGGACGTTCATTGGGCAACGACATCTCACGGGCACTCTTACAGAAGCATCCGGAACTACACGGAAGCCATCTGACCGAAGCCGGTGCCATCGTGTCGGCCGCCTGCCTGGCACATGACTTGGGAAATCCGCCCTTCGGACATTCGGGCGAAAGAGCCATAGGGACGTTCTTCAGCGAAGGCAAAGGCAACTGGCTGAGAACCTACTGCGACCCCACGAACGGGGACCGGCTCAACGAACGGGAATGGAACGACCTGATTCATTTCGAAGGAAACGCCAACGCATTCAGGTTGCTGACCCACCACTTCAAAGGCCGGCGCGACGGAGGGTTTGTCATGACTTACACCACCTTGGCTTCCATCGTCAAATACCCCTTTTCGTCCAACCTGGCCGGCAGACATGCCAAATTCGGGTTCTTTCAAAGCGAAATCCCCGTCTACCAACGGATAGCCGAAGAACTGGGCATCCCTCGCCAGACCAGCGCAGAAGGCAGCCTGCGATATGTGCGCCATCCCTTCGTATATTTGGTAGAAGCGGCCGATGACATTTGTTATGAGATTATGGACATCGAGGATGCGCATAAACTGAAAATCCTCAGTACGGACGAGACCCAAAGCTTATTGTTGGGCTTCTTTGAGGAAGAACGCCAGAAAAGTATCCGGAAAAACCTGCAATACGTCAGTGACATCAACGAACAAATCGTCTACCTGCGTTCCTGTGTCATCGGTTGCTTGGAAAGTGAATGCGTGAAGGTGTTTTTGGACAATGAAGAAGAAATCCTGGCCGGCACCTTTGAAGGTTGCCTCATCGACCACATTTCCGAAACGCCGCGAAAGGCTTACAAAGCTTGCGAAAGCATGGCATACGCCAAGATTTACCGGAGCAAGGATGTCGTGGATATCGAACTGGCCGGTTTTCAGGTTATCACCACGCTGTTGGAACTCATGACAGAAGCGGTATGCCACCCTGAGAAAGCGTATTCGCAGTTACTCATCAACCGCGTGTCACAACAGTACGACATCGGAGCCGAACGGCTCTACGACCGCATCATGGCCGTATTGGATTACATCTCCGGCATGACGGACGTGTATGCCTTGGACTTATACCGTAAAATCAATGGCATGAGCCTGCCTTTCGTATAACCGAGAAGCCTCATGCCGCCTCCCCCGTTATCCGCGTCCGGAGAAGGTTTCAATGTGCCGCCTGCGCTTTTCCTCCCGAATCTCGTCCACGGCAATCAGGATGCCGGTCTCCTCCACGTCGCCGAACTCGTCGTTGATAGCCGTGCCGAACATCTTCATCGTGGGCGACAACCCCATGTAGGCGTTCACCAAAGGTGGGATATTATAACCCAACTTGCGCACTTCCGAATTCAGTATCTTATAGTCTTCCTTGAAATCCTCGTAAACGAACAATTTACCCAATTCCTCCGTATCGGCTTCCAACTGCAAGGGATGAATCGGCACTATCAGCCTGTCCTTATCCTCGAAATGCTTTTTCAGAAAATACAGAATCATATCACGCCCATAACGGTCATAAGACGGATACATGGTCATCTTACCGAAATAATAGCGCACGTCAGGCACTAAAACCGTCAATGCCCCCAGGCCGTCCCACAAGTTGTCCAAAGTGAACAAGCCTTTTGAACCCTGTCGCGTACTCTGGTATTCCAACGTCACGAACGAACGTCCGAGCTCTATCGTATAGGGCATATAATTCTTCATGAAGTTTTCCGAGAAGTGGAACATGTGGGAAGTAGCCAATATGGGCTGCCCATCCTCACGCAGCTTCACGTCTGCCCCAATCAAATAGCGGTATCCTCCCAAAATTGCTTCTACATCAGGGTCCCATACGATCAACTGCTTATAGGGTTCTTCCATCATGTCGAAGTCATCCAAATCGAGCGACATCCCCGTACCTCCACCGGCAGCCCGGAAAGCGATTTCACGCAAACGGCCGATTTCGCGAAGTACATTCGGTGAATCCTGCCACGTCACCACATATATCTCATTGTGGCTTTTGTTCGTATAACGCAACCTCTTATCCGCAGTCAGTTCTGCCTTCAGCAGCTCTTTACTCACCGGAGCTATGATTTCTTCCATATCATCAATCTGTTTTCTTCTCTTTATAACTTATACACTTTTTCCTTCACTTCCTGTGCCCACTGTTGGGGGCTTTTGGACTTGTCGAACGTGCTCCATGGTATCGGTTTCCCGATTACGACCCGATACTCGCCATGCCTGCTGCGGTACATTTCATCGGGTAAAAACAGCATGGCCAGGTTAAACTTGAGATGCAACCGTTTGCACCATCCCGCGATGGAATAAAAGCGGTCGGAATTCTGCCCTATGAAATGTATCGGCACCACATCCCGCCGGGCAGCCACACTTTTCACGATAAATGTCTTGCTCCATGCCAAGTCCCTTATGCTGCCGTCTTTCATACGCCGCGAACAAATGCCGGCCGGGAACATGATGACTTGGTCATCAGAACGAAAAGCATTCTCTACCATTTGAGGGAAATTACGCGCCTGCTTCCCCAACTTATTGATAGGTATACACAGGGGAGCCAATCCTTTCAGGTTCATCAGAAGGTCATTCACCAGATACTTAATCTTCCCGTCGTAATGACGCCCGAGCACCATTCCCAAAGTCACACCGTCTATGGCACCCAACGGATGGTTGGACACAAAAGTATATTTCCGGGACAAATCGGAAATGTTCTCCAAGCCGTCCACCTTTACTTTCACATCCAAATAAGCCAATGTGTGTTCACAAAAGTCAACACCCACATAACCTTGACGCAGATACTCATTAATAAAATCCTGATGAATGAGACGTTTGAGCCCGTTAATCAGAAAACCGGGAATATATCTGGCTTTCTTTCCGGCACGCGTCCGTATGATGTCATCAAGATCGATTAATGTCACAGCTTTATCCGGCATGATTCTTTCCTTTGTCTCCATTGCAACAGCAAACCTCCATCTTTAACTCAATCTTCCATATTCGTAAAGAAGTCTCACGATACCGTCACTTTAGAGTTGTTAATGATATAAGTCCCCTTCGGCAATCCACTAATCCAGTTTGTCCCTTTGTTCAGTCGGAACAACCCGTAAAATACGCCATTACCCTTATACACCGGAAGCATCTGGGAATGTCGGCTCGTAACCAACAACGAACCTCCCTTCATCTTAATCTTAATTGGATAAGTCGAAGAGACTCTCTTCGTCTTGTAGACATGGGTATATTCGGAAAAAGACACGTCATGCCCTACCGAATCTGCCTTAGCCCGGATGGACACGCGGTCTACAGCCGAAGTGCTTACGGAACTAAAGGACATCAATAGCACCCACAAACTAACCTTTTTCCAACTATGCGCCCACATTACGTTTAAAATTAACTTCTATTTTGCAAAAATAGAATGAAACTATCAGTATCCAAGATAAAGGCTGAATATTTTAAGAAATATTAGACATATAAGGTTTGAAATCCCCGTTCCGCTCTCATTTCCGTTTCAATATCCCGCCCTTCAGAACCGGACAATAATCAACAAAAGCCGAATGGCACTCTACCTTTATCCCGTATCGTCACATCCGGCTTTCGTTGAGTTTATCCTCAGCAGTCAGGCTAATAATTGCCTTACCAAGGAGCTGATAGCCTTACCATCAGCTTTGCCTGCCAACTGTTTCGTGGCTGTGCCCATCACTTTGCCCATATCCTTGGCACTCGTAGCGCCTACGGCAGCAATAATGGCTTTGATTTCCTGTTCCAGTTCTTCTGCCGAGAGCTGCTTGGGCAGATAACGGCTGATGACTTCTACCTGAGCCAACTCTTCGTCGGCCAGATCCTGACGTCCTTGCCCTACGTATAAAGCCGCAGTGTCCTTGCCCTGCTTGGCCAGTTTAGCTAAAATTTTCATTGCCGCATCATCTGTCAACTCATCGTTTGCTCCCGGAGCGGTTTTGGCTTCCAAGAAAAACTTCTTGATGTTCCGCAACGCCTCCAACGCGACTTTATCCTTGGCCTTCATGGCCACTACGATATCCTTACTGATTTGTTCAAAAAGTGCCATATCTTATTTCTTCTTATTATATACTAAAACACTATCATCGACTTTTCCTCTCCATTAGTTCCTGCCGCCATGCCATCGGCCGCGTTCTCCATTCCGGCTGTCTTGCTTTTGATACTGGACAACACTTCCTTGCTACGCTTATAGGTAGGCGTATCTTCCACCATGGAAATCACATCGTCGTTATCCAAGTCGTCTTCTCCGAAAATATAAAGATGATGCGGGCGCTTGATTTCCCTTTGGTTCATGTCATGCGTGTAAAACTCACGTCGGCGTTCGGCTTTCTTTACGGCTATTTCTTCTTTCTGAGCCCGCGCTTCTTCATCTTCAATGCCATGCTTGGCCATCACATTATCCATGCCCGGCACGTTCTTCAGACCGAATCCGGTAGCCAACACCGTGATCTTTACCTTCTTCTCCAACGTAGCATCCGTGGCCAGTCCGAACTTCGTCTCCACATCGTCACCGAACTTACTCATGAATTCATGCACTTCGTTCATTTCTTCCATGGTCAACTGGTCGCTCTCTTCCTGATCGCAGAACGAAATGCTCAGCAACACCTTCTTGGAGTTGAATATGTCGTTGTTATTGAGCAACGGGGAATGAAGCGCACTTTCAATGGCCTGGCGCACACGCCCTTCACCCTCTCCGAATCCAGTACTCATGATGGCCACGCCACCGTCTTTCAGCACCGTGGTCACATCCTGGAAGTCGAGGTTCACAATGCCATGTACCGTAATAATTTCGGCTATGCTCTTGGCGGCAACGGACAACGTATCGTCTGCCTTGGCAAAAGCATTCAACACAGTAAGCTCCGGATAAATCTCACGCAAGCGTTCATTATTGATAACCAACAACGCATCGACATGCTTGGATATTTCCTCCACACCGTCCAATGCCTGGTCTATTTTCTTCAATCCCTCAAAACGGAACGGTATAGTCACGATACCGACCGTCAGGATACCCATTTCCTTGGCACATTGTGCTATCACGGGAGCTGCACCGGTTCCGGTACCGCCTCCCATTCCGGCCGTAATGAAGACCATACGGGTTCCGTCGTTCAGCATTTCTTTTATACCGTCCAAACTCTCCATGGCTGCCTGACGAGCACGTTCGGGACGGTTTCCGGCCCCCAATCCTTCTGTCCCCAATTGCAGACGCGTCGGGATAGGAGAGTCGCTCAAAGCCTGATTGTCGGTATTGCACAGCACAAAACTCACATCATGGATACCCTCCTTATACATGTGATTGACGGCGTTACCTCCGCCTCCCCCAACTCCGATCACTTTAATGATGCTCGGGCTGTTCGTTTTGAAGTTAAACCGTATGTCTGTTTCTTCTTGCATAATCTATTTTGTTTTTCTATGTTATTCTTCAGTTACCGTTTTAGTCAAATCCACAAGTTTCTCTTTAAACTTCTTCCAAATCCCCCCTTTACTTTTCGGTTCCTCTCTTTCGTAGACTTCCTTATGCGTTTCCTCTACCGGAACAAAACCGGGAGCCGTTTGCGGCATTTCCTGTTCTTCTGCAACCTCCTCGGGCACTTCCTCCTTCATTACGACCTTGGGTTCCACGCAATTCTGGTTTCCTTCGTTCATCAACGCTAACAAAGTATTCAAAGAACCGTCCTTCACAACCTGCTCGGCATGAACAGCTTGTAAGGCAAAAGGTACAATACGCGCAAAACGCGTTTTATCCGGATGAAGACGGGCTGCTGCCGCTTTATCAAGGTTCTTCACATTGGATGCCGCACCCGAAATGACAATTCCGGCCAACAACTTATCCTGATAGCCGCTGTTACGAATCTGTGCTGCCACATTGCTCAAGATTTCTTCCTCACGAGCCTCTACAATGTCCACCAACAAACGCTCCTCAATCGTACGACCGTTGTTCACCAGAAGATTCTTGGCCAGTTCTTCACTGCTCAGATCGGAATAAGCCGACCCGTATTTCATCTTCAGTCCCTCCGCTTCGTCCTCATCAATTTGCAGGCTGCAAAGATCCTGAGTGATATTATTTCCTCCTAACGGTATCACTGCCAGATGGCGCAACAAGTTGCCTTTATATACTGCGACAGTAGTCGTTCCGTAACCGAAATCCACAAGAGCACAGCCCGAACGCTTCTCCGTATCCGTCAGCACGCAGCCGGCTAAAGCCATCGGTGCCACAAACATGCCGGCCACGTCAAGCCCGACCGCCTCCACACATTTCAGAATATATTCTTTAATTTCCGTTTTGGCAATGATATTCAGATAGTTTCCGTCTATCTGGCTGCTCAGGACCCCGACCGGATCCACCGTAGTATCCAAACCGACATGGTATTCCTGCGGAACCACTTCCAGTATTTCATAGCCGGCATATACCGTATTCCTGTTGGTCTTGAGCAAAGAATCCACCAACTCTTGCGATACCACGGTTTTTGTGGCAAACTGACGTGACACCGTGTTCTTCTTCGTCCGCAACGACTGACCTCCTATTCCGACAAAGACCTTACGCACGCGCATTTCCAACGCATTCTCCATCTTGTCGACAATGTGTTTCAAACACATCACGGTCTTGTCTATATTATATACCACACCCTTGCGGATACAGTTCCGTGCATCTACCTGTTCGATATCCAACACCTGCACACTGCCGTCTATATTCTTGCACCCGGCCACACCCCGTATCTTCGAGGAACCGAATTCTATCGCTACAATGATTTCTTTCTCTACAGCCATATCATTTCTTATTTTTCTTGCAAATAATTTGATTGTTATACTTCAGGCTGATCTGGGAGTACTTATTCCATCCCACCTTGTTCAGTCCTTCCGTATAAAATTCTTTCATCCTGCCCAGTTTGTCTTCCACATTCGTGGGACGCCCCAAAAGGATCGTATGTTCCCCTACCCGGGGCACTAATTCCACCTCGCCATTCTCCAACACATGAATCTGTTGGATTTGGTGGTTCCAGAACGGGTTATCTTGTATCAGCCTTCCCAGACGAGTCAGATTCTGCCGGGCATACTGCGGTGTGATATCCCCGGTCGCCACGACCAAATCAGCGTAGTAGGAGGATTTCGGCATCTGCCGGCCCGCACGGTCCAGATAGTAATCCTGTCCGTCGGAAGACATGACATGCAATATAGGAAGACGTTGCTTGATGCGCACACATACCTTCCCGCCGGGCGTCTTATAGCTTGTTACGTCCTCGATATAAGGATTCTTCCGCAAAGCCTCTTCTATCCGGCTCAACATCACCTCGTCCATTTTTTGTCCCGTCGGGTTGCATTTGCGGCTTTCCAACAGCCTCAACACTTCTCCCGACTGGATGAAACCGGTCCGCAGACTGTCTTCGACCACAACCTCCACGCCATTGCACACAAGCCCTTCCTTGGGTTTGTTCAGCACCGTGACTGCTGCGATAAAATAGCAAAACAGTCCCACCAAAAACAATATAATGGCCAACTTCTTAATCATCTCTCTTCCAATACCTCCGTAATCTGCGGAGCATAGGATTCCAAATCTCCGGCTCCCAACAATATAAACACATCCGCATCCGACTGCCGCACTATTTCCGGCACGTCTTCCTTCCGGCACAGGCATTTCTTCACCGTAGGAGCCAAACGGTCGTATATCAGCCGGCTCGTCACGCCCGGGATAGGCGCTTCACGGGCAGGATAAATATCCGTAAGAATCACCTCGTCCAACAGCGAGAGGCTCCCGGCAAACTCCTTATAAAAATCACGTGTACGCGTATAAAGATGAGGTTGGAATATCGCTGCAATCTTCTTTCCCCGGTACAGTTCGCGGACAGATATCACGCTTTGACGTATCTCGGCCGGATGATGGGCATAGTCCGTCAGGAAAACGGCCTTATCGCTCTTCAAGCGGAAATCGAAACGCCGGTCCACTCCTCTGAACGAAGCCATGCCTTGCTTTATCTCTTCCGGTGTCACGCCGCTGATTTGCGCCAAGGCCATGGCCGCTATCCCGTTCTCGATATTGATGCTTACGGGAACGCCCAACTGCACATCCTTGATATGCCCTAACGGAGAGATAAAATCAAAATATATTTCACCGTCACCGATACGGATGTTCTCCGCATGGAAATCCCCGTGCCCGCGACTATAAGAATAGGTCATCACCCCCTCTTGTACATCCGGCTGCATCTCCAGTCCCTCGTGCAGGACCAAAAAACCTCCCGGACGAATCAAGGAAGTATATTTTCTGAAGCTTTCCAAATAGGCCTCTTTCGTCCCGTAGATATCCAAGTGGTCGGGATCGGTGGCTGTAATCACAGACGCGTATGGCGTCAGCCAATGAAAAGAACGGTCGAACTCGTCGGCTTCAATGACCACGTAGTCGCTCTTCGGAGAAAGAATGTAATTCGTACCGTAATTCTTGGTGATGCCACCCAAAAAGGCATTGCAGTCCACGTGGCTCTGGTGCAGGATATGGGCCGCCATGGACGATGTGGTGGTTTTCCCGTGCGTCCCGGCCACACAAAGTCCTTTATGGGCACGCGTCAACGCGCCCAACACCTGCGCACGTTTCTCTATCTCGAATCCGTTCGCCTTGAAATAGGCCAACTCGGCATGCTCGCAGGGGATGGCCGGTGTATAAACCACCAGGCAAGCGTCCTTGTCCCGACAAGCGGAAGGAATCTGTTCCACATCCTCTTCATAGTGAATCCGGGCACCCTCTTCCTGCAACTTCCGCGTGAGTTCGGAAGGCGTGCGGTCGTAACCTCCCACACAAAGCCCTTTCTGCAGGAAATAACGGGCTATGGCACTCATGCCGATTCCCCCTATTCCTACGAAATACACAGCTTTTATCGCGTTCATTTCCATCTTCTACTTCTTCCTTTAAATAAACCGCTCCCGCTCGGCAGAGGCAAGCAAGCTTGCCTCCGCGCTCGCTTAATCGCGGTTTTCCCTATATGCCACGGCGAGTTTACAAACCTCTTCCGCAATGCGGTCGGCAGAGTCCGTAAAGGCCATGGCTTTGATATTCCGGCCCAATGCAGACAATTTGTCCGCATCCCGGATGACATTCAGGGCCAATCCGATTAATTTGTCCACGGCCTCGTCATCTTTGACGTAAAGCGCGGCTTGTTTGTCGACCAAAGCCAACGCGTTTTTAGTCTGGTGGTCCTCGGCCACGTTCGGCGAAGGCACCAAT
This sequence comes from Paraprevotella sp., assembly GCF_986071375.1. NCBI lineage: Bacteria > Pseudomonadati > Bacteroidota > Bacteroidia > Bacteroidales > Prevotellaceae > Paraprevotella > Paraprevotella sp. The sequence continues at coordinate 49,185 of NZ_CFQRNQ010000013.1, read as the reverse complement.
ATGGCCGGCTTGCCCAACAGGCACAATTCCGAGATGCTACTGGCCCCGGCCCTTGAAATGACCAAATCGGCAGCCGCGTATGCGTCCTCCATCTTGGCGATGAAATCCGTCACGAACAGATTGTCGGGCTGCCCTTTCAGTTTCAACTGTTCCTGTATATGGGCAAAATAATAACCTCCCGTCTGCCAGATAAACTGCACACCGGAAGCCGAAATAGCCGTAAGATTAGCGAGCACGCTCTCGTTCAAAGTACGCGCCCCCAAGCTGCCGCCTATCAGGAGCACCGTTTTCAGCCCCGGCAGCAAGCCGAAATCCGCCAAAGCCTCTTCACGGCTTTTGGTATTTTCCAACAAACCTTGACGGACAGGATTTCCCGTCAGGATGATTTTCTCTTTCGGGAAAAAACGCTCCATTCCGTCGTAAGCCACACAAATCTTATCGGCCCGCTTGGCCAACAACTTATTGGTCACTCCGGCATACGAATTCTGCTCCTGTATCAATGTGGGGATTCCCATTGCCCCGGCCACATTCAACGTGGGACCACTGGCATATCCTCCCACTCCCACGGCCGCCATCGGCCTGAAATCACTGATAATCTTCCTCGCCATTCTCCGGCTTTTCCAAATCTTGAAAAGCACGGCAATATTCTTCAGCAAATGCTTGCGGTCGAAACCGCAAATCGGCAATGCCTTGATAGGATAACCGGCAGCCGGAACACGCTGCATCTCCATCCGCCCCTCGGCTCCGACGAACAATATCTCGGCTTCCGGATGCTGCGATTTGATGGCATTCGCAATGGACACGGCAGGGAATATATGTCCGCCCGTTCCTCCTCCGCTCACGATAATCCTTAACTCTTCTCTCATGAAACTGAATTTTATCAGCAAAAATAATAATAAATCCGGTATTTCTATCCTTTTTTCTTCCTTATTTTATTCCGGATAAGAATTATTCCTTACAAAATCATTTGATTCAGCCCATTCTCTCATCCACTTGCGGCAAACGTTTTTTCAATCTGCGCCAAATGATTTTTCATTCTCAGTCGAACGATTTTTCAATCTCCTGAGACCGGTTTTCCAATCTACGGCAATAAATTCAAAGAATATAACTTCTTGAAAACAAGCCTTCTATACACAAAACCGCCCACAAGCCTTCCACAAAGGGCAAGCAGCGGATGGAGAATCATAAATCATGACATAAAGAAAAGTCCGTTCCCTTCCCGGGAACATTACCGTCCCTCATGCGAATCTTTCTTCAATCTTCAGTTTCTTCCGTTACCTGGGGCTTTTTCTTGGCCGAACGGCTTACGCTCAGGATGACTCCCATATACACGCAATTAATCAAAGTGGAGGTACCCCCTTTACTGATTAGCGGCAAGGGTTGCCCCGTCACCGGAAAGACCCCGACGGCCACTGCCATATTAATCATGGCTTGCGTGACGAGCATCAACGATAGCCCCATCACAAGGAAAGCCGGGAAGTTCCGCTCGCACCGGCTGGCTATCCTGGCCGACCGGAAGAGCAACACGATATATAGGAACATGACGAAAGCTCCGCCGCCCAATCCGAGTTCCTCTATGACGATGGCATAAATAAAGTCGGAAAACGACTGTGGCAGGAAATCGCGTTCCACGGAATTTCCCGGCCCCCGGCCTATCACATTACATGTGGCAATGGCTATCTTGGCATGCGTCACCTGCGGATTCTTGGTCAGGTCGTAATCCGCCGCATCCTCCGGTATATTCCCATGCCCGCGTACACGACTGGCCCACGTAGGCAAACGGTGCAAGCCGGGCCATTCGCTCATGGATTCTGTCGTAGAGTCCGGTGCAAAACGCAAAAATGAGAACAAACCGGCTCCGGCAATAACGATAATGCCCAATAAGGTGCCCAACTGTTTCCAAGGTATCCCGCCTATGAACATCATCACCAGAATGACCAGGAAAGTCATGGCGGCCGTAGAGAAGTTTTCGGGGACAATCAGCGCACAGATTACCATCGAAACGCCCATAATCCACTTGAACGCACGACGTTGCGCACCGGCCTCGTCACGCATGCTCGAAAGAATCATGGCTGTCGTGGCTATCAATACGCCTTTGGCTATCTCGGAAGGCTGAAAACCGATACCGCCCACCTCAAGCCATCGGCTCGCGTTGTTCACCTTCGTGGTGAACATGGCTATCCCAAGCAAGAATACGGACAACGGTATGCCGGCCAAAGGTATCAACTTAAAATAACGGCACGGTATCTTATGCACCAAAATCGTGGCCAACACGCCTACGACGAAATATGAGGCATGCTGCAGAATCGGCTTCCAATAATACCCTGTCTTGTAACTCATATTACTGGAGGCACTATACACTTCTATGATGGATATCATGCCGAGGAAGAACAAAATCATCCAAATGACCTTGTCACCTTCGAACAGGCTCCACTTCTTTAAAACTTTTACAGGTGTGACCATCCTTTCGCTCCCTTACTTTACAACGCCCTTACCAATGATTTGAACTGTTCGCCACGGTCTTCCATGTTCTTGAACAAATCGAAGCTGGCACAACAAGGGCTCAACAATACGGTATCGCCGGGACGGGCCATTCTGTAACATGCTTCCACGCAGTCTTTCATGCTATGGGTGTCGGCAATGGGAATACCGAATGAATCGAAAAAGGCATGCAGTTTCCCGTTGTCTGCCCCAAGGAACACCAGTCCCACACATTTTTTCCGCACCAGTTCGGCTATGGCCTCATAATCATTCCCTTTGTCTTTTCCTCCCAAAATCAATACCGTGGGCGTTTTCATGCTCTCCAATGCGTACCAACAGGCATCCACGTTGGTGGCCTTGGAATCGTTGATATAATCCACGCCACGCACACGCACCACTTTCTCCAAGCGGTGTTCCACGCCTTCAAAATCACTCAGGCTCTGACGAATCACCTCGTTCTTCACCCCGGCAATGTCGGCCGTGATGCCTGCCGCCAAAGAGTTATACATATTGTGCTTCCCGGTCAAAGCCAATGACTCCTGTTCCATGTTGAACGGCGTGGGGTATTCTATCACATATTGCCCGTCGGCCAGATAACCTATCATCCCTTCTTTCTTCAAGATGGAGAACGGACACTTCTTGGCCTTGATTTGGTATTTCTCCAATTCTTTCCGGATAATCGGGTCGTCATTCCAATAAACGAAGGCATCCGTCTCTTCCTGGTTCTGCAAGATGCGCATTTTGGCATCCACATAATTCTGCATGCAATGGTCGTAACGGTCCAGATGGTCGGGCGTGATGTTGAGCAATACGGCAATGTTGGCCCGGAAACGGTACATGTTGTCCAACTGGAAACTGCTCAGTTCTATCACATAGTAGTCATAATCTTTCTCGGCCACCTGCAGAGCCAGGCTTTGGCCGATATTCCCGGCCAACCCGACATTGTAACCCGCTTTCTTGAAGATATGGTAAATCAGGGATGTCGTGGTAGTCTTGCCGTTGCTGCCCGTAATGCAAATCATCTTGGCATGCGTATAACGTCCCGCAAACTCGATTTCCGAAATGATAGGGATACCGGCCTCTTTCACTTTCAACACCATCGGGGCATCTTCCGGTATGCCCGGGCTTTTTATCACCTCGTCCGCATTCAGGACTAATCCTTCCGTATGGCCGCCGTCTTCCCACGCAATCCCGTAACAGTCCAACATGTCTACATAATGAGGTTTGATTTTTCCCATATCGGAAACAAAGACATCAAAGCCTTTTTTCTGAGCCAGCACTGCAGCACCCACGCCGCTTTCGGCCGCTCCCAATATTACCATTCTTTTCCCCATAGCTTCTTCCTTATCTAATTTTTAACGTTATAATCGTCATGGCCGCCAAGATGATCGTGATAATCCAAAAACGGACCGTAACTTTCGACTCTAACCAACATCCTTTAGGCCAGTTGCACAGCACTTTCACGTCTGGGGCCAACTGCCCCGGGCGCACCCGGAAAGTATCATGGATCGGGGCTCGCTTGAACACTCTTAACTTCAATCCTTTCCGGTTCCCCCATTTCGCATAGTTCACTTGCAGAATCACGCTCAGGCTCTCCATCAGGAACACGAAACACATCAAGGGGATAAGCAATTCTTTATGTATGATGATGGCCGTCACGGCAATGATGCCTCCAATGGACAAACTGCCCGTATCCCCCATGAATATCTGGGCAGGATAGGCGTTATACCACAAGAAACCGACCAATGCCCCGACAAAAGCACAGATGAAGATGACCAGTTCCTCCGAACCGGGTATGTACATGATATTCAGATAACTGGCAAAGGCTATATGACTGGACACGTAGGCCAATACGCCCAACGCCACACCGATAATAGCCGAATTGCCCGCCGCCATGCCGTCCATGCCGTCGTTCAGGTTCGACCCGTTGGACACGGCTACCACGACCAAGGTCGTCATGACCACAAACAAGAACCACCCGGCAGCCGTCTTGTATTTTCCGCAAAAGCTCATCATCTCGGCATAATCCAAATTGTTGTCCTTCACGAACGGAATCGTGGTAATAGTCGATTTCACTTTCTCGCTTTTGTGCACAACGACTTCTGTATTGCCCAAGCGCTGTGTCGAAACATTCTCCCGGATCACTGCGTCGGGACTAAGCCACAATGTCAGGCCGACAAAAAGTCCCAAAAGGGTCTGTCCCGCCAACTTGTAAATGGGGCGCAAACCATCCTTGCTTACTTTCATCTTGATATAGTCGTCCGCAAACCCCAAAACGCCCAACCACACAGTCGTAATCAGCATCAGTATCATATAGATGTTACGCAAACGCCCGAAAAGCAAACAGGGGATGATGATGGACACAATGATAATGACACCGCCCATCGTGGGCACACCCTTCTTCTCCACACCATAGGGATCTATGGAAGCATCGCGTTGCGCCTCACTCACGTTGTGGCGTTTCATCCATTTGATGAAGTATTCCCCGAACCAGACGGAAATGACCAACGACAGAATCAAGGTCAGCAAAGCCCGGAAAGAGATGTAGGTCCACATGTGCGAACCGGGAATCCCGTACTCTCCTAAAAATCGAAACAAATAATACAACATGCGCGCAACGGTTAAATGCCAAATACTCCTTTTATTACCTCATGGTCGTCAAAATGATGCTTCACGCCTTTCACCTCCTGGTAATCTTCATGCCCCTTCCCGGCCACCAACACCACATCGCCGGGACGTGCCATCATGCAGGCCGTACGGATGGCCTCCTTACGGTCGACAATGGAGATTACCTTGCGCATTTGCTCCTTGTCCAGTCCGGCCAACATATCGTTGATAATTTCCTGCGGCTCTTCGAAACGCGGATTGTCACTGGTAATGATTACCCTGTCGCTGTTTTTCACCGCTTCCTGCGCCATAATCGGACGCTTACCCTTGTCACGGTTGCCTCCGGCACCGCAGACCGTAATGACTTCGCCGCGCCGTTTCAGTATTTCGTTCACGGTCGACAACACATTGACCAACGCATCCGGCGTATGGGCGTAATCGACAATGGCTGTCACTCCCTCCCGAGAACGAATCGTCTCGAAACGTCCGTTCACCGGGCGCAATGTACTAAGGGCTACCAAAACGTCCTCAGCCCCGCGCCCCATACAAACGGCTGCAGCGTACACAGCTAACAAGTTGGACACATTGAAACGGCCTATGAAAGGGACACTCACCTCTTTGCCATTGACATCCAAACACATTCCTTCAAACGACTCTTCCAACACCTTTGCCTTGAAATCGGCAGCCGCACGCAAAGAATAAGTCTTCACGACGGCCTTTGTGTTCTGCACCATGATCATTCCGTTACGGTCGTCAACATTCGTCACGGCAAAAGCCCCCTTGGGCAAACCGTCGAAAAATGCCTTCTTGGCATCGCGGTAGTTCTCGAATGTCTTATGGTAATCCAGATGGTCGCGCGTAAGGTTCGTAAAAATACCTCCTGCGAACTTCAGACCTGCGATACGGTGCTGGGCCACGGCATGCGAACTGACTTCCATGAAAGCATATTTGCATCCTTCGTCTGCCATACGCCCCAACAAACGGTTCAACGTAATCGGGTCTGGCGTGGTATGCTCTGTCGGGACAGCCTCGTCATCTATATAGTTGCAAACCGTGGAACAAAGTCCGCACTTATAACCGAACACCCGGAACATATTATATAATAAGGTGGCAATCGTAGTTTTCCCGTTCGTACCGGTCACTCCGACAAGTTGCAATTTGGAGGTCGGGTCACCGTAAAACACCGTAGCCAACCGCCCCACCGCACTTTCGGAATCCTTCACTTGTACGTACGTCACCCCCTCAGCCTGCACCTCCGGCCATGCTTCGCACACTACGGCCACGGCTCCTTTCTCTATCGCCTTGCCGATATAAGCGTGACCGTCGGCCTGCGTCCCTTTGACGGCGACAAACAAATCGCCCGGCTGCACAAGCCGGGAATCCATATTGATTCCCGTAATGTTCCGTGCGGTATCGCCTTCGACCCGTACGACACTCACGCTTTTCAGCAAAATATCCAACTCCATCATCATGCTTCCCTCTTATCTTTTTAATTTAATCTGTATGGTTTGCCCTTTCTTATATTTGACGTACGGCGGGATGCTCTGCGAAACCACACGCCCCACGCCTTCCAATTTCACTTTCAATCCCCGGCTCTCCAACATATACACGGCGTCTTTTGCCCCCATGCCTTTCACGTCCGGTACGATTTCCATCGGCGTATTGTCACCGCGCAACGTCACGGCATTCCCGCTGTTCACCGCTTTCCCCCAAACGCTCTTTCCACCTTTGTCCGTGCTCCAGTCTTGTTTAAAAGGAATATCCAGTTCTTTCAGTACTGCCCGCGTGGCATTCAAGTCACCGTCCAACACATCCGGGACGAAGACGGAAGCCGAATCTGATGCTTCCGACACATCGCGATATACCCCTTTCGCCATGACGCTTTGGGCAATCTCGCTGAACACCGGACCGCAATGCCCCCCTCCCGAAGCAGGCAGGCCGGACTTTTGTATCGCGACGATGCAACTGTATTTCGGCCGGTCTGAAGGATAATAGCCGCAGAAACTGATAAGATATTTCATCCGGCCTCCATGATAGCCGCCCTTGCCTTGGGCCACTTGTGCCGTACCGGTTTTCCCCGACACCTTGAAATCCTTGCATCCGGCTTTCTTGCCCAGTCCCTTACTTACTACCATTTCCAGTATTTCCTGAATGTCGTCCAGGGTCTTCGGAGAGCATATCCGCTCTTTGATGACTTCCACCGGGAATTCGCGCACGATTTCGCCATTCTTCCGGACGGCTTTTACAAAACGCGGACGTACCATCTTTCCACCGTTGGCTATGGCATTATAGAAAGTCAATGTGGCTATCGGCGGTATCTGGGTCTCATACCCGATGCTCATCCACGGCAAGGCCGTCTTCGACCAATTGCTGCCGTCCTTCTTCGGGCGGCGCACCCGCGGCTCTCCGCTTCCCATCAAAGGTATATTCAGGGGAATGCCCACTCCTTCACGATACAGCCCGTCCACGAATTTTTCCGGATGGTCTTTATAGTTGTCGTCTATCAAGCGGCTGACCCCGATATTGGAAGAATACATCAGCACTTCAGGCACACTGATTCTTCCGTAACCGCCACGCCGCCAGTTGTGATCCTTCATCACCCGCCCGTGCATCTCCCACTGTCCGTTACCGGTGTCTACGAAATCATTCTTCGAAATCTTTCCGTCCTCCAGTGCCACCATGATGGACGCGGTCTTAAAAGTAGAACCGGGCTCCATTAAGTCAGACACGGCGTTGTTCTTTACCTCGCGATACTCGCCATCCGCACATTTCGTCATGTTCACAATGGCCTTCACATCTCCCGTGGCCACCTCCATCAGCACTACCACGCCCACGTCGCCATTGATGTTTTTCAACTGTTTCAACAACGCCTTTTCCGCCGCATCCTGCATGGACACATCGATGGTCGTTTCAATATCATTACCATCCACCGGAGGGGCATCCACCAGACTCAACCACTTGTTACGCACCTTGGCACGATGGGACACGCCTTCCTTGCCCCTCAAAATGGAGTCGTAGGAAAGCTCCAGGCCGTAACGCGCCGAATCCTTACTGGCATACAAAGCCCCCAACGTACGCGTGGCCAATGAGCCGTAAGGCTTCTTTCGTTGATTGAATTCCTCTGCATAGAACCCGCCCTTGAAAGGAGACTCACGGAACAACGGCAGTTTCTTGCACTCCTTATACTGGATATAAGAGATTCGCCGACCGTATATCTGCCAGTTCCTCCGTCTCAACTTTTTTCCCTTTTTCAGCCGTTTCTTGAAATATCCGGCGGTTTTATCGGGAAAGATTTTACTCAACCCCCGGGAAATGGAATCCAAGTCGGCCATCAACACGCTGTCCCTCCAAGCCTGCAGTTCCTTGGCCGTCTCCGGATTCTTGTCCGACGCGACATAATCCATATAGATCTTATATTCCGGCAAGGAGCTGGCCATAATCTGCCCGTCTGCCGAAAGGATGTTTCCACGCTTGGCAGGAATGGGCACATTCTCTTTTACCAGTTTACGGCTCACCTGCGTCCAATACTCGCTCTCCACGAACATCAGGTAGGCCGCATTGCCCAATATATACAAACCGCCCAAGCTCATCAGTACGATGACCACGAAGAAACGGGGCATTATCTTTTTATTGTCGAAGTTCATTCTTCTTCCTCGTTTTGGGATTTAATCAAAAAAGGAGGTTCTTTCGGACTTTGCAGCACGCTGTCCGGAGTCTGTCTCAAACTTTTTTCTATCTGGCTTTGCCGTGTCTTTACGGTCAACTCGCTAGAACGGGTCAGCGCACGGTATCTCACCTCCGTCAATTCCGTCTTCAACTTTTCAATCTCAATCATCTCCTGCTCTGCGGAATAACGGTTCGTGATATAAATGATGGCAAAAAACGTACAGAGTAAAATCAATCCCATCTGGCGACGCAACCACCCGGCCGTAAGGATATCCCCACCCAATATCTCGCGTAAAGACACGTTAGGACGTTGGTCCACGCCCTCACTCTCCGTGAAAGCCTTGATAGGAGACAGTTCACCCGGCCCGGCCTTTTCCTCGTCGCCCGGCACCACGCCATCCCCCTCGGACAGCCCCCCGCCCGGCTCGGCCTCCTCTGCTCCGGGACTTCCGGCAGCTTCCTCCGTGGGCACACCGACGAGTTCCACGTCCGTTTTTTCTTCCAAATCCAGTTCTTCCTTCATCCTTTATTTCTTTTCCGCGATTCTCAACTTGGCACTGCGGCTACGGGGATTCGCACGCTGCTCCTCTTCTCCCGGCACTATCACTTTATTATGGACAGCCCTGAGCGGACAATCCACATTGCCATAGAAATCCTGTATCCGCTTGCCCTCCACATTTCCGGTTTTGACTAAATTCTTCACCATCCGGTCCTCCAAAGAATGATAGGTCAACACCACCAAGCGGCCTCCCGGGCGGAGCAATTCGACCGCAGCCGTCAACATCTCCTTCAAGGCGTCCATCTCCTGGTTCACTTCTATACGCAAAGCCTGGAACACCTTAGCCAATTCTTTCTTCTCCCGGTCACGCTCAAACAAAGGCTTTACGACCTCCATGAACTCTTCCGTCGTCTCAATCCTCCTGTGCATACGGGCTTTCACCACCCATGAGGCTAATTTACGGGCATTCTTCAATTCGCCGTACAGGTAGAAAATGTCGGCCAACCGCTCTTCCGCGTAATCATTCAACACATCCGCCGCTGTCAACTGCGCCCGCTGGTTCATCCGCATGTCCAACCTCCCGTCGAAACGAAACGAGAAGCCCCGTTCCGCATCATCGAAATGGTGGCTCGACACGCCCAAATCAGCCAGCAGGCCGTCCAACTCTCCCACGCCGTAATAGCGCATCCAGTTCTTCAGGTACCGGAAATTGCTCCGGACAAACGTAAAACGTCCGTCAGCAACGATATTCGCCTCGGCATCTTCGTCTTGGTCAAAACTATACAAATGCCCGGCCGTATCCAGCCGGGACACAATCGCCCGGCTGTGCCCTCCTCCTCCGAAAGTGACATCGGCATATACCCCGGCAGGATTGACCACCAGACCGTCTACACATTCTTTCAACAAGACAGGGACGTGATAAACTGCTTCTTCCATCAATATTTTACATTACGCGAGGTCAAAGGTACGAATTTTCATAGACACATACACCTTATTATAATAAAATATTTATCGACATGCTGTTAATAACTCCATGAAGAAAGAACGCGAGGCATCTGCAAGAAAAAGAGCGATTTATTTCCCGGCAGAAATAGTTTTTACTATCTTTGCCCACAGTTAGACTGAAACCTTATGAAAAAACTCTTGTTATTGGTATTCCTAATAGGAACAACCGCATTTCACACCCAAGGGAAAATCCGCGAAAAACGTTCGATTGTGCGACTGGAAACCGCAATGGGCAACATTCGTATCGCGCTGAACGACGAAACACCGGTCCACCGGGATAATTTCCTCAAATTAGTTTCAGAAGGATTCTACGACGGAACGCTCTTCCACCGCGTCGTGAAAGACTTCGTCATTCAAGCAGGCGACCCGAATTCCAAACAGGCTCCGGGCGGAAAGATATTGGGAGAAGGAGGGCCGGGATATATGTTGGCTCCCGAAATAGACCTGCCTTTCCAATACCATAAAAGAGGAGCGGTGGCCATGGCGTGCGAAAATGACGCAAACAACCCGGACCGCCTAAGCAACGGGTCGCAATTTTACATCGTATGGGGAAAGAAATACCGCCCCCGGGAACTGGCCTTTGCCTGGACCGCGCTGAAAGGCGGTGTGTACGGTGATTTTGAAACCAACAGGGAAATGGAGCAAGAATACCTCACCACCGGAGGCACACCCGGGTTAGACGGAGGATACACCGTATTCGGCGAAGTCATAGAAGGGCTCAATGTGGTAGAAAACATCCAATCCACCGCGACAGACTCCCACGACCGCCCGCAAACCGACATCGTAATCCTGCATGCCGTGGTAGAACAAAAATCAAAGAAGGCCGGAACAACAGGTAAAAGACAGCATTTGCCAGGATTATATTAAAAACATCCGATTTCATCGGTGTTTTCTTTTCTATTCATCTGCCTGCGCACGAAAGGAAATAATGGTAAAATAACTCTTTATACCGTTTTTTGCGATTTAACCAACCTTTTTCATTACCTTTGCCTTGGTTTTAATCTAAGACTTGTATATTCATGAAGAAAATCTTATGCGGACTTTCTCTTTTTGCCGCTTTTTCGTTAAGCTCTTGCATACAAAACGAACCCGCCAACTCAGAGTGTGATATAGAAGAGGCTTATGTTCTCGCATCTGACGAGGAGGCTTTGTTCTTCACCCCGAATGACGCAGTGAAGGACGTGGCGTCGTCCGACACGTCCATCGTGTTTTATCTGCGCGAAGACTTCACAGACTCCACGCAGTTGCAAGCGTTGAAAATAAACTTCAAGCTCACTCCGGGTGCCTCCATCACACCCGAAAACGGTAGTGTGCAAGACTTCACGCACGGCGGCATACGCTACCGGGTCATGTCCGAAGACCGGCAATGGCACCGGGATTATCATGTAAAGTTTGCACTCATACAGCCCATAGAGACCGACCTTTCTTTTGAAAACATTAAGATGGAAGCCAATGGACGTTATTACGAGTGGTTCGAAAAATCGGCACACGGCAACGACGTCCCCCAATGGGCTACCGGCAACCCGGGTTACGCCATCAGCCGTTCGTCAGCCAAACCCGACGAGTTCCCTACGATACCGTGGACAAAGGATGCCATAAACGGACAATCCGTCAAGCTCGAAACGTGTGACACCGGTCCTTTCGGTGTCATGGTCAATATGCGCATCGCAGCAGGCAACTTGTTTATCGGGACGTTTGATGTGGCCAACGCCTTGAAAGATGCCATGGCCGCCACGCGCTTCGGCCTGCCGTTCAACAAAAAACCATTGCGCTTTGAAGGATATTACAAATTCAAGCCAGGCGAAAAATTCCAGAACAGAAAAGGCACCATCATTGAAGACCGCATTGACGAACCGGACTTATATGCCGTATTATACAAGAACACGGACGGGCACGGGCAACCTGTCACCCTGAAAGGCGATGACGTATTGACCCACCCTAACATCGTGGCTTTGGCACGCATCCAAAATCCGGTGCATGATTTCAACACATGGACCCGCTTTGACATCCCCTTTGAATATAGCGGCAACGTAAACGAGAAACTACTAAAGGCTTACGGCTACAACCTGGCTGTCGTCTTCACTTCCAGCATCGAAGGAGCCAGTTTCTGCGGCGCCGTTGGAAGCACGCTGTTGGTAGATGAAGTGAAAGTGGTTTGTGAAGAATAACCCATAATAAAGAAGAGAACATGAAACATCTGAAATATATCCTAATCTTTGCCCTGTCATCAGCCACGGGCACGTTACAGGCACAAGACCTCAAAGAACTGATGAAGGAAAACCGCGAGAACCGGGAAGCCAACTATGCGAAATGGGGACCGACATCCGACCACGACGGTATGGGCTATGTCGTCAGGGCCGGATTCGTGCTAGGCGGAACGACTCCTCTTCCTCTTCCCAAGGAAATCCGTAAAATCAACGAATTCGCTCCGAAGGGCGGTTTCAGTTTAGGAATAGACGGATATAAGTACTTCAATACGAGATGGGGACTTTCCGCCGGACTTCGTTTTTTCATGCAAGGCATGCGCACGGGGGCTGAAGTGAAAAACTACAACATGGCCATCGTGATGGGCGAAGACGTGGTAGAAGGACGTTTCACGGGGACGGACATTACCGAGACCCGCATGACGGGCTTTACGATTCCCGTAACGGCCACCTACCGTGTAGGAGCCAGATGGACATTCAATCTCGGCCCTTACGTCAGCTATTGGATCTATCGTGACTTCGACGGCGAAGTCTTCGACGGCTATTTGCGCGAAGGCTCACCCGTGGGACAAAAGATAACCATCGGTACCGACAATCCGGCTTCTTACGACTTCAGCGACAACATGCGCCATTTTTCTTGGGGGATGGAATTCTGTGCCGACTTCCGTATAAAGAAGCATCTCAACGTCTTTGGACTGTTGGACTGGGGTATGAACGATGTGTTCAAAAGCGACTTTGAAACCGTCACGTTCTCACTCTTCCCACTCTATGCCACTTTCGGAATGGCTTATTATTATTGATCACTTAAAAAAATATGAATATGAAGAAGTTATTTACCTTATTATTATTTTGTGCAAGCCTCACGCAAGGGTACGCCATGAACGCTGCTTCAACAGGAAGCAAGGCATCTAAAGAGTACACAGACAAACTCGTTGTCACCATTAACGGTGAATCCAGTCCTGAACAAACTACTAAAATCACGGTAGAGACCCCCAAAGACGGCATCATGAACATTACACTTCCCAACTTCTGTCTTAGCGCAGGAGAAGACATGATGTATGTAGGGACAATCAAGGTGAATGAAATCCCGTTGACAGCTTCTGGATTGTATAACACATTCACCACGAACCAGACCATACAAATCGAGGCCGGAGACATACCTATTGAAGGCATGTGGCTCGGTCCTATGTTAGGCGATGTGCCCCTACAAATGGTAGGTAAAATTTCCGATGACAAATTCTACACTACAATCGACATTGAAATGGTCTTGCTCGGACAAACTATCCACGTCGTATTCGGCACGGACGATTTTGGTTCTTCCATTCATTCTGCCCTGTCTGAAAAGCAAATGCAAACGACAAACGTCTACACTCTGCAAGGCATTCTCGTGAAGGGCAATGTGGAAAAAGCCCATGCCCTCGACGGATTGCAGAAAGGCATTTATATTGTAGACGGCAAGAAAGTTATCAAAAAATAAAGTAACGGGCTGCGATTCCCCTAAAAAAAGAAGACAAATGCCGATGGAGGATTCTCCATCGGCATTTGTCATATAAACAGCTGAATACAAGCCACTTCCCAAACCTCAACGACCTTCTTCGAAAAACTGCGGAGAACGAAAAATCAATCTGCTTAGAATGATTTTCCATTCTCCTGAGATCAATTTTTCAATCTCCTGAGATTGATTCGCTCCCTTCTGCCAATGGCATCCGTATTTTCGTTATATTGACAAAACACCAACTCCCTCCTTCTTCTTCCTTCCCCTTCCCCCTCCTTTGGGTAAAAAAACGGTAAACCCTTTATTCTACTGAAATTACTACCGTAAAATCCGAAAATCCTACCAAAACAGGAAATGCACTTTTGGCCTTTCTGCCTACTTTTGTATTGGCCAAAAGAACTAAAAGCGGCTATTTACAAACTATAAAAAGATAGATAAGAATGAAGAGATTGTTTACTTTGTTATTGGGGGCAACATTTGGCTGCGGAATACAAGCGCAATATCTCCCAAATACAGGTTTTGAAGCATGGAAAGAAGTTTGCGGTAGTTCCTACCAATCAAGTAAAAGCGGAAAAAGCGGTGGAGCCGAAGGTTTCAGGCAACGCCCGGGAACCGAACCAATGGATTGGAACGGTTCAAGCGTAAACCAAAAAGTTTGGGCTTACTTTTTTTCACAAGAAAAACAAGAAACACTCATAACACAAGGTGTAAGCAGAAACGGAACAAAATCCGTGGTTCTCACCAATAAATTTGTCGGTGTCGGTAATATAGGTAGCAATGCACCCGCTTTCATCACATTTGGCACCCCGTGGGTTTATGCCGTTTCTACTATTGAACAGTGTGATGGCGGTGTATATGGCGGGACAAATTTCACTTTCCGCCCGGATGCCATCAGAGGATGGTACAAACGTACGCCATCCACAGAGGGAAATGAAAACGCCCACATAATCGCCTATCTGTGGAAAGGGACCTACAGCTCAGGAATCAAGTCACACACAGCAAACGACATAAAAGAAGATGTAGACCGCGTTGTTATGGGAAAAGAGAGTGGAACGGCAAACGGGACGCTCATTGCGTCATGCGACTATGGATTCGCCACTACCACAAACAATGACTGGCAAGAAATCATCGTGCCGCTAAATTACGAAAAAGGGCAAGAAAACACCATTCCTGAAAAAATGAATGTCATCATTTCAAGTGCCGATTATTGGACGCGTGCTAACATCAAAGACCAAAGCATACTGGAAGTGGACGACGTGCAATACTTGTACTATTCCCAATTAGCCGAACTCTCGTACGACGGCAAAAGCATCGACGGTTTCAGCAAAGACAAATACGAATATACCATCACGGCAGATTACGACGAAAGCAAACTTTCCGCTAAAGCCGACGGCATAGGCGCCATCGTGGAGAAGTCTTACGATGAAGAGACACACAAGCTTACCATCACGGTGAAGGGGAACGACATCAGTGCCAATACAGAAAACTTCCATACTTACACGTTGGAATTCAAGCAGGCAGAAGAACAAATACCCTTGGAAAGCACCGACTATTCCGGCTTCTTGACCGTGACCGTCAATGGCAATTCCGCAGATTCCCAAATCACAACTATCCGATTAATCAAGAATACGGACGCGTCCTATTCCTTCGCCTTGGACAACTTCATATTGGGAGCAGGCGAAGATGCCATGCCCATAGGTAACATCTTATTGAAAAACCTAACCGTAAGCGAAGACGGGAAGACCTTTACCGCAAACCAAACCATACAAATCACAGAGGGAAACAAAGAAGGTGTTACAAGTTGGTTCGGACCGCAATTGGGGGATGTCCCCGTGGTACTCTCTGCCACCAAAAACGGAAACAACATGACAGCCGACATCGACATTGACATGACTAGCACTATCGGACAGGTCATTAAAGTCTCTTTCACGCCAGTACTGGAAACCAAGTTTACCAATCCATTGCTCGTGACCATCAACGGCAATTCCGCAGATCCCCAGATTACAACTATCCGATTAATCAAGAATACGGACGCGTCCTATTCCTTCGCCTTGGACAACTTCATATTGGGAGCAGGCGAAGATGCCATGCCCATAGGTAACATCTTATTGAAAAACCTAACCGTAAGCGAAGACGGGAACTCCTTTACCGCCAACCAAACCATACAAATCACAGAGGGAGACAAAGAAGGTGTTACAAGTTGGCTCGGACCGCAATTGGGGGATGTCCCCGTGGTGCTCTCTGCCACCAAAAACGGTGACAACATGACAGCCGACATCGACATTGACATGACTAACACTATCGGACAGATAATTAAAGTCTCTTTCGCACCAGAACTTGTCATAAACGGCACCACAACGTTAGAAGTGACCGGAGGAGGGCTTTACAACGTGACTCTCTCCCGTAATTTTGCGGCAAATTGGAACACGATATGCCTACCATTCGACACTACACCCACTACATTAGGTGCAACACAGGTACAAGCTTTCACCGCTTGCGACGGAACTACACTCACTTTCACTAAAACAGAAAGCATGATGGCCAACACGCCCTATCTCATTTATTTTGAAAAGGCACCTGCCACTCCCTTGTACATCAGCACAGAAATCAAAGCAACCGTCCCCACTTCCGTAACCCACGGCAACGTGACCTTCGTCGGCAACTATGAAGCAGGCAAGAACATGGAAGGCCTTTACGGCGTAGCCGAGAAAGCAGGCGAACAGTACATCATGCGCGGCGGAACGGGCAGCACACTGGGCAGCACAGGAGCCTATTTCACCGTAAGCGGATCTGAAGTGAATACCCTGCGCATCCGCCTTGAGGGAAGCGGAACCGGCATCTCCGACGTGGAAGCCGGGAAAGGCGGCCAAACCTTCGACATCTATAGCCTGAACGGCATCAAGGTGCGCAGCCAAGCCACCACTACCGACGACCTGCCCAAAGGCATCTACCTCATCAACGGAAAAAAACATATCGTAAAATAAAAACAGGAGACACCGAAATGAAAAAGAACATTTACACCACGCCCGTTGTGGGAATAGTGAAATTGGACACAACAGGAATTATCGCGACATCCAAACTGGGCACCGGGGACAGGAACGACATCGAAATAAAGGATGAAATCTTCGAAGGCGAATTCCGTTCCAACCGGAATCACTGGGAAGGACTCTGGTAAGGCTAAACCTGAACTTTATCCATAACGCAAGTGTGGGGCGCAGCACGGAACGCAGTTCCGGCCCGCCCCACATTTCTGTTTCCCGGCACTTTGCCAAACAGAAAACAAGCACAATGCTAAGCCTTGGCGTTGAGGGCAGACCTTTTCTTCAGGTAATCGTCCAACTTCATGCCTTCCATACGCTCAAAGCAAATACGGGCGGTCTTGGACGAGCCGAAACCGACAACGACACAATCGGCCACCGAGACGATTGAGCCGTCGGCCACTCCGCGCTTCAATGCACTGATACGGTAAGAATTGATGTAGTCGTGGCAATTGTTATAACCTTGGCTCCGGAGGCATTGCAATAACAAATGGCGGTTGATTCCCGTGGCCTCGCACAGGCGGTCGCGCCCGAACGTGTTGTCTTGCCACTCACGGTCATGTTGCATGAAGAACTCCACCCGCTCAAAACGACGCCGGTTGGTTTCGTTGAAGTCCTCCTTTTCGGCCTGCACGATAACCTCTTCCGTGGGTGCTTCATCCACCTCTACAATCTCTGGCTTAGGCAAATGGATGGCCATGGTCTCCAATGTCCGATAGAACAAATACATATTCAAAAGACAGAACAAATAGAAATAGACTAATAACAACATGGCATTGAATACTGCCGTAACTACTATATAGAACACCATATTCAGCCCCATGGCGGTCACGTAACCTTTCAAATAACGGGGTATCTCGGCATTCTTGACCAACAACCGGGGCAGGCGAAGTATATTGGTCACATAGTAGACAGACAACCCCAAACCTGCCAGACGGAACAACATGTCCGGCCCCCACCAACACTCTGCCAGTTCGGAGTAGGTATGGACAATCACCGGACGGTTTCCCAAAAGCAGACTGGCGACATATAATATAATAAGGAATATGGCCGGCGAGGCATAACGCCACATCCGTCCCCACTGCAAATATCCCGGCATGGGGATGCTCAAGGGATAAATGCCCTGAAGAAAAGAAGTCACCACCAACAACAAAAGCATGAAAGGATGGAGCAAGCCGACATTCGCGAACTTGAGCAAGGGCATGAACGGGAAGGACACACAAGTCAACACTCCGAATATGCCCATAATCCATGCCAAGGACAAGTATTGCACCTTATAACGGGAATACAAGAACAACACGGAGGCCATCATCAAGTGGATGGTAGCAATGACGACGAGGGTAATAAGAATATAGGTCTGCATATCAGGCAAAGATATAAAAAACAGCCCAGTTGCAAAAGCCTATGGATAAAAAATTGATTCTGATTGCTGTTGACGCCACTTTCCGTAAAGCCCCGCCTTTTGCGGCAGGCGACGGTTGCCAATAATCCGGAAAACTCGTTAGCCAACAAGATTGTGCACATTGCCTTTTTGCCCAAAGGGTCCTCTGGTATGTTAAAGTCGAAAAGATTATCCGGGTTCATGATTTCATTCCCAAAATAACATGTACTTTTGTGTGTCTTGAAGAAACAACTGTTTTAAGGCAAACTTATAAAAGAAAGGATTTTAAGTATGAAAAAAATGAATCAGATCTTGGCAGCAGCCTTGTTGGCTTGCATGGCCGCCTGCACAAGCAACCAGAAAAAAGAAGCTGCAACAACAGAAACGACAGAAACGGAAGCAGCCACAGCCGTCGGCGACACAACTGCCCTCGCCATGACGGGCACCTTTGAAGGTATATTTCCGGCTGCATCCTGTGAAGGCATCCGCGCTTCACTGACAATCAATGCAGACAGCACTTATACCTATAAAAGAGAATACATCGGCGAAAAAAACGGGAAGTATGAAAGCAGCGGCATTTACCACCTGAAGGCAAAGGACTTGATTGAACTGATTACTCCTTCTTCCGGAGAAAAGACTTATTTCAAACGTGTCGAAACAGGCTTTATGCTGTCTGACAGCCTGGGCACAGTCAATCAAGGCGAGCTTGCCGGACACTATATATTGAAAAGACAATAGACTTTTCATTTGGCACACGCAAAAGGAAGAAGCCACATAGGCTTTTTCCTTTTGTGATTCAAAGCTTTCTTGCATATCCCTTAAGGACACACAAGCCCCGGACATTGCTTTCCCCACGCTCGGAATCAGGCAAAAACCTCCTTCAGGACATCCAAGGATTTCAATTCAGGGAACTCCGGGACATGCAGCCTGTAATACTCATCCAACACCTCTAAGTAACGACCGCGCTCCAGACGGTTCATCGCAAAAAAACGCATCGTATCATAGTTCATCCGCATGAAGAGGGGGATGAGAGCCGCCTCTTGCGGTTCCAAATATGCATGGCGGGACGGGGAAGAGGACACAAAACAAGCCTCCACCATGTCGAAACAATCCCCCTTGTGCCACTCCTCCACGTTGGGATAGAAACCAAGAAACCGCGTCAGCCGTGTGAGAAAAACCAGATGGAAGTTTGAGAACCCCTCCCCACTGGCATCCAACCATTGCAAAGAATAGAGGATATAGGAAAAAAGTGTGTCGCTCCCCTCTTCATGTTTCAACACACGGCAAAGGAATTCGGCCAGGAACAAAGCCATGGAAGACTTACGTGGGTCGTACGGCAACGTCTGATAAACATACTTGAACCGCACATCCCGTATGCGCTGCAAAGCCGACTTCTGCCGGTAGTCGAAATCTATCTCCAAAATGGAAAGCGGCCGAAAGAACACACCTTTGAGGGCCGCCTTACGCGATTTTGGCAACTTTACCATGAAAGACACCGTCCCACGTATGGCCGTATAGATATCCACAATCAAAGAATTGTCGTTGTATTTTAGCGTACGCAACACCACGCCTTGCGTTTTTTCCTGCATAAATCTCCATTTTTGGGGACTAAAATTAGGAAAAACGACCGAAATACGGGAAAAAATCACCAAAAACACATTTTTTTGAAAGATTTTCCTCGATTTATTTTGTCGGTTCAAAGAAAAGCCATACCTTTGCATCGCAAATGAGAACGGTAGTCTGCAAATGACTTGAAAACGGTTTCAGAAAGCAAAAGAGCGAAAGCTCAAATCGCGTTGGTCCCTTCGTCTATCGGTTAGGACGAGAGATTTTCATTCTCTAAAGAGGAGTTCGACTCTCCTAGGGACTACTAAGTTGAACGAATTATTTAAACGTAAAGATGGCAAACCATAAATCATCATTAAAAAGAATACGGCAGGAGGAAAAAAGAAGACTCCACAATAGATATTACGCGAAGACCATGCGTAATGCTGTTCGTAAGCTTCGTGCTACGACAGACAAGGCTGAGGCTACAGCGATGTATCCCAGTGTACAAAAGATGTTAGACAAATTGGCTAAAGTAAACATCATACACAAGAATAAAGCTGCCAATTTGAAATCTAAATTGGCCATTTACATCAACAAATTGGGATAATTCCGATAGTATCATATATAGGAAAGAGTTGAAGTTTCTTCAACTCTTTTTTTTGTATCTGTACCCATTGGGCAAACTGTCCCTAAGAAACCGTCGGCATATTGATGAACACTAAATACTCCCCCTCCCCACGTATCACGAACTCTTCACCGGTCGCCTCGTTCAACGTCCCTTGCCACCAGTTGGCAAAATCACGCAAAGGATAAGCCAGACCTTCCCCACGCAAGCCTCGCGTGCCGAAAGCAAAAATCGAAACCTGTACTCCCTTGCAACAGAAAAAACGGCAATCCCCTTTCACCGGTACGAAAAAACCATAATCCGTATACATACGTACTTCCGCTCCCATCCGCATATATTCCATCAACAGGCTGATATTCCCCAAAGTATGATCTTCCCTACGCCCCGTAGCACCGACAATGGCAATCCGACGAAATCCTTTTTCCAACAGATAGCTCACAGCTTTGGTCTGGTCGTTTGTCTCTTGGTCCGGATTATACCGGATAATACCCGCATATCTTTTCTGGTTTTCCACGCTCAACGAATCTCCATCCCCTACAATCCTGTCCGGCACGCGTCCCGACTCTAAACAACGGTCGGCCGCCCCGTCACAACATACCGTAAAAGGAGCTGTGTCCAGTATCCTCAACGGCAAAGCCGACACGGGAAACTCCCCATTCCCCACGACTACCGCTTCCGGCACGAAATCCCAACCGACCCGTCTCATTTCTCCTCTTCCATCATTCGTATCCATTTCTTATATCCTCCGATAGCAATTAGGGCATAAAGGCCGTACAGTCCGGCCGTAAAATAAAGTTCTTTATAAACATACAATCCACAGCAAACCACATCGACTATAATCCACACCAACCACTGCTCTACGTATTTACGGGCCAACATCCATATTCCCACGATACTCAAAGCCGTCGTAAAACTATCCGACCAAGGCACGTCACTATTGGTAAATTCTGTTAAGATCCAGGCAATCAATACCAAAGTGACCACAAAGACCGAGAACAGAGGCACATAAATCCGGGGAGGAGTATGGGTTATCGACAGAGCAGAAGCTGCATCTTCCTTTCCGCCCCACCCGTATTTCCAACTCAACCATCCGTACGCTGCCGCCAACAGATAATAAACATTGATAGCAAAATCTGCGTATAACCCTGCTTCATAATACACGAAAATATAGATGGCCGGCATGACTACACCTACTATCCACAAATAAATGCTAGCTTTATACTCTAGCCAAAGATAAATCAGGCCGACACAGGTACCGGCTATCTCCAGACAATTACCCATCACCTCTTTTTCCAATTATTAAAAAACCGACATCATGACCCGGCAACTTCTTTAAACGGCAAAATTACACTTTTCGGCCGACGCAAGCAAACATCCTCGTCTAAACACGACAAACCCACAGGATTTTCACGGTTACATAAAGGGCAAAACCCTCCTTTTTCCTTTCCCCTTTCAAAGTTTTTGCGTATATTTGTGCGTTAAATATGAACGAATTAAAACTATGTCAGAAGAAGAAATAAAAGGCACAAATTATTCGGCCAGCAGCATTCAGGTGTTGGAAGGACTGGAAGCCGTACGCAAACGTCCGGCGATGTATATCGGAGACATCAGCGAGAAAGGTTTGCACCACTTGGTTTATGAAACCGTGGATAACTCCATCGACGAAGCACTTGCCGGCTATTGCACGCACATAGAAGTCACTATCAATGAAGACAACTCCATCACCGTGCAAGACAACGGCCGCGGTATTCCGGTAGACATGCATGAAAAAGAGCACAAGTCCGCATTGGAAGTCGTAATGACCGTACTTCATGCGGGTGGCAAGTTCGACAAGGGTTCCTATAAGGTGTCCGGAGGTCTTCATGGTGTCGGTGTGTCTTGCGTAAACGCCCTTTCTACCCACATGCTTTCGCAAGTCTTCCGGGAAGGCAAGATTTACCAACAAGAATACGAATGCGGCAAGCCGCTTTATCCGGTCAAGGTCGTAGGCGAAACCGAACTTCGGGGCACACGCCAACAGTTCTGGCCGGACAGCAGCATCTTCATCACGACCACTTACAAATATGAGATTCTGGCCAACCGCATGCGCGAACTGGCATTCCTGAATGCCGGTATCACCATTATCCTGACCGATATGCGCGAAAAGGACGAGAACGGTGTGCCGCGCAGCGAGACATTCCATAGCAAGGACGGCCTGAAAGAATTCGTGCGCTACATTGATTCCAGCCGTATCCACCTGTTCAACGACGTGATATACCTGAACACGGAAAAGCAAGGGGTTCCTATCGAAGTAGCCATCATGTACAACAACGGTTATACGGAAAATATCCACTCCTACGTCAACAACATCAATACCATAGAAGGCGGTACGCACTTGGCCGGTTTCCGCACGGCACTGACCCGTACGCTGAAGAAATACGCTGAAGACGAATACGCCAAGGAATTGGAAAAGCTAGAGAAGAACAAGGTGGAAATTTCCGGCGAGGACTTCCGCGAAGGACTTACCGCCGTCATTTCCATCAAAGTGGCCGAACCGCAGTTTGAAGGACAGACCAAAACCAAATTGGGTAACAGCGAAGTAGCCGGTGCCGTACAGCAAGCCGTAGGCGAAGCCTTAAGTTATTATTTGGAGGAACATCCAAAAGAAGCCAAACTGATTGTGGACAAAGTCATCCTGGCTGCGACAGCACGTGTGGCCGCCCGCAAGGCCCGTGAAAGCGTACAGCGCAAGAGTCCGATGTCGGGCGGCGGTATGCCGGGCAAGTTGGCCGACTGTTCGGACAAGGATGCAGCCAACTGCGAACTGTTCATCGTCGAGGGTGATTCGGCCGGCGGCTCTGCCAAGCAAGGGCGCAGCCGTCAATATCAGGCCATCCTCCCCATCCGCGGTAAGATATTCAACGTGGAGCGTGTCATGTGGCACAAGGCTTTCGAACATGAAGAAGTGAACAACATCATACAGGCTTTGGGCGTACGTTTCGGCTTGGGCGAAGACAGCAAGGAAGCCAATTATGAAAAGCTACGCTATTACAAAGTAATCATCATGACCGATGCCGATGTCGATGGTTCCCACATTGACACACTGCTGATGACGCTCTTCTACCGCTACATGCCCGAACTCATCCAGAAAGGCCACTTGTATATCGCCACTCCTCCGCTTTATCGTTGCAAGAAGGGTAAAATCGAAGAGTATTGCTATACGGAAGCCGACCGCCTGCGTTTCATGCAACAATATAACAACGGTTCCGAACAAGGCATGACAACCCAACGCTACAAAGGTTTAGGAGAAATGAATCCGGAACAGTTATGGGAAACTACCATGAACCCCGAAACACGCCTGCTGAAGCAGGTCACCATCGAAGACGCAGCCGGAGCCGATTACGTGTTCTCCATGCTGATGGGCGAAGATGTCGGACCGCGCCGTGAGTTTATCGAACAGAACGCCACTTACGCCAATATCGACGCATAAACATGGACGGGCAATGAAAAGCCCCCTGCCATATAAAACAAAAGAATCCGCTTCGACATAGTCAAAGCGGATTCTTTTGTTTCTATCTGCAAGCAATCAGTCTACCACTACCTTACGAGTTGTACCATCGCTCATCTTAATCAGGTTGATGCCACGCTCCGGCTGCGTAATCTTGCGACCGTCCAACGTATAGCGGCCTACTTCTTTCACCTCTTGAGCTGCCGGCAAACCGTTGATGGCAGAAGCGTCGAACTCTTCAATATGCCCGAAACGCGACCATTCCACGGCATTCTTATAAGCTTCCAGACTGCCTTCCGGAACATAAAGCGTCACTCCGGACAAGTCGTACGGGAATGTATTTTCCTCCAATACTATGGGAGAGGGATTATAAACCCGGCACTCTTTCAGCCTGCAATAAGAGAACATGCCATAACCATAAACCGCCTCAAGGGTTGAAGGCAATGAAATAGACTCTATCCTGTCGCCAAAATAAATCTCAGGCACAGTGATATCCGCGCTGCGCATGCGCGCCCATTCATCCGGCTGGCCGATATACTTCACCCCCTCTTCTATCCTTACCCTCGTCTTGGCCGGAGGTACCATATACACCGTAGCGAGGTCTTTGGCATACACAATACCATCCACCGACTTGTAGTAAGGATTGTCGGGCGACACCTCAAAGGCTTCTACATAATATCCAAAACCGGAAGCTTCCCAATCACCGACAGATGCAGGCACATAAACCTTCTTGACGGGCAGGTCTGCAAAAACATCCGGCAAGAAAGTGATACCTTCTTCCAATGTCAAACCGGACAAGGCCGTACAATAATCAAAAGCGTTGCCAACCACAGTTTTCAACGAAGCCGGCAGGTTGATTTCCTTCAACTTATCACAATTGGCGAAAGCATAGGATTCTATCGTCTCCAAACCATCGGGCAGAACCACCTTGACCAAAGATGTGGGACGGTCGAACGGAGTGAACGCCTCTTTGCCGATGGTCTTTGTACCCGGCTTGATGGTAATTTCTGCCAAGTCGCCTGCCAAGCCAATGGCCGTCGTTCCGGCATAAATCACGCCAGGCTCATGGTTTTCCAACCACGGTGTCCCCACGAAAGCGGAACTTTCGGCCGACGCACTCCCTTTAAAGATAACCTCCGTCAACTGCTTGCTGTTGCCGAACGCACCGTAAGACACCATTACCCCATCGGGAATGGTCACTGAAGAAATCAACGAGCCATAGAAAGCCATACCGTCCACCTTGACAACATCGTCAGGCAGCACAACCTTGCCGGTCAAGGCCGGTGCCACCAACATGGCCACCCAACCTTCTTCTCCTCCGCCTATGGCTTCGTCTGCCTTTTGGAGCAACACATTGCCGGAAGCCGCAAAGTGCTTGTTTCCTTCGGCCACAGTCAGTTTTTCCAACTTCTTCAACATGCCGAATACCGGCACAACACGATCTTCAAAATTATAATCATCCGAAGGAATCTCAACATGCGCCACATCAACGACATCTGCCGGTATGTGGAATGATGTCAATCCACCGGCCAAATCCACCAAGCTCCTTTCCCCATTAAAAGGCTCACGTGAATAAATGGCATTGTCCTCTGAAACATATTCGGCATTTCCCGCTGCGACAGACAAAGAAACCAAATTCTCCATAGCGGCAAACTGCGCAGCTTGATAAGACGATGTCAACCTTGCATCCGCCGGCATCGTATAAGATGTCTTGTCCACACCGATAAAAACGATTGCACGCAACCTCACATCAGTATTCCATTCTGTATACCATCCGTACAGCACATTGTCTTCTACTTCATAACGTTCACTCTTGCCGGACATCTCTAACTTGGCCAAAGACGGGCAACCGTCAATGGAAATACCTTCTGCCGAAGCCGGGAACGTTGCGGAAACCAAAGACGGGCAGTCCTTCACTGTCAGATTAACCAAACCGGCCGGAAACACAATACCCTCGATATTGGGCTTATCCTCTAAATACAATGAAGGATATTCCCCTCCCACCACATCGTCCGGAACGACCACAGTGCCTTTCACCATGCGCGGAATGACAAGGCATCTCTTCGGCAATGTCTTACTGTAAAGGCATCCGTCCTGCGAAAAGAAGAATTCGGAACTTGGATCCACCGTCACTTTCTCCAACTGGTCGCAATCGTCGAAAGCATACTTTTCATCACTGAAACCTTCCACCGTGGCCGGAATCGAAAGCGAATGGATGGATGAAGCGATGATGGCATCCCCACCAATCCACACCACGCTGTAGTCCACACCCTCATGCTGCACAGAGGAAGGAATGACTATATCCTTCACCCCACGGGGAATGGCTGACAAAGTAACCCGTTGGCTTTCTCCGCTACGGACGATATACTTATAACCATCCACCACAAAAGTGACCGGTGCGCCCCAAACCTGCACGCCTGCGCCCCACAAAAGGGCACAAACCCACAACCATAAAAAAGTAACTCTTTTCATAACTTATTTTTTTAATTACACATTGCTCTCTTCGTAAGAGATAAACTGACGAGAGTAATAAGCTATACAATATAGAGATACAAATCTGTTTTATGTCAGACTCTTGACAAAGTACTGAATTTGTTTGTAACCTCTACTATATTTATCTTCGTTATTCTTGTATTTTTCAAGTTATTAGCATAACTTTGTCCTGTCAGTTTATCTCTTACGAAGAGACAAACCAACGACATAATAAAGCCCCAATGCTCTAATCTTCAAAATAAAAAATGCCGTTTTAGCATAAAAAAACAGCTAAAACGGCTTTTATTATCTTAACACCTCTATCAAAATCAATAAGCAGCTTCGAGCACCGTAGTGTAGATAGACCGCATCAACAAATCATCTTCTTCCGAATAGTCGGAGAAACTTTCCAACACATTGACACGATTCCCATAGAAAACGGCAGTGGCAGTTGCTCCGTCATATTCCTCACCAAAGTCATAGGCATAAATGACACCATTGGCCTTGTCCTCCCATCTCCAATAGGAAAGCTCCACAGAACCATCGCGGAAAAATTGCAAGTAAGTACCTGCTTGCGAGAACAGCACACGTTCCATGGCTTCACTTCCCACGTCGAAGATGTCTTCTTCCGCCCAATCTATGCCGTAACTGTTCACATAGGTAGTCACTTGGTCGGCATCCACACGATAGATGGCATCATATACATTCACCTTTTCCATATAATACTGTGCACGTTCTTCCACGGCCGTCCACATACGGCAAAGATTTCCGGAATTTCCCGTCAACTCATCGTCCACGTTCACAGCCTTTTGTACAGGTACCTCGGTCTCCACTCCATCATAGCCTATCATTTTAAAAGCTGTGATATTACCGTTTCCGTCCCGTCCTTCCACAACCAATGTACCAAGCCCTTCCAAACTGTATTCATTTTCAATAACTTGTTCAAAACGCCCTGCTATCAACATCGTGTTCTCAATATTGCGGCTGAACACAGGACGGTGATTGAACAAACCGGCCACTTTCGTAGCCTTGCGTGCCGTAGCTTTCACGCCATAAGGATAGGCGGCAGCCTTTATCGCCACATATTGCCCGTCAGCTGTCAGTTCGATAGAACGGTAAGGAATTTCAGAGGTATTGATTTCATACTTTCCGCTCACGTCCGCATAACGTGCAGCATCGGGCAAATCGACAGGAGCAGAAGTGTCATATTCGGGAGCAGACTGAGGGATGTCACCGCCTCCTTCGCCTTCACCGCCAGAAGTCCCGGGACGCAAAAACACCTCTTCATAACCATCCTCATCCACAGCCACCATTTTAGTATCTGAGATAGAAACAATCGTCCAACGCATCACTTCGCCATCGGCCGAAACGGTCACGGTCTTAGAAGCCGCATCATAAGTGAACGAAAACGGATACCGTTCACCTTCCTCCACTATCACGCCACTTCCGTTAGCATTAAATGTAATTTCATCTCCATACCACAACCATGTACCCAACAACTCTTTAGGTGCTCCCACATCACCTTCATCGTCATCGTCGCAAGACACAAAACTTACTCCCACCATTAAAGCCAGAAGTAACATCCATAAATAACTTAGCTTTTTCATAATACCTTGTTTTTAATTAATAAATAATCGCACTCTTCCCAAGAGAGCGACTGACAATGCAAAAATACCATAATTATTTGAGAAAGAAGAAAGAACAATGCAAAATATTTTAGCATTGTCCAACAAAATGAGCAAGCTGTTTTAAATCACGTGATTTAAAACCATAGTCTGGAATTCATTCATAATGTTTTAAATACGTCAGTCGCTCTCTTGGGAAGAGAGCGACTGATATTTTTTTACTTTCGCAGAACAAGCCTATACTGTCAGACGGTTTACGATTCACATCATCCCTGCATATCGGCTCTCATTCCAAGTAGCCCTGTTCTTTCAATTCCTTTGCTGCACTCTCCAGTTCCGTGTACCATTCTTCGCCGAAACGGCGTATGAGCGGTTCTTTCAGGAAACGGTAAACCGGAAGATTCAAATGCCCGCCCTTCATCACGGCCATCTTGCATACATCCCAACGATGGTAGTTCAACGCCACACAACCGCCAATCTTCTTCAAACGAATGGGGTAAAGATGGCAGGACAACGGTTTGTAGAACGAGATCTTCCCTTCGCGGTAGGCTTTCTCCAAAGCACAATAACAATAACCGCGCTCGTCATAACACGTGAACACGCAATCTTTCCCGTTGACAATACTGGTGACCATATCTCCGTCTTCATCCGTGTAAACCACGCCCTGCCGGTCGATCACAGCCTGGGCCGAAGCCGACAACCAAGGCCATACCACCGGCAAAGCCTCTTCCAACTCGGCCACTTCGTCCAATTCCACAGGAGCACCCGCATCTCCCTCTATGCAACACTCCCCCTTGCAGGCATCGAGGTCGCAACAAAACTTCTCGCTCAAGCAATCGATAGAGATAATGGTATCGTCTATCTGAATCATAGGTATACGGTCGTTCTTCATGACATCCTACCAATTTATCGGTGTTTCCCCATGTTGCTCCAAATAAGCATTGGCCAAGCTGAAATGCCTGTTCCCGAAAAAGCCATGATAGGCAGACAATGGAGACGGATGGGCCGAAGCCAATACCAGATGGCGGCTACGGTCTATAAACGCCCCTTTCTTTTGGGCATAAGCCCCCCAAAGTATAAAGACCAGATGTTCGCGTCCCTCGGCCAACGCCTTGATGGCGGCATCGGTAAACTCCTCCCATCCCTGACGCTGATGCGACCCGGCCTGGTGGGCACGTACCGTCAATGTGGCATTGAGCAACAACACACCTTGTTCAGCCCAACGGGCCAGATTGCCACTCGGAGGCACCGGTACCCCCAAATCATCATGTATTTCTTTAAAAATATTCTGCAAGGACGGCGGAAAGGGGACTCCGTCATTGACAGAAAAACACAAACCATGCGCCTGCCCCGGCCCGTGATAAGGGTCTTGTCCGATAATGACCACCTTCGCCTTGTCATACGGACAGAGGTTGAAAGCATTAAAAATCAACTTTCCCGGAGGATAACAAGTCGTCGTACGATACTCCTGACGAACGAAATTCGTCAACTTCACGAAATAAGGCTTCTCAAATTCCGGAGCCAAATGCTGTTTCCAACTCGGTTCTATTTGTACATCCATAAACTCTTTCTTTATACCTACAAAAATAAAGCTTTTTTTCGGTAATCCGGAGATTTATTCCCGTTTTTGAGACCATAGGCGCATCAAAGGCTCCTCAACGCCATGATAGAGAAGAAATGCCGACACCCAAGAGAGGACAAAAAAGGGCAAAGCCTCCACGCCCCTGAGTGCGGAAGCCTTGCCCGGGATTCATGAATAAAGTAAAATTAATCTTTTATCAAGTTCTGGCCCGTCATGTCGGAAGGTTGTTCCAACCCCATGATATGCAGGATGGAAGGTGCCACATCGGCCAAAATACCATTCTCCACCTTAGCCTGCTTATTGGCTGTCACGTAAATGAACGGCACTGGATTCAACGAGTGAGCCGTATTGGGCGTACCGTCCGGATTGATGGCATTGTCGGCATTGCCGTGGTCGGCAATAATGATGGTCTCATAGTCGGCAGCCTTGGCTGTCTCCACCACTTCCTTCACGCATTCGTCTACGGCCTTCACCGCCTTTTCGATAGCCTCGTAAATACCCGTATGGCCCACCATGTCGCCATTGGCAAAGTTCACCACGATGAAGTCGTACTTGTTCTCCTTGATGGCAGCCACCAGCTTGTCTTTCACCTCGTATGCACTCATCTCCGGTTTCAAGTCGTATGTAGCCACTTTCGGAGACGGAACCAAGATACGGTCTTCTCCTTCGAACGGAGTCTCGCGCCCACCGTTGAAGAAGAACGTCACGTGTGCATATTTCTCCGTCTCTGCCGTATGCAACTGCGTCTTGCCCTGTTTGCTCAGGTATTCACCCAACGTGTCCTGCACGTTCTCTTTCGGGAAGAGGATGTGCACGCCCTTGAAACTGGCATCGTACGGTGTCATACAATAGTACTGCAAGCCCGGTATTGTCATCATGCCCTGTTCCGGCATGTCCTGCTGAGTAAGCACCACAGTCAGTTCCTTGGCACGGTCGTTGCGGTAGTTGAAGAAAATCACTACATCGCCTTCCTTGATTGTACCATCCACCGTAGAATTATTGATAGCTTTCACAAACTCATCGGTTACGCCTTCGTCATAAGATTCCTGCATGGCAGCCAACATGTCCGTTGCCTGCTTACCTTCACCTTTCACCAAAAGGTCGTAAGCCTCTTTCACACGTTCCCAACGCTTGTCGCGGTCCATGGCGTAGAAACGGCCGATGATGGAAGCAATGACGCAGCCCGTCTTCTCGCACTCGGCCTGCAACTGCTCGATGAAGCCCTTTCCGCTCTTCGGGTCGGTGTCACGCCCGTCCATGAAGCAATGCACGTAAGTATGCTCGATGCCGTAAGTCTTGGAAATGCCGCACAGCGTGAACAGATGGTCCAACGAAGAGTGCACGCCACCGGTAGAGGTCAATCCCATCAAATGCACGCTCTTACCGTTCTGCTTGGCATATTCGTAGGCTGAAACGATTTCAGGATTCTTCAAGATGCTGCCGTCGGCACAGGCACGGTTGATTTTCACCAAGTCCTGGTACACGATACGGCCTGCACCGATATTGAGGTGACCCACCTCGGAATTCCCCATCTGTCCGTCGGGCAATCCCACGTTCTCACCCGAAGCCTGCAACTGCGACATCGGATAATTCTGGGCCAAATAGTCCATATACGGTGTCGGGGTGTTGAAGATTACGTCACCCTTGCCGTGATTACCCATTCCCCATCCGTCGAGAATCATTAAAAGTGCTTTCTTTGCCATAATTTTATATTTTTTAGAATGATTATTCTTTCCGTTATCCGTGCAAAATTACGAATAGTTTTCGAGAATATTCCCGCCTGCGAAGAAATTTCACACCTTTTATCTCTATGCCTTTCCCATGCCTCTTGGTACAATGGGACAAAAAGACAAAACTTTTTCAAACCTCTGCCATTCGTTTCAGCGATGTGCAGAGAACGGAAAATCAATCTGCGCCAAACGAAAAATCAGTCTCAGCCGATTGATTTTTCGTTTGGCGCAGAAAAAAAATCGAATTTAAGGAGAAACATAACACGTTTATAAACAAGTCATTGCAAGCCGTCAGCATTTCAAGTCAGACCGTCTTCAAAGCCCTCCGACCGTACCGTTTATTTCAATCCCGCACGACGGCATTGCACCATCGTCAGTGCAAACCAACCCAAGAACAAAAAACGGACAAAAGGAGAAAACGGGAACGGAAAAACCATCAGGACAAAAGCCATTTGTGCATGAAGAAGATGCAGCGTCTGCAAAGGAGTGACGCAAGTTTCCAACAAACGGCTGTAGAACGCAGAAAGGGAGTGCACCGCCTTGCTGCGCAAACAATAACCTTTGAAAGCCGCAAAAACGGAAGGACGGGAAGCCGCATACTGTCCGGAACGGACGGAAGAGGACGGCAGAATCATTTCTTTCTTCATCATCGTAAAGTTTTAAAGGTTGAACTTCATGGTGCAAAGAAACGATGCCGTCGTGTCAATCTACGACACAACACCGGTTTTTTTTGTTAAATCTTTGATTTTCTCCCGCAAAAACAACTTGAATTCGGGCGACTCCAACACTTCCACGTCTTCAAACAGCCCCAACACGAACCGCCCCACGCCCTGAAAACTGCACACATCCGTCGACAACAACCAATGGTCCGCCCCGTCGGGCTGCAACGAGCGGATGGCCTGCGGGCATTCTTCCTTCAACAAGCTGCACGCCAAACGGCCGAGCCGCAACACGACCCGGCGGCGTTCCTCGCCACTGAAACGGAACAGGTCGGTATACACCATCGCATGCTGTTCTTCGTGGCTCCACAATAAATCCAAGACTTCCACCCTGCCGATACGGCTCACTTTGAACGTCTTGTTCTGGCCGCTTTGCAGTTCGTAACAACGAATCCCGTCATGATGGTCCAGAAACAAATAGGGTTCCACCACACGGTTGCTCGTCCGGTTGCTGTGCGCAGAACTGTAATCGTGCAACACCACCTGACGGTGGAGTTTCACGGCCTCGTACAACTGCTGAAGCTTTTCTGCCTGTCCCGGGTCGGTTTCCACCGCATTCAATATCCCGAAATCATAGATACGCTCCAGTTTATGGCGCAAATGACGCACCTGTACATCCGTACCGGAAGCCATGTCGAGCACGTGCCGTAACGTGAGTGCCTCGTCTTCGGTGAAATGAACCAACTGGGTGATTTCCTTAAAGAAAGGCGACGACTTATCGAGACGGTAAACGCTACCTTGCTTGACCACCTCGAAACCGATGTCGCGGAACAGTTCCAGGTAACGGTACAACGTGCGGCGGCTCATGTCCAGCTTGCGGCACAGTTCGTCCAAGGAATATTCACGGTTTTGCGTGAGCAACACCATCAGCCTCAACTGCCGTTCAAAAATACCCAGTTCCATCGGTCATCGCCCTTTCGTCTCGTCGGGAGCAAAGAGTTCCATCTGTCCGTCTCCCAACAGGTTATAACTCATCCGGTGGTAGGGTGTCACGCCATGGCGGCGGATGGCTTCACGGTGCGCCTTGGCCGGATAACCTTTGTTGGAATCCCAATGGTACACAGGATATTCCTCATGCAAGCGGAGCATGTAATCATCGCGGTAAGTCTTGGCCAAAATGGAAGCGGCGGCGATACTCATATATTTCCCGTCACCTTTCACCACGGTGGTATGCGGCAGGTCCCGGTAAGGCTTGAAGCGGTTCCCGTCCACCAAAAGAGCCTCCGGACGAACGGCCAACTGGTCGAGTGCCCGGTGCATGGCAAGGAACGAAGCATTGAGGATATTGATTTCGTCGATTTCCTGCGGCGTGACGACGCCTACGGCCCATGCCAACGCGTCCCGCTCTATCTGTCCGCGCAACAAATACCGCTTTTTTTCGCTCAACTGTTTGGAGTCGTTGAGCATCTCATTGCGATAGTCTTTCGGCAGGATGACCGCCGCAGCATACACTGCCCCGGCCAGACAGCCGCGCCCGGCTTCGTCAAGGCCGGCCTCTATCAAATCTGGATTTAAATACGGTAATAACATGGTGGCAAAGGTACGGCAAAGAAACGAATAATAAGGTAACGGAGATGTAAACTTTTCTATTTTTGGTGTAAAAATTCCCCTGCACAAAGCCGAAAAGGAATAACTTTGCATGGTCGGTTCAGACCGGCAACATTTTAAAATCCATTCAAAAGACTTGTAAACCATGACAAAGAAAACCACAATGGCATTATGCTTAGGCCTGAGTTTAAACTTCGCCTTTGGAGCCGTATTGCCACAAGAGGGACAGGGTCCCTTGTTCCGTTCCACGGACAAACAACTGGAAGAGACGTTCAATTGGGCTTGCAACATGGCCATGTCGTATGCGCATGACGGGAACGACCCTGTGGGCTATTGGTATGAAGCGGCACTGCCCCAACGCGGAGCGTTCTGCATGCGGGACGTATGCCACCAATCCGTAGGGGCACAAATACTAGGCCTTGCACGGCATAACAAAAACATGCTGACACACTTTGTGGAAAACATCAGCGAAGAGAAAGACTGGTGCACGTATTGGGAAATCAACCGCTACAACCAACCTGCTCCCATAGACTATAAAAATGACAATGAGTTCTGGTACAACCTCTGCGCCAACCCGGACGTAGTGCAGGCATGCCTGAAAATGTATGAATGGACGGGGGACAAGGATTATCTGGAAGATACCCGTTTTACGAACTTCTACGACAAGTCGCTAGACGAATACATCACCCGTTGGCAACTCTCCCCGGAGGAAATCATGTCGCGCCCCCGGTTCATGAACCTTCCCGAGAACTTTGACCCGAACTACAATTTCCATGCCTGTCGGGGCATAGCCTCTTACGTGGAAAACTTCCACGGACTGAGCGTGGGCGTGGACTTGATTGCATCGCTCTATGCAGGCTACACGGCGCACGCCCGGATGGCTCTCATGAACGGACAAAAGAAAAGGGCGCGGAAGGACAAGAAAACCGCCGAGGCTTACCGTAATCTGTTGGACACGCAATGGTGGGACGCAGCCCACAACCGTTACCAAACCTTCTGGACAGAAGAACACAAATTCTACCGGGGCGAAGGCATCCCCTTCCTGCTGTGGTTCGGTGCCGTAAGCCGTCCTGAGCGCATCCGCGCTTCGGTGGAGGACATCCTACAAAAAGAGTGGAACGTGGAAAACCTGTCGGCCTTCCCTGCCCTCTTGTACCGCTATGGCTACCTGTCGGATGCCTACCGCATACTGGTAAGCCTGCCCCATGTGGACCGTTGCGAATACCCCGAAGTGTCGTTTGGTGTAATAGAAGGTATCGTATGTGGGTCGGCAGGCATCTTGCCTTCTGCATCCGAAAGCAGCATCGGCACATGCTACAGGCTGGCGGACAAGGGGCAAGACATTGAAGTGGGGCGTCTTCCCGTATTCGACGGCCATATCACCTTGAGGCATTCCGGTGCGGCAAAAAGCCGGTTGGAGAACCATACAGGGCGGAAAATCACATGGAAGGCCGCCTTCCCGGGAGCCTATTCCAAAGTGAAGGCCGGCAAGAAGACTTACAAGACCATTCAAACGGAGGATGCCAAAGGCAATGTGACCTCCACGGCCTCCATCCCGTTGGAAAACGGTGACAGCCTGACTGCCGAGGCTTTGAAAATATGAAAAAGGCATTTTACTTCCTCGCGACCTTGCTCCTCCTGTCTTGCCACCACGCGTCCCAAAAAGGACATACGGTTTCCGTCCGCATCGACCCGGACGAAGCAGAAAACTCCATTGCCGCCGACGAGTGGTTGGACACGGCCGGTTGCGCCCTCATCCCCCTGGCCGACACGGAGAAACCGATAACAAACGCAGCCCTGCTCAAGACGCACGGGGGCAAGATATACATTCTGGACGAAGAGACACATTGCCTGCATGTATTCCACGCGGACGGGACACTCGACTTCTCCATAGACCGGCGCGGAAAGGCAGGCAACGAATACTTGTGGCTCTCGGACTTCCATGCCACGGACGAACGTCTTTACCTGTTGGACCATATCGGGCAAAAGATTCTGGAATGTGACACACTGGGGCGGTTCATCCGGAAGAGGAACATAGACGACTTTTATGCCAACGGCATTTCTGCCACAGACGAAGCCTTGTTCCTCGTCAACGAAGGCAGCACGCCCAAAGCCGGAGCCTTCCATGTATTCCAGTTCGACCATGAAGGCACATTTCGGAACAAGTTCATCCCCTTCAATCCGGACAGGGGTTTCGGGTCGGGCAAAGAATATGACACGGACGGACAAGGAGACCTCCTCTTCTGCCAGGCTCCGGACGACACCGTGTTCCTCGTCACGCCGGAAGGATGCACGCCCCTCGTGCACATCGACTTCGGGCGGCACGCCCTCCCGGAGGAATACCATCACCTGAACCTATTGGAAATCATGCGTAAGGGACTCTACCGGCAATACGTGACGGGCATCGACAGGATTTTCGGGAACGGAAAGCTTGTTTTCCTGCAATACCATTACGGTGACGACTGGAACTGGATAGTCTACGACCGTGAACGGCAGGAAGTGGTGAAGCATGGGCGGACGTTGGATGTCAACCACACGTATCGCATCGAACTGTGTGAGTTTGCCATGGAAGACGGCTATGTATACGAAATCTGCCCGGCTTTCGACTTCCTCATGCACGTGGAGCATTTCATGCCGCGCATATCTCCCGAACCGCGCTACCGGGAAGAACTGGAAGAAACGGCCGCACGGCTGACGGATGCCTCCAACCCCGTACTAGTCCGCTACAAGTTCAAACAAGCGGAATGAAAAGGGATTTTATCGCCATTTTCACGGGATTGAAACAAGAAGCAGTCACCTTTGCCAAATCCATCTTGTTATGCTTACGGTTCAACCGAAGAAGAAGCTTACGAAGTACTCTATACCCTGACGCACGAAGAAAGGGAAATGTACACGTGGGAGGAGTGGAACTAAAAAGCGTATCAAACCATCCGTGCCCCGAAGACTTGGTGTTATAACCTGTCCTCGGGGCACGGATGTATAACTAAAGAGGAAGCCTCAGAACATCTTGGCGACCCTTTCGATGCCTTCGGCCAGGGCGTCCACCTCCTCGAGGGTGTTGTAGAGGCCGAAGGAGGCGCGCACCGTGCCCTCCACGCCCAGGCGGCGCATCAGCGGCTCGGCGCAATGGTGCCCCGTGCGCACGGCGATGCCCAGGCGGTCGAGCAGCGTGCCCATGTCCAGGTGGTGGATATCGCCCACCAGGAAGGATATGACGGCATCCCGCTCCCCGGCTTCGCCCAATATGCGCATGCCGGGAATGCGGCGCATGCGCTCCAGTGCATAACGGGCCAGTTCCTGCTCGTGCGCATGGATGCTGTCCATGCCCAAGGCGGCGACGTAATCGAGGGCGCGCGCCAACCCCGTGGTGGCCACGTAGTCGGGCGTGCCGGCCTCAAACTTGAACGGCAGTTCATTGAAGGTGGTACGTTCGAAAGTGACGTGCCGGATCATCTCTCCGCCTCCCATATAAGGCGGCAGACGGTCGAGCCACTCCTCCTTACCGTAGAGTACGCCTACACCCGTAGGTCCGTAAATCTTATGCCCGCTGAAGGCGAAGAAATCCGCGTCGAGCGACTGCACGTCTACTGCAAAATGCGGAGTGCTCTGCGCACCGTCCACTAATACGGGCACGCCGTGGGCATGGGCGGTTTCAATCATCCGGCGTATGGGATTGACCGTGCCCAACACGTTGCTCACGTGCGTCACGCTGACGATGCGCGTGCGGTCATTAAAAAGCTGCTCGTATTCGTCCAACACCAGTTCGCCACGGTCGTTTATCGGAACCACCCGCAGCTTGATGCCCCGCCGTGCCTGCAGGAGTTGCCAGCTCACGATGTTGGAGTGGTGCTCCATCTCGCTGAGGATGACTTCATCGCCTTCGCGCATGAAGGCCTCGCCAAAGCAGGAGGCCACGAGGTTGATGCTCTCCGTCGTGCCGCGCGTGAACACAATCTCGGCCGTCGAACGGGCATTCAGGAAGCGGCGTACCGTCTCGCGGGCCGCCTCGTGCAGCTCGGTGGCCTGCTGCGAAAGGAAGTGCACGCCCCGGTGCACGTTGGCGTTCACGTTGTAGTATTCGTCCGTCATGGCTTCCACCACGCAGCGGGGCTTCTGCGTCGTGGCCCCGTTGTCCAGGTAGACCAACGGGCGGCCGTAGACCTCGCGCCCCAGGATGGGGAAGTCTTTCCGTATCTCTTGTATGTCGTACATCTTTCTCTTATTTACATAGTTTGCATCCCGAACAACGGCTCAGCTCGCCACGGAAACGCTTCTCCACCAAATGGTGCAGGCGGTCGCGCAAGGCCTCCAAGGAGATGGCGTCGATGACTTCGCCCGCAAAAGCGAACTTGAGCAACATCTGTGCCTCTTCGCGGCTGATGCCGCGCTGCTGCATGTAGAACAGGGCTTGTTCATTCAGCTGTCCCACCGTGGAACCGTGGCTGCACTTCACGTCGTCGGCATAAATCTCCAACATGGGTTGGCTGTACATGCGGGCTTCCTTGGTGGCACAGAGGTTGGCATTGCGTTCGTTCGACACCGTATGCTGCGCACCCTGCCGTACCAGAATCCGTCCGGCAAAGGCGCCTACGGAACGTTCGTCCATCACATATTTATACAACTGGTTGCTGACACAATGCCCGGCACGATGGTCTATCAGGGTGTTGTTGTCCACGCGCTGCTCCTTGTCGGCTATCACCAGGCCGCAGAGGTTCGACTCGGCTCCTTCGCCGTCCAACACCAAATCGGTACGGTTGCGCGTCTGGCCGTTGTGCAACGTAATGTTGTAGAGGTTCACCACGCTGCCGCGCTGCTGACGCACATACATGTTGCTGAAACGCCGGTTCTTCACGTGTGTCTCCTCCAATTCATACAACTCCAGACGGGTGTTCTCTGCTGCGAAGACTTCCACCACTTGGGTGGTCAGGAAATTGCAATCGTCCATCGCATGGTCGCAGAAAAGCAACCGCACCTGGGCGTTTTCTTCCAATACGACCAGTACGCGGCGGTTGGCCATCAGGTCCACGTCGGAACGCAGGATGTTCACCACCTGCAACGTGCGTTCCACCACCACGCCACGCGGCACGTAAATGAAAAGTCCGTCTTGCACCAACATCGTGTTCAGCGCGTTAATCGCGTCTTTCTCCGTACGGGCCAGTTTGCCGTAGCAGGCCGACACCCGGTCGGGATAATCCTCGGCCGCCTGCTTCAGGGAGCATACCACCACGCCTTCGGGCAACGCGGCGGCCGGAAGTGCCTTCCGGTAGAAACTGTCATTAACCATGAAATAGAGTGAAGTGCTCAGGTTCGGCACATCACAGCGGAAGGCCTCGTAAGGATTGACGGGAAACTCTACCCGGTTCAGGTTCAGCCCGTAGTCCGGCGCAAAGGCCGCCGAGACATCCGTATACTTATAGCGTTCCACTTTCTGCGTAGGGAAACCCTGACGGGTGAAATCCTCAAAAGCCTTGTCGCGCAAGGCATTCAACGCCACTGCACTATGGCTGTCGAGCATCTCCCGGCATCCGGTGAAAATATCCATGTATTGTTGTTCGCTATTCATTGCCGCTCAAGTTTTTAAACGGCCGAAGTTTCGGCCTTGATCCAATCGAAACCCTTGTTTTCTATCTCCACGGCCAGTTCCGGGCCTCCGCTTTTCACGATGCGTCCGCCGAGCAGCACGTGCACCACATCCGGCTTGAGGTAGTCCAACAGGCGTTGGTAGTGGGTGATGACCAAAGCCGAAGTTTCCGGCGTGCGCAGCTTGTTGAAACCTTCGGCCACGATGCGCAAGGCATCCACGTCCAGTCCGGAATCCGTCTCGTCGAGGATGCTCAATTTGGGTTCGAGCATGGCCATCTGAAATATCTCATTACGCTTCTTCTCCCCGCCGCTGAACCCTTCGTTGACGGAACGGTTGGCCAACTTGCTGTCCAGTTCCACGACCTTACGCTTCTCACGCATCATCTTCAGGAAATCTCCCGCGCTCATCGGTTCCATCCCGTGATACTTGCGTTTGGCATTGATGGCCGCACGCATGAAGTTGACCATCGACACGCCGGGAATCTCCACCGGCTGTTGAAACGACAGAAAGAGTCCTTCGTGCGCCCGTTCTTCCGGTTTCATGGCCAACAAGTCCTTGCCGTTGAACGTCACGCTGCCACTCGTCACCTCGTATGCGGGATTTCCCACCAACACATTGCTCAACGTGCTCTTTCCGGCTCCGTTCTGCCCCATCAGGGCATGTATCTCCCCCGGATTCACCGTCAGGTTGATACCCTTCAATATCTCTTTGCCATTGATGCTGGCATGCAAGTCTTTTATCTCTAACATAATGTCTGTCTTTTAAGTTTGTCTATCCTACCGTGCCTTCCAATGACACATTCAGAAGTTTCTGCGCCTCTACGGCAAACTCCATCGGCAGTTTGTTGATTACGTCCTTGGCATAACCGTTCACAATCAGTCCCACGGCCTCCTCGGTAGGGATGCCGCGCTGGTTGCAATAGAACAACTGTTCTTCCGAAATCTTCGACGTGGTGGCTTCATGCTCCACGATGGCCGTCTCGTTCCGTACGTCCATATAGGGGAAAGTATGCGCCCCGCATTCGCTGCCTAACAACAGGGAGTCGCACGAGCTATAATTGCGCGCCCCGTCGGCTTTCGGCGCCACACGCACCAACCCACGATAGGAATTCTGGCTTTTGCCGGCCGATATGCCTTTGCTGATAATCGTGCTCTTCGTGTCGCACCCCAAGTGAATCATCTTTGTGCCCGTATCGGCCTGTTGGTAATTGTTGGTCACAGCCACGCTGTAGAACTCAGCTTGGGAATGGTCTCCGCTCAGGATGCAACTGGGATACTTCCACGTAATGGCAGAACCTGTCTCCACCTGCGTCCACGAAAGCTTACTGTTCGCCCCGCGCAGGTGCCCTCGCTTCGTCACTAGGTTCAGCACGCCGCCGCGCCCTTCGGCATCGCCCGGATACCAGTTCTGCACCGTGCTGTACTTCACCTCTGCGTTTTCGTTCACCACGATTTCCACAATGGCCGCATGCAACTGGTTCTCATCGCGCATCGGAGCAGTACAACCTTCCAGATAGGACACATAGCCCCCGTCGTCGCACACGATGAGCGTACGTTCGAATTGCCCCGTATTCCGCGCATTGATCCGGAAATAAGTGGAAAGCTCCATCGGGCAACGCACGCCTTTGGGGATATAGACAAAGGAACCGTCGCTGAACACTGCGGAATTCAACGCCGCGAAATAGTTGTCACGGTAAGGGACCACCGAACCTAAATATTGCCTTACCAAATCCGGGTACTCACGCACGGCTTCGCTGATGGAACAGAATATGATGCCGCGCTCCGAAAGTTTTTCCTTAAAGGTGGTCTTCACGGACACGGAGTCCATCACGGCATCCACCGCCGTACCGCTCAGTGCCAGGCGTTCCTCCAACGGGATTCCGAGCTTGTCGAAGGTTTTCATCAACTCGGGGTCTATCTCGTCCAAAGACTTCGGCCCGTCCTTCTTCATGCCCTTCGTCGGGTCGGCATAGTAGGAAATGGCCTGGTAGTCTATTTCCGGTATCTTCAGGTGAGCCCACGACGGCTGTTCCTGCGCCTGCCAGTAGCGGAAAGCCTGCAGGCGGAATTCAAGCAGCCATTCCGGTTCTTCCTTTTTGGACGAGATGAGACGCACCACATCCTCGTTCAGGCCACGCTCGATGATTTCGGTCTGCACGTCGGTACTGAAACCGTACTCATATTTCTTGTGCGCCACCTCACGGACGAACTGGTTTTTCCCTTCGTCCGGTCCTTGCCCGTCCTTGGGAACGTCCCCATTTCTCTTATCTTCTTCTTTCTTATACATTTCTTTCATATCCTCTCACTTATAGCCAAAGAGAGGAATGCCCCATAAGTACACCTCATGACCGCATTCCTGCCCTTCATCGTATTATGTAATAAGGTAAATAGCTACCTTAACTGCTTTTTCGGGTCTTGCCCGAAGGCCGGTGAAGCCGCATCCTCCACAGCCCGGACCACATGAATCTTGCACACGTCGAACAGCTTGTCGGACATGGCACGAACCGGATGATACAAACGGGAATGCCCGACCGTCGGACCGGATATCAGATGTATCCTGAACGCGACATTCAACGCGCAACTCAGAAATACCATGTATTTCAATCCGCCCAACAAAGCTCCCCCCAAACGGTTCAATCCTCCTAATTTCACGGTTTCCACGGCTTTAGTCAACATATACGCCAACAGCGACAGCCCGACCGGAACACCAATCCACAGAAAGATGAATGCCAACGCCCGTCCTACGGATACGTCGCTTCCTATATAAGGAGCTATCCAATCGCCCAACGCGGAATAAAGCATGAAGGCAACCCACAGCCCCGCCAAAAACCCCACAATGGAGACGACTTGGCGAAAAAATCCGCACATCAGCCCCTTGACAAAGCCCGCCAAGACCACGGCCAGAATCAGGATATCCAGCGCATTCATCACCTTTTTACAGCTTGGCCTTGACCTCCACCTCTTGATAGGTTTCAATCATGTCGCCTTCGCGCAAATCGTTATAGTTCACCAGACTGATACCGCACTCGAAGTTCGTGCCCACCTCTTTCACGTCATCCTTGAAACGTTTCAGGGCATTGATTTGTCCGGTGTGTACCACGATACCGTCGCGAATCACGCGAGCCTTGTTGCTACGCTGCACTTTTCCGTCGACCACGTACGCACCGGCTACCGTACCCACCTTGCTGATATGGTAAACCTGACGCACCTCCACCGTGGCCGTCACTTCTTCTTTCACTTCGGGAGCCAACATGCCTTCCATGGCAGACTTCACCTCCTCTATCGCGTCATAAATGATAGAATAAAGGCGGATGTCGACACCTTGTTGTTCGGCCATCTTGCGTGCCGAAGCCGAAGGACGGACCTGGAAACCGATGATAATGGCCTCTGAAGCCGCTGCCAAAGCCACGTCGCTCTCGGATATCTGTCCCACGCCCTTATGAATCACATTGACAGCAATCTTTTCCGTAGACAACTTGATCAAAGAATCGCTCAAGGCTTCGATGGAACCGTCCACGTCTCCCTTCACGATGACGTTCAACTCTTGGAAACCACCCAAAGCGATACGGCGGCCCACCTCGTCGAGCGTCAGGATCTTCTGCGTGCGCAAACCTTGCTCGCGCTGCAACTGTACACGTTTGTTGGTAATCTCACGTGCCTCTTGTTCCGTATCCATCACATGGAACGTGTCGCCTGCTGTCGGCGCCCCGTCCAGACCCAGAACCGTGGCCGCCTGAGCCGGGCCGATTTCCTTCACACGTTGGTTACGCTCATTGAACATGGCCTTCACGCGGCCGTAGTTCGTACCGGCCAACACGATGTCGCCTACATGCAACGTCCCGTTCGACACCAGTACCGTCGCCACGTAACCGCGCCCCTTGTCCAAAGAAGACTCGATGATGGAACCGGTCGCCTTACGGTTCGGGTTGGCTTTCAAGTCGAGCATCTCGGCCTCGAGCAACACCTTCTCCAACAACTCTTCCACGCCGATGCCTTTCTTGGCTGATATGTCCTGGCTTTGGTATTTGCCTCCCCAGTCTTCCACCAAGAAATTCATGGCCGCCAATCCTTCTTTAATCTTATCGGGGTTAGCCGCCGGCTTGTCCACCTTGTTGATAGCAAACACGATAGGCACGCCTGCCGCCATGGCATGGTTGATAGCCTCTTTCGTCTGCGGCATGATGTCGTCATCCGCCGCAATGATGATGATGGCAATATCCGTCACTTGTGCACCACGGGCACGCATGGCCGTGAACGCCTCATGCCCCGGAGTATCCAGGAACGTAATATGCCTTCCATCCTCCAACGTCACGTTATAGGCACCGATATGCTGCGTGATGCCTCCGGCTTCCCCGGCAATCACATTGGCATTACGTATATAGTCGAGCAAAGAGGTCTTGCCATGGTCTACATGCCCCATGACGGTCACAATCGGGGCGCGCGGCATCAAGTCTTCCTCATCGTCTTCCTCTTCATTCACCGCTTCGGAAACTTCCGCACT
Source organism: Paraprevotella sp. (assembly GCF_986071375.1). Lineage (NCBI taxonomy): Bacteria > Pseudomonadati > Bacteroidota > Bacteroidia > Bacteroidales > Prevotellaceae > Paraprevotella > Paraprevotella sp. The sequence continues at coordinate 5,389 of NZ_CFQRNQ010000013.1, read as the reverse complement.
GACATACTCCGTCTTGAAACCGAACTCCTCGGCCACCAGGTTGATGGTCTCGGCATCCAGACGTTGGTTGATAGACACCATGATGCCGATGCTCATGCAAGTCCCGATGACCTTCGTTACCGGGACGTCCATCATCACGGCCAATTCGTTCGCGGTAACGAATTCGGTAAGTTTCAGCACCTTGCTTTCTGCTGCCTGTTCTTCGAGCTGTTCTTCCATGGAAGCCCGGGCATTCTCCCGCTTTTCCTTACGGTATTTGGCTCCCTTTCCGGCTTTGCTCTTGTTCGTCAGGCGAGCCAACGTCTCTTTTACCTGCTTGGCTACGTCCTCGTCAGATACCTCCGCCTTGATGACCGGCTGTTGGCGGTTCTTGTTCTTGTTATGTTTGCCGCCTCCCTGACCGTTCGCCCCGGGCGCATTGTCCCGTTTTTTCCCGTTCTGTTGGCCCGCCACGGCATTCACGTCCACACGTTCCTTGCCGATGCGGACGCGTTTCTTTTTGCTTTCGGACGCATTCTGTCCCCCTCCGCCCTGGCGCGGGCGGTCGCCGCCTGCCTGGCGGTTCTTTTCTTCACGCTCCTTGCGTTTCTCTTCCTTCGTCTTTTTCTTAGGACGGGTAGACTGGTTCAAGGCCGACAAGTCTATATGCCCCTTCACCTTGAGTTGGGGAGCGGCCTGCGCCGTATGGTTCAGGCGGAACACACCGTCCGTTTCCGTACCGATGGCATTGCTCCTTTCCTGCAGGAGTGCCGCCTTCCGGTCCACGGAGTCCTCCTTCCCGGCCCGGGGGGGCCCTGCCTGTTTCGGTTCCTGTCCTGCCACGGGCGCTTCCGCTTTCACCTCAGCCGGACGGGCAGGAACCGGAGCCTCCTTTTTCTCCGGAGCAGCAACCGGCCCCCGCGCCCCCAGGTTATCCAAGTCGATATGCCCTACGACTTTCGGCCCCTTTCCTAGTCTGGCCTCGGTCGCTGTCTTGATCTCCACCGGCTTCTCTTCGGGAAGCGCGATGGTCGCTTTCTTTTCTTTGTGTTGCCGCTTACGGCTGACGGCAGCGGCATCGTCCCTCAACCCCTTGTCCTTCTTGAACTCGGCCACCAACATCTGGTACTGTTCGTCGGAGATTTTGGTGTTGGGATTGGCTTCCACGTCGCTGAAGCCCTTTTTCTGCAGGAACTCGACGGCAGTCTGGAGCCCTACGTTGCATTCTTTGGTTACTTTATTTAGTCTTATGCTCATACTTGTGCTTATTCTTCCTCAAATTCTTCTGCTAAGATTCTCAATACCTCGTCCACGGTCTCTTCCTCCAGATCGGCACGGGATACCAACATTTCACGCGGCGCGTTCAATACGTCTTTAGCCGTTTCCATGCCGATACCCTTCAGCGCGTCTATGATCCACTGGTCGATGTCGCCCACGAACTCGTCCAGATAGATGTCGTCGCCTTCTCCTTCGGCCCCTTCTATTTCACGGAACACGTCTATGGTATATTCCGTCAGCATGCTGGCCAATTTGATGTTCAACCCGCTCTTTCCGATAGCCAACGAAACCTGGTCGGGATTCAGGTAGACTTCCGCCTTGCGCTCCTCTTCGTGGATGCGCACGCTGTTCACCGTGGCCGGGCTTAACGCGCGGGTAATGAACAGCGAAATGTTCTGCGTGTAGTTGATCACGTCGATGTTCTCGCCGCGCAACTCGCGCACGATGCCGTGCACGCGGCTTCCCTTCACGCCCACGCAGGCTCCCACCGGGTCGATGCGGTCGTCATAGCTCTCCACGGCAATCTTAGCACGTTCTCCCGGCATGCGCGCAATCTTGCGCACCGTGATCAGGCCGTCGTGTATTTCCGGCACCTCGGCTTCCAGCAAGCGTTGCAGGAAGACGGGGGAGGTGCGGCTCAGGATAATCTTGGGATTGTTGTTCGTATTGTCCACGCGGGCCACCACGGCGCGCACGGCCTCGCCCTTGCGGTAAAAGTCGGAAGGTATCTGTTCCGTCTTGGGCAATATCAGCTCGTTGCCCTCGTCGTCCACGCAGAGCATCTCCTTTTTCCATATCTGGTACACCTCTGCGCTCACGATCTCGCCCACACGGTCCTTATACTTGTTATACAGGCTGTCGTGCTCCAGCTCCAGGATCTTGCTGGCCAACGTCTGGCGCAGGGTCAGGATGGCGCGGCGGCCGAACCCCGCAAAGTCCACATTCTCGCTCACCTCTTCGCCCACTTCGTAATCCTCGTCAATCTGGCGTGCCTCCGTGAGGGAAATCTCCCGGTTGCCGTCCTTCACCTCCCCGTCGGCCACGACCGTGCGGTTGCGGTAGATTTCAAAGTCGCCCTTGTCCGGGTTCACGATCACGTCGTAGTTGTCGTCCGAGCCGAAGAGCTTGGCGATGACGCTGCGGAAACTCTCCTCCAACACGCTCACCAACGTGGCGCGGTCGATGTTCTTCGTCTCCTTAAACTCTGCAAATGTATCAATCAAACTGATGGTTTCTGCTTTCTTTGCCATGGTTCCTATTTAAAACTTATTGAATACTTCGTGTACTTTATTTCGTCATACCGCAGTGTAACCGTCTCTTCCACCCATTTCGGGCGCTTCTCCCCCTCCAGTTTCCTCTTGACCTTCACCGTCACCTCGAAACTCTCCGGGCCGGCAGCCGTCAGCACCCCGTGGAGCTTGCGCCCGTCGGCCGTGAGCACGTCCACCTCGCTCCCCACATGGTTCACGTATTGCTGCAGGACCTTGAACGGCTGCCCTATCCCGGCGCTGCCCACTTCAAGTTCATAGTCCTCTTCCTCGCGGCTCAGGCGGCTCTCGATGAAACGGCTCAGCTCCACGCAGTCTTCTATCCATACCCCTTCGGCGTGGTCTATCTCCACCACGATGCGGTCGTCCGCGCTCACGGCCACGTCCACCAGGAAGTAATCCCGGCCCTCCAGCCATTCTTCCACTAACCCTTTTACAATGCTCTTTTCTATCATGCGATTACACTATTAAATGCAAAGTGAGGAGCCTTGTCAAGCCCCTCACTTCATCATACGACTGCAAAAGTAGGCAAAAAGCATCAATCTGCCAAGCTTTCAAACAGTTATTTTATATCATTTGAGAAAATCCGGTTCAAAAGGCTTCCATAGACACCGTTTCGTCATGGTTTCGCAACACGACACGCCCGCCTTCCGAAGGCAATTCGAACGAACTGACCGCATCTGCTTCCGGGCGTACCACCATCAATAAATTCTCTTTATCAGGCACCGCCACGACAACTTCCAATGAATCTGCGGCCACCCTTCGGCTAAACGCCACGCTGTCATTGATTTGAAGCAGCACGCTATCGCCCCGGAAACCTTCATCCAACGATATCCGATACTCCGTCCGTGCCTCTTCCGTTCCATGCGTCCCGTCAGGGAAACACCACATCCAGAAGAACACGACAACCGCCAACACGACTACGGCCATAGCCATGATACCGAACATGATGCCCTTGTTAGGATTCGCCCTTCTCTTTTTCATTTTTTCACCGGTTTAAGCAAACTTGCATAACGTTCCGTATCTGTCAAAATCTCTAAAGCGGTTTTCAAGTCCTTATCCGCTTTCAACTGTTGTTGGACCACCCCGCGCCTAAAATAATAACGGGCTACGATATCACTTTCCAACACCGACTTGATTTCTTCCTTGTTTTTCGGGACTTCCAAGTCGGCAGACACACCGCCCTTCATCTTTGCAGCCAACGCCTCGAATTCCGGCTTGGCTCCCTCATAGCATCCCTCGAAGCGAGCTGTCCGCTCCAACAATTTCATCATTTCCTCTGTACGACGCTTATAAGTAAAATCACTCCCTTCCACCATCTTCACAAAATCAGCGTAATCCGCATCCGTCAAGGAAAACTCCCCGGCCGGCGCAATGGCAGCATGCGTCTGCACATAATGGTTGACGTAGTCCAACAACACATCGGAAGTGGCTATGTCATAAACGATGGACGGAAGACTGTCCGGCGTAATCACCACGTCCGGCTTAATGCCGCCACCGTCGCGAACCTCGCGGCCACCGGCCGTCTTGAACGCTTTCGTCAGACTGTCCGGCAAAGTCTTCGCAGAGCCGTCCGGATTCAAATGACGGTAGTCATACGCCTGGATACAGCGTCCGCTAGGAATATAATAGCGGCTCGTCGTCACCTTCAGACTTCCGTGATAAGGCACCTCACGAATCATCTGCACCAACCCCTTACCGTAAGTACGCTCACCGACTATCACGGCACGGTCCCAATCCTGCCATGCCCCGGAAACGATTTCGGCCGAGGATGCCGTAGAACCGTCTACCAACACAGCCACCGGAATATCCACGTCCAAGGGTTCTTTCTTCGTGTAGTGTTCCGAATTGACCGAAGCCAACTTGCCTTTCGTGTACACGACCTTCTGTCCACGGGGCACAAACAAGTTCGTCACCTCTACGGCCTCGCTCAACGGTCCGCCCGGATTGCCACGCATGTCTATCACCAACGCCTTGGCACCCTGCTCCTTCAAATCGACCACGGCCCGGCGGACATCGCGCGAACAACCGTCAACAAAACGTTCGAAATAAATATAACCGATACCGTCTGCCACCATTCCGTAATAAGGCACGGGGGGCATCGCGATATTCCGGCGCGTAATCTTGAACGACAAAGGATGTTCCACTCCGGCACGCTTCACCGTCAGTTCAAAAGTCGTACCTGCATCGCCCCGTAAGTTTTCGCTTACTTCCTGCGTGCTCTTTCCTTTCATATCCTTTCCGTCGATGGACAGAATCAAGTCCCCTCCTTTCACTCCGGCTTCTATGGCCGGGCTGTCTTCCTGGGGTTCTATGACCATCACCCGGTCTTCTTTCTTATAGAATCGGATCACAGCCCCTATTCCGGCATATTTCCCGGTAGTCATCTCTTTCAGTTCATCCATTCCTTCTTCCGGATAATACACCGTGAAAGGATCCACCTGCCGCAACATGGCATCTATCCCCCATTCTATCACCGTATCGGCCGACAGGGAATCGACGTAGAACATATCCAGTTGCTTATAAATGTCATTAAAGATTTCCAGATTCTTTGAAATCTCGAAGTTATGGTTACTGTCCTTTTGGGCGGACACGGGAACGGCCGACATGCAGCAAAGCCCCACAGCTAAGAATATCTTTTTCATACCGCAAATTTAATCATTTCAACCATACGGTAGCAAAATATGGAGACAAGTATTCCTCCGGCTTATGATTTTTTCATTTTAAAGTCATTTTTTTCACCAATAAATTGCACAATTCAAAAAATACCACTACTTTTGCATCGCAATTAAGGGGAATGCCCCAGACTGCTTCAGTAGCTCAGTTGGTTAGAGCACCTGACTGTTAATCAGGGGGTCGTTGGT
>NZ_CFQRNQ010000012.1:0-115973 GCF_986071375.1 Paraprevotella sp. | reverse complement strand
GACGAAAAGCCATAAACCCGGGAGGGAACGCGAACAGCACGTTTATATCCCGTATGTGATCATAAATAAAGAGCCATGTACCCTCGAAACCGAGTTTGACATGACTCTTCTACATATTCAGTTATAACATATAACCTTCTCCGGTTTTCATTTCAGTTTGGACATAATCGATTCTTATTCAAATCAAGAAAGAGTCCCCCCAAAAACGAAAAACTTTCACTTCACACACTTCTCCCCGTCCACGACATACACTCCGGAAGGCAACCTCTGCAAGGCAGCATTCCGCTTCACCGCTGACCTGATAAGTTTTCCGTCTGTAGTGTAGACATTGACCTTTGCATCCTCATCTGCTCCTTTCACCAACCGTACCCCCGTCTGTTCACCATCTATATAAAGATTCAAACGCTTCGGGAAAACTCCCTCTAGCTCCAAATAGCCTCGGAAAGCTTTAATTTCCGTTCCCGTTTCGGCTTTTGAAAATACGTTCGGTCCATAAGCATATACATTATCTCCGTAGGACGCCACCTTTTGGAAAGTTCCCTGCAAACAAGCCGTAACAGCTCCATCTGAAACAACTGCTGCACCGGACGAAACGGCATCTGCATCTATTGTCACTTTCTCATAAGTTTGCACAGAGAGCGTCTGAGCCACCTTTACCAGATAAGGCACTCCCGCTACCATGTCGCGCACATTCCCAAAATTCAAGTTACAATCCTCTCCGGCCAATTCCACGCTTTCCAACGCCTTCACCTCTTCAAAATACTTTCGAACCTGAGCCGAAGACAAATCAAACGGCAAGCAAACCATATTCCACAGCCCCGACAACAAGTTCTGCCGTACTGTCACCGTGCCATACGTCCCATCCCGCACGTCAAAACGACTATCATCCTCACTCAACTCCGATACGTCACTGCCATAATACATCAGCTTCACATCTGCCAAACCAACCCAATTTGCCGTATTGCCGACACCGCCCACCAGTCCTATTTCAGCCGTACGAGAAGAGACCGCACCTTCCACCGAGAAATAATCCAGCACCGCAGATGTCACGTCAGTCTGCTGCCCGTTCAAATACAGAGCCACATTCATGTCTGCCACATCAGCACTGCTCAATTCCACCTTTCGGAATGCCGCAGCCGTCAATTCATAGTTTCCATTCGGGAGCGAACCCACCGTCTGGTAAATGGGGCGTTTCCCATCCTTCAGTTCATTACCCGGACCAATCCAGTTTTCATAGAACACACCACCTCCGTATTCCCCATTCTGTGCAGTATTGACCAAGGAACGGAAGTTCACCGTCCCGTCGTTCAACCAGCCGCCGTCCGCATTGCAAGCGGCATTATTCACCTTGAACGTCATGTCAAAAGCGATGCCGTTCAACGGTTCCGCATCTATCACGTACCTCTGGCGTGCGGACTCTAAATTCTCGCACGCTTTCTGCACAGCCGACACATCTACGGCTTTCTCAGCCTCCGTTGCGGCAGATGCAATGTTGTTCTTGAAAATCGTAAGCGAAGAACTCAATTTAGGGACAGAATTCCCGGCAATCTCCTCTGCCACCATTTTCCGGTTCCGATATACTTCATAAGCCACCATGACACTGCGGGCATTCTCTATTTCCTTCATCAAGCCAGACAACGCCCGCCCCAAAGAATCCACTGTAATGGAAGACACGTCTACCGCCACAGCCTTATCCAACAACGTTTCTACAGCTTGCGGCAAAAGTTCGCGGTCGAGTGAGCGAGCCACATCCACCTGTGCCTCCCACGTCTGTCGCAAGTCATCATCTCCTACGCCCAGATACTCCAATACGAAATCATTCATCACACACCACATTCCGGCATTATCGCATACTGCGCCCACGGTCAACTGTCCATCACCCACAAAAACATCTGTATAAATACGCGAAACGGTTGCATCGGCATTCAAGTCCTCTGCATTCTGCCCCAGATGCAATGCCGTATTCGCCCCATCGGCCCGCGTCTTATCCACACTATACACCGAAACCGGTAAACCACCGGTAGTCTTCACATACAACCGGAAGTGCTTATTGGATGTGCCCAAATCGCTTCGCGCCTGCATACTCACCCGGCAGTTTCCTAACGGAAGTCCTGTCAACAATTGATGACAATCAAAAGTGGTATGCCAGAACTCCATCACCCCCTGACTGAACTTAGGATAGTTCGCATCCGATACCGTAAGCGTCCACCCGGTCGTATTCCCAATGTCAAAACCAGCATTTTGTATCCGTGCCGTCAAATCGACCGGATGTGCAACAGACGCATTATCCAAACGGTATTGCTCCATCGCATCCAGCAAGGCATGATAAGCCGCCATACGTTCACGTGCCTCACCGGACACCAATAATACACGCGCCTCATCGACCGCCTTTTTCAGAGCACCGCCCTTGTCTTCACCATACGTCAACGTATCTGAAGCCGCCACCGCTTCTTCAAGCAACATGTACGGACTTTGATACTCCAAAGCCACGTCGGCAAACGACACCCACTGACATGCATTATTCAAACCGGACTCCACTCCCACCGTCAAATCTTGGTCGAGTACATCCGTCGCCACTTCCGTCTCACGCAAAACCTTAACCGACGTCACCGGAGACCTGTCGTCATTGGCAAACAATTCTATTACCCCTCCGTCGGCTCCTTTCTGTGCAACCGCCTTGAAGACATAGCGCCCAACAGGCAACCCGGATGCAGACGCATAAATCAAACCCTGTCCGGCCAAGAAATTGCCCGTACAATAACGTTCTATCATGTTCTCTCCCGTAGCATCCCCACGCTGCGCATCCGACCCGTCTATGGCAAACACACGATAATTACCACCTTCAGCATCGGTCATCCAATGCGTACGGTTATCAAACATCACGTCGGTTCCCGAAGGCAACAGACGCCCTCCGTCCGGCAAAACCGAACTGACATCCATAGCTTTGCCCGCATGGGGTAAATAGGCCTTCCAAGCCTTATCCAAATTCTCATAAGCCCTGAAAACCTCATCGGCCGAACCCGCTGCGGCAAAAAGCTCCAATGCTTCTTTCAACGAGGCATCGTCCACTCCCTCCGTCTCCACAAACTTCTTATACCTCTCGTACGCGTCCTTGTAGTCCTCATAATGCACCTGCAACAGGTGTATCTCTCCCAACACGCGTTGATAACGCACGGCCGTCTCTATCCCATCCGAAGCCGATTCTTTCAATCCGAGCAACTGCAGCCAAAGCGCAGGTGTCACCTCATCCTCCCGAATGGCATCCGCCTCTTTTCGCATAGCGGACAAATCAACTGACAAATCCGTCTCCCCAAGGTAAAGCAAACTAAAGTTATCCATGGCAAACCAATTCATACCATTCGCCGAATAAGCATAATTCTGATCGGTCATATTCTTGGCTCCGAAAGTCACCTTGCCCTCTTCGCCGACATAGAACTCTACCGTAAAACGTCCGGCCTCCCCATCCAGTGAAGCCACCGGCGTATTTACCCCGTCGGCATACAAATACACATCTTTTACATAATTACGGGCAGCCTCTCCGCTCTTGCCTTGTTGCGTGGCAATGACAGATGCCCCCAATTCATATTTACCCGGCTTCAAACCTTCAAGGGTCTGGAATATGTTAAAACGTTCCTGTCCCCAACAAGTCCGACCATCCTCCGAAGCCGTACGTTTACGTTCGATATAAGGTTGGCTTAACCCCGAAACTGACGACACACCCTTTTGAAAACCTTCCACGTCCACCGCCCACAGTTCAGGTTTCTCACAATCAGGGTCCGGCAAAGAATGAGTCAACTCATTCTCATTGGGAATAATATGGAAGGATTTCTCTATCACGACTCCCGACTGGTTGGTCAAACGGAATATCAACTCGTGCTCCTGGTCATCCTCTAAAGTATAGGTATAGGAACCTCCCGTGGCCAGCTGCCTGCCGTTCTCATCATACCATATTTCACTTTCTATGTAATTCCAGTTCGCATAAGAAGTGCTCACGGTCAGCGAACGCCCTTTTCCCATCAAGACTTCACTGCCTTCCACCACCTGACCGTTATATACGGCCGTTGAGGACAACGTTCCTTTAATCCCCTCACCGCGTACGGACACGGAAAACATTTGTGTACTCTCTATTCCATGGGTATTCGTGTACGTAAGACGATATATTCCGGAATGTTCAGCCGTGACTTGCCGTTGCTGTCCGGCCACCCCGTCATCCCATGTCCATTTTCCCGTATTGCTCTCCCCCTCGGGTAAAGTAGCCGACAAGGTCAATACAGCCCCCGGTTCCACATCTCGGATTTCCGCATATTTTCGGGTTTCTGTCTTTCCGGCTATCACAGGAAAAAGAATTGTAGGCACTTGTTCCGCAGTAACCGGCCGGTCACTGTACATCAAGTCGCCGAACCCTGTATGGTCATACCCACCGCTGTTGTTCCCATACGAACCACCGCCACGCTCCATACCGATAATCCCTTTCATCGTCCGGCAAAAGTTCATCGGGATTCCCATCCGGTTCTCGTAATGATTGATGAACAACTGCCAAATAGGGCGCCATTGCCCGCGTCCGGTAGCATTCAATCCCCCCATCCACCAATTCTGTTTATAAGGCAGGTCGTCCGTGCCACTATTGTATGCTGCCACGTATTCTGCCGCACCGGCTACCATCGCCGCACCGGCCTGGCCTGGTATCAGCGTATTCGTCAAATTGCAAAAAGCATTGTCTCCCTGATTGTAAGCCGACTCAAAAGCGTACGACAACAAGCCCAACGCCGCCATGGCATGCCCTTGATCGCGCCCGCTCTCTTGCATTTGGTTCAAATAACCTAAGGGGGCACGCTCATCTTTATGGAACCAAGGTATCAGTCCCCAACCATAGCCGCACAAACCCTGTCCGAACGCATCGGGATGAAGGGCCGTCACGCAAAGCGACTCATTGCCCGGACCTTCTTTCAACCAATACATACCGTAATTATATATGTCCGGTAAGTCGCATAATACCCCCAAAGAAACACAGAAAAGCGCATTTCCCAATCCCCAGTTACTATGGTAATGATACCAGTTTTGTTCGCGCTCTACCGTATCATGCCGACGTTCCAAAAAATCTTGTGCCGTAGTAAACCATACATCTATCATGTATTGCTTAAACAATTCAAAATCTTCTTCCGGCCATTTCTTATAATCGCGCATGATTTCGGCAGCATTGATAAACTGGTAACCGATAAATCCGGGAATCAACGAAACATTCGTATTGCCGGCAAGTCCTTTGTTATAGATACGGTAAGCATTCAATACGTCTATGGCCACGTCGCCATAGCCCTCATCTCCCGTAATCTTCCATAACAATGCACATTGATAAGCCCGCGCCGCATTACGGTAAGCATTCATATAATTCTCCTGACCGGATATTCCACGTGAAATATACTCGTTCACGCCCCAGTTATGTCCGTGGTCTCCATTTACGGGAGGAGCCGTACGCAAGGCTTCCAAAGCCTCCAAAGCATGCTCATCTCCTGAGGCCAAGCGAGCACGCACGGCCTCAAAGTCATCCTCCGAGTGTAGCAGGCCAGGGTGGCGGAAAGCTGCCTCTTGGGCATATAACGTGCCTGCCACGAGAGCTACACTAAATAAACACAATAATAATCTTCGTTTCATGACAATAAAACTTTTCTATCCATATATTTTCTTGCAAAAAGAATGCCGCCCTTTCCCCAAAAAGGATACAGCATCCCCTCTATTTCATAAAGGACTTACCAAATATCCCATCCTCCGTTTTTATTCGAATACGCCTCGATGATATCATGTTCAGAGGCGTTACCGCCATAACCGATATTCACGTCACCACCCGCATTCACACTGCAAGCCATCATATCCGAGACTTCCATCTTTACCATCTCCACACGGGGAGACACATACATTTTCTTTTCCATTGTTTATTGTTTTTATAAGTTCGTACCTTTTATTTGATTACTTTCTTTCCGTCCACGATGTAGATGCCGCGTTCCAAGCCACGGAGGGCTTCAGCCTTCTTCACACCGACCTTCACCTTCACACCACTCAGAGTAAACACATCAACTATCTTTCCGCCATCTTCCGCCGTGTTGCCCAACACTTCACCGACACGAGTCACCGATCCGTCTATTTCGATGAGCAAGCGGTTGACACCGGCAACCGGAGATTCCGAATCCACATTGATATAGGCGCGGAAGCCTTTTAGGCTTACCTTGTCTGCTTGGTCGGCCAAATAGAACATATCATCATTGATAAAGTATGCCCCTTGCGGTACTGTGGTGGCACCGTAGTTTCCGGTCATCGAAACCAAATTCATCGGGAAAACTTCCGGCTGTTTTGCACTGACCATCACCCCGTCTGCCTTGATTTCCGTCACAGTTCCTGCCGGTTTCACCAAATAAGGCACACCGGCTTCCACGGCATCCACCTTGCCGAAATCCAACGTAATGTCCTTTCCCGACGCTTGCATTCCACTTAACCGCCTTACCTCACCCAGTTTATTGGCCTCAATCTGTTCGGCAGTCAGGGCAAAAGGCACACAGAAAGTGTTCCACTTTCCGGCCACCAACTTGCGCTGAAGGGTCACATCAGCATACATGTCAGCTTTCACGTCATAAGCCTTGGATTCATCCAAAGCCAAAGCCTCGGCCTTGGGAGCCACTTTATAGAGTTTCATGTCGTTACAGCCTATCCAGTTGGCCAGATTGCCCTCTTCCGTCTTCACGCCCAAACGCATTTCCCCTTCCGTACTCTGACAGAAAGAGACCTCACGATAAGCCAATGCTGTAGACTTCACCTCATCTCCTCGTTTCTCCCCAGCATATAAAGCCACCTTGGCTTCACCCGTACCCGGCACATTATTCACCGGCCCCGCAAAGGTAGCCAGACGCATGGTATAAAATCCTGAAGACAAGTTTACCGTTTGATATATAGCCCATAAGCCATCCGGTAATACGCCATCGGCATAACATTCAAAGAAAGCATCCCCACTCGTTTCACCGGCTTGAGCTGCATTATGTTGTGCACGAACTCCCCAACCTGCAACATTCATATTATCACCGTTCCATCCTTCTACTGCGCTCCAACTTCCGAAACCTGAAACATCCGGATTCTTCAACATAAACGTCATGTCGAACTGTTGTTCACCCATAGGGATAGCCGATTGTACAAAAGCCCTACGAGCATTCTCCAAAGCATTATAAGCCTTTCTCAAATCCTCCTCCTTATCGCACGATGCTTTCCCTGCGTCCGTAATAGCGGTTGCAAATACACTCTTGATTTCATCCGAAGCCTCTGAGTTCTGTTCATACTCCTTACAAGTCTCAACCAATGCAGCAATAGGGCAATCCGTCATATAACAATGGCATACCTCATAAACCTGCTTCAAAGCCAGATATGCTTTTGCCCAACCGTCCACAGTCTGTTCCGGCTCTTTCGCCAAAGCCTCCGCCATACGTTCTTTAAATGTTTCTGGCAAACCGGACACATCCATAGCCTGAGCTTTTTCTTTCATATCATCGTACAACTCTTTCACTTCAATCATTCCGCTTCCGGTTTTTTCCAACCGGAAATTATCAAAGAACAAATAGCAATTTTTATAAGGAGAAAAAAGATTCACTCCGACTTTTAATTTTCCATCAAGAACCAAAACATTGTTAATATAAGTACGCCCAATCTCTTTGTCCTCATCCCAAATTCTAGCAACGTCCTCGTACTTTGCATTTCCATTGTCTGTCCATCCCATGACCTCACGCAATCCAACCTCTTTTCTTCCTGTTGCACCGTCGACATAGAAATTCACACGGCCACCAATTCCGGCTTGTCCTTGAACGGAAACATTATACACCCCATTAGGCAATTCTACTTCTTGCCAAAAATCCACTGCAGAACCATTAGCTTCCCAATATGGCATTCCCTTATCTATACGATTCGGTTCAGCATTCCTCTCCCATCCTTTCAACGCATCGTCAGTATCGCTGAAATCCGGATTTACCATTTTTGAAGTCAAATCTTCTATTTCAGATACCAAACTAGCTTTTTGGCTATCATAGATGTTTTCAACTTCTTCTGCCGTCAACGCCTTGTCATACAGCCCAAGCTTATCAGCCTTGCCCTCGAACGTTCCCGTAAACGTACCTTTTCCCACATAGAAATGAGTGAAATGGTTGGAAATGTTCTCCAATATGCCCGGATATAAAGTAGAAACGTCAGCACTCGAATTAGAAGGACCATATTCCACTTTCTTCCCATCCACATAGAACGTGCAGCCATCCTTTGTAAACACCATTGCAATCATGGCAAACCGACCCACAGGAATGGCATTGGACGAAGATCCACCAGGACCACCATTAAAGTCAATCCACGAACCATCAATCTTAGCCATGTTGTACACCATATAAGTATTGGCCTGGAAGCCTAACATTCCACTCGTATTTTGATCCTCATAACCGTCTGTTCCCAATCCAAATCCCCAAACGGAATTGTCTGCAGTTCCGGTACGATACACCCACAAAGAGATTGTGGCGCCGTTGTCAAGTGTCTTGTCTTTAAAAGGATTTGCGATTTGCACATACCCCATATTTCGATTATCTGAAGCCATAAAGTCCAAACATTGTTCCGTTTCGCTGACCATTGAAAATTCTGGCTTTGTCCCGTTGCCAAAGCTTTTCAGTTCATACCCCTCTGCCGTTTCCGACTGAAAATCATAAAAGGCCAAAGGGACGGGCAGTTCAGCATTTTCATCCATAGGCATAGCCCAAGAATTCTCAACTCTGTTGACATTCCGCACATCAGCCCATGTCATCTGCGCGGTACCAGCCATAGCACTCATCAGTGCCGCTGTGAAAAGCAAATTTTTGTTCATTTCTACATTTTTAATGAATTAAACTTAGGTTAATATCACTTTTTCATTTGTTTTTATACGGCTTACGAACATACACCACCAAGAAGCACAATGGAATCTTTGTTTTTAATTCTTTTAACCCTTATCGTCTAGTACATTAACATTCCACGCCATCTATCAATCGCAAAAAACCGTTCATAAAACACAATAAAACAAAGATTTGTTTGGAGAAATGGACAAAAAGCCTTATTTTGCAGAAATTTTCAGTCAGCCAACTTATCGGGAAAAAGGGCTGATTCACGAAAACAAGGAAGCGTATGGCATTAAAAAAATTCTTTGCGTGCTGTTTTTGCTTAGTATGTGGAATAACAACTGTTCCGGCTCAAAAGCAACTGACCGGAAAAGCCAGTTATTATTCCGACAAGCTACATGGAAGAAAAATGAGCAACGGCGAAAGATACCACCGCGACAGCATGACCTGCGCACACAAGAAGTACCCTTTCGGTACCCTGCTGAAAGTACGTAACCCCCTAAATGGGAAAGAAGTGGTGGTGAGAGTAACCGACCGCGGCCCTTTCTCGAAACGTTATGTCATCGACCTTTCCAAGGCGGCAGCACGCGAGTTAGGATTCATCCGGAAAGGATTTTGCCAAGTGGAAATCACGCGGATACACCCCAACCGCATCCCGTTCAGACCGGAAGATGCCGAAGAAATTCCGGAACTGCACTTGGAATACCAGGATATAGTGACCTACCCTGTACCGGCATGGCAGCAGGAAATGTTAGAAGAAAAAAAGCCCCAACCGACAAAAATCAAGAAACTTAAAATCGACAAGAAATAGAATTCAATTTGTAGACACAAAATGGAAAAGAAACTCAGAAAAGAGTCTGTTTGCGTACAGGCCGGATGGACGCCAAAGAAAGGCGAACCACGCGTTTTACCTATTTATCAAAGTACTACTTTTAAATATGACAACAGCGAACAGATGGCTCGTTTGTTCGACTTGGAAGACACGGGATATTTCTATACCCGATTGCAAAACCCCACAAATGATGCCGTGGCTGCCAAGATTGCCGAACTAGAAGGAGGCGTAGGTGCCATGCTGACGTCTTCTGGACAAGCGGCCAACTTCTATGCCGTATTCAACATCTGTCAGGCAGGCGACCATTTCGTCACCTCCAACACCATCTACGGCGGAACCTACAACCTCTTCGGGGTAACGATGAAGAAATTAGGCATTGAATGCACATTCGTTGACCCGGAATGGGACGATGAACGCATTGAAGCCGCCTTCCGCCCGAACACCAAATGTTTCTTCGGCGAAACCATCTCCAACCCGGGCGGCCACGTGTTCGACATAGAACGCTTTGCCCGCATGGCCCATAAGCACGGCGTGCCTTTGATTGTGGACAACACCTTTGCCACACCAATCAACTGCCGCCCGTTTGAATGGGGGGCAGACATCGTGACCCATTCCACCACCAAATATATGGACGGGCACGCCACATCGGTGGGCGGTGCCATCGTGGACAGCGGGAACTTCGACTGGAACGCCCATGCCGACAAGTTCCCGGGACTTTGCCAACCGGACGAAAGTTACCATGGGCTGACTTATGCCAAGGCTTTCGGCAAGATGGCTTACATCACCAAAGCCACGGCGCAACTCATGCGTGACTTAGGTTCCATCCAAAGCCCCCAAAACGCATTCTTGCTCAACCTCGGACTGGAAACCCTGCACCTGCGCATGCCGCAGCATTGCCGCAACGCGCAGGCCGTGGCCGAATACCTCGAGAAAAACGAACGAGTGGCTTGGGTGAACTACTGCGGACTGAAAAGCAACAAATATTATGAATTAGGGCAAAAGTATCTGCCGAACGGGTCATGCGGTGTCATCGCATTCGGTCTGAAAGGCACGAAAGAGGATGCCATACGGTTCATGGACAGCCTGAAGATGATTTGCATCGTGACGCATGTGGCCGATGCCCGCACCTGCGTGCTGCATCCGGCCAGCCATACGCACCGCCAACTCTCCGACGAACAGTTGCGCGAAGCCGGAGTGGCACCCGACCTCATCCGCCTGTCGGTCGGCATCGAAAATGTAGAAGACATCATCGAAGACATCCAACAGGCATTGGATGCATCGAAATAAGTGGCGGTAGACGTTGGCTGTGGTGAAAGCCAAAGCTTAAAGGTTATCCCTACAAAAACAACCTTCCCCGGAAAATGCAGACCAATACGTTTCCGGGGAGGCTGTTTTTTGAAGGACACGGTTCCTCAATGCCCTGATTTACCACCCAACTTCTTCCGCAAGATTTCGCGCACCTCGTCGACCGAAGCCCCGACAGCCAACAGGGTTCCGTCACTATCGACAAGGAAAGTACCTCCGCCGGAGTTTCCTATACCGTGTAAAGACCATATATTATTGGCATCCTCCACCTCGGCATAACAGGTCCATGGGTAGCCGTCTTTCCGCACCGCCTGTTCCATGTCGCTCCGGTGCTTCTCACGAGCTATGCCCACCACCGTGAAGCCCTTGTCCTTGAACTCCTCATAAACGGGTATCATGGATTTGGAATTCGCGCGGCACGGCCCGCACCACGAAGCCCACAAGTCCACAAAGGCTATCTTGCCACGTATCAGGCCGGACATACGCAAGGAGCGGCCGTCATTCCCCGTAATCTCATAATCGGGATAAGGCTTCCCCACGGCCAATGTCCGGCATTGGCGCAAAGCGTTCACGACGGCATGGTAAGGATGTCCCGGCAAATAACCGGCATAGACAGAATCATAAACCGCCCACAACACTTGTTTCAGGCTGTCCGGATGTTCGAAATAGTCCAACTCGGAACGCAAGAAGGACAGGCCGGACACCGAGGGCTTGCGTGCCGCCTCGCGAAGCCGCCACGACTTCTCTTCTGCACGGCAGACGGCAAGGTAGTCCTCCAAAGCCATCATCCGGGGCGAATAAAGCCTGCGGGACTTTTCCAGACTGTCCAGTTGCTTATAAATCTTATTTGCCTCTTCCTGCGTCTCTGCTGCCCTCAGGCGTCCATACAAGTCCTTGCCTGCCGGAGTATAACAATCATCCTCACTGTAAAGGGTATCCACTCGGGCATTGTACAGTGCATACTTGGGACTGAATATGCTATCGACCTGATGCTCCACATACAACATGATCCGGTTCTCCGTCCCGTCGGTCTCCACTTTCGGCCTTCCCTGCTCTGGAAAAGTAATATGCAGGGTGGCATTCTCCCCCAAGAACTTTGCAGGATAGTAACCTCCATTCAACCAGTCGTGCCACAGATAAAGTTCCCAAGCCTCCGCATGGTCTGTGTACAAATCATATTCAAACTTCCCGTTATGCACCGGAATAGAAATAAAAGGCTTTACCCTGGCATCCAACCCGTAGCGGTGCAACACGAGGCGGCTCGCCTCCGTCGGCTTCTCCACCATCCCTGTCAAGCGGCAATGCAGCTTGCCTTCACGTTCCTCCTTCAAGTTCACGCCTTTGATGAATCCACCGCCTTTTCCTCCTTCTATGAAGTCGAACGAAGTATCACGGCCATCCAACGGTGGAAAGACCAGACGGAAACTCACATTACCGGAATCGGGCATATACACGTGCTGCCCCAACGCCACCCCCTCGCAACGCCGCAAGGGATAGTCTAGCCCCGTCACAGCACCGCGCAAATGCAGGACGGAATCCAACTGAATCCAATACCCCTTGCGGTTATAAGCCTCCATATACAAGGTCGTAGTTTCCGGTGTGCACTCCACGCGGCTGATTTCCACCGTCTCCATGTTACGGTCGCCCACTATGGGGTTCTTCACATCGCAAACTTGCGCTTCCTGCGCCCTCAACAGCCCTCCGCCGCACAAGAGGACAATCGCCGACAATAGATAATTCAAATAATGTCTCATCGTTTTTCATTTATTAAAGTTTTCTTATCCCAAGTCCACGTTTCCGTATGGAAATAACGGCAATCCCTATTCAATAAAGCACATGCCGTTCAAGCCACCAATCATTATAGCTTGATAGAAACATGACCCCATGATGGAAGTAGCGGTAGGCAATGGTCATGGGTTCCACCATGTCGGGGTATTCCTTTTCCACTATGCCCCGCAAACGGTAGAAGTCGTCATTAAAGCTGTAGTCATTACCCGCTCCCCCGTCTTCTTCAAAATATAACTTCGACCAATAAAACTGCCAGAACCGCATGATGTCCCCTTTCAACTCACGAGACAATAGCCAAAGCATGATGAAAGGCATGTTTTCCTTTCCATGGGGAGTGTAATACCCACTTTCATGAGAAGAATCACCCATCACCCCATGTAATAGACTGCGCAAGTAATTGGGGCCATCGGCATCATAGTAAGCTCCCCGGACAACAGAAATGAGTTTGGCGCAATATGTGGTGTCGTTAATGGCAGTAAGTCCCCCAAATGCTTCTACATAGTCGTAGATGTTTTCTTCATTACGGTTGCCCACTTCATAATCCATGATGAGATATTCATTCCAATTTCTTGGAAAAGCCCAAAAGAAGTCCTCCTGTGCCTTTTGTGTGGTGTCAGACTTCAGCCGGTTATAGGCTTTGTGCAATTCAGCCGTCCGGCAAGAATCCCACTGAGCCATGCCGTGCAAGACAAAGCTATTGAACAAGATGAAAAATATTACATACCGTTTCATAGGCTTCATGGTTCAAAAGGTGTTACATCAAGGTTCCAACTGTCGTTTCAAGTCCTCCAAATGCAAACGGAACTGCTCTTCCGGCGCATAGCGCAAACCACTCCGCACCACATTCCCCATGCGGTCGAGCGTCTCGTAATGCGGAATCCCCAAGAAATTGAACAGCTCCATCAGACGGTTGAAGTCGTCGCGGCTCACCTGCACCACGTCTTCTCCGGACAAGTGTTCGTCCACATAGTTCCGGTAGTTCTCTTCCGGGCCTTCCCCTTCGGTACTGATAAACAGGAAATCCACATCGGGATGGTTGCACAAGGCCTCGCGCATCGGCTTGGAACGCTCGATGCCCGAACGGCAAGGCCCACAAAACATTCCCCAAAAGTCTATCAGGACATATTTGCCCCGGTACTTCTCCGTGAGGCGGCGCAACAGTCTTCCGCCTTCCGTATCGGGCAGGGCGTAAGCAAGCGTGTTGCGGCGGCGTGCCTGTTCGAGCAACCGCCCGGCCTGGACACGCAACACCTCACGGACCATATACGCCAAGCGGTTTTGGTAAATGCTGTCGTACATGGACGGTGCTTCACTATAATTGCGTCCTAAATCGGAAGACAAGGCACGCAGCACCACCAAACGTCCGAGCAGCGAAGGCTCGTCCGCCCCCAATATCGCAGTGTCCACGGCCATCATGGCTGCATCCTCTTTGGCCACGCTGTCCGGTTCCATGGAACCAACCAATACAGCAGGGCTGCGCATGACCGAAGAAAACTCATAACGGTTAAGGAATATATCCAAGTCGCGAAGCACCAAAGCGGATACATCATCGCAAGGCATCTCGCGCAGGAAACGGTAGTTGGCCGGATCACGGTACGGTGCCATTTTCGCCCGTATTTCTTCCCACTTCATTTTTTCATAGTCGATGGCAAAACTTTGGTTCATCTCGTAATCGAACACTGCCATACCATGCGCCAACCGCGTCTGACACTCCGCCAAGTGACGTTCCCACGGCGTATAACCGAAACGCCAAACCACGTAGTCCACCGCCCGTAACCGCTCGCG
Organism: Paraprevotella sp.; assembly: GCF_986071375.1. Taxonomy (NCBI): domain Bacteria; kingdom Pseudomonadati; phylum Bacteroidota; class Bacteroidia; order Bacteroidales; family Prevotellaceae; genus Paraprevotella; species Paraprevotella sp. The sequence continues at coordinate 101,384 of NZ_CFQRNQ010000012.1, read as the reverse complement.
CATCCGTCTCATGGCGTTTTCCGTGAAATCTTTAAAACCGAGCGAATCCGAAACAGCGGAAAACTCGTCATACGGGTAAGCGCAAAGCTCCGAAACTCCGTGCTCCAAAGAACGCTTCCGCCCAAACGGGCCGGAAGGCGCAGAAGCGCAAGACACCGAACCATCCGCCCGCATGACCATCTCCGAGGTCTGTCCCGGCACAGCATAGAAATTCAACCACTTGCGGAAATCCTTGCCTTCTATCAACAGTGCCCCCTCCACGGGATACCAAGCCCAGAAACGAAACTCGAACGTGCCGTCCTCACGGACATCCACCACGAGGGGGACGCGCTCGCCAGTGGTCGGCTCACAACGGTTATACAGCATGGTGGAATAGCCTTGGCTGCGCGAATATCCCTCGATGCGGCCACGGACACAAGCTGTGTCTGCCGTGAAAAACAGCCGCTCCAACTCGGGTGTCATCACGAACGACTCCCGTTCCTCGGGCACCTGCGGAGCCTTCCCCTCTTCGTGCACGCCGTAGATATTAAACGCTCCTTGCATATTCCCTTCGATAAAATCAAAGAAACGGGTTTTCCGGGGCATAGGCTCAAACAACACCTTGAATTCGCCTTCACCGCTTGGAGGAGTCACATAATGTTCCCCCAACACAATGCCCTCGCCCCACAAGGCTTTATACTTCCGGTTGTCATCGCCCAGAAGCCAGGAATCCTTGGACATTCGAATCCACCAACCCGGCTTGTACCGCTCGTGGAAACTGATAATCGTAGCGGTGTCGGCAAACTCTACCTTCGTAATACGGATAGTGGAAGTGGTACTGCCCACCCAAGCCGGACGAGAGAACGTCCGCACCCTCCGCGCAACCGCCTCCGGGGAAGCGCAGCACAGCACGGCCAAAAGCAGCCATGCCCATAACGTTGTCTCGTGTGTTGTTTTCATTTCGGTATTCATCGTTTAAGTATTTCCTTTTTACGCCTTTATCTTACCACGACTTTCTTCGTCACCAAGTTGCGCCCGTCGGCCGACAACACTTGGACGATATAGAAACCGGGAGACAAGGGAGTCTCTACCGCCGACGCCCCACACGGGAAGTCCGCCACGCAGGCACCGGAGAGCGCAGCGACACGCACCTCTGCCGCCACGGGCGACGGCTCCACGCGCAACGTGCGTCCGGACACCGACACGACAGGTGCGGACACGTCCATCGCCACTTCGCCTATCCCCGTCTCGTCCGGAAGGTTGGCCGACCCGTAACGGTTCGTATTGCCGAATTTTACCTGATAGGGCCACTGTTCGTCGTTCGCGTCGTTGTCGTCCCACACTTGCCGCCAATATTTCTTCGGGCCTCCGCTCACCACAAAGTAAAGCCGTTTGCAGTCCACCGGACAATCGAAGAATATCGTGTCCTTCGGGTTACGGTACACAGACTTTCCCATGTCGCCATACACCCGGCTGCCATCTTTAAGCAACGCTACAAAACCGTAACGCCACTCCGCGTAGGTCGCATTCTTCACGCGATAGCCCTCCTGACGGTTCAACCCCTCGAAACAAGCGGAAACCCTCGTACCGACCCTTTTGGGCAAATTCAGCCGGATGATGTTATGCCCCGTGTTCTCAGGAGCCGCAGCGGGGCTGATGCGCCAATAATTGCCGGACACCTTGAGCATGGCGGGCAAGGGACGGCTGTCCACTTTCGCGGCCCCGTACTCTTCCAAGGCCGGAATGTCCCAAGTGGCGAAACGGGCTGCACAATCGTACATTTCGTCATTGAACTCGCTGTCCGTGATGCCCGTGAGGCGCATATAAGCCTCGACGGCATCCTCCGGGTTCCGGCTCTGGTTCCAAAGCCGCCCCATGAAGTCCATCCCGTGCTTGTAACACCAGTAATCCTGTATGAAATAGTTGTTGTAACGCGGCGATTCGTGCAGGATATGCTTGTGCACGTTTTGCAGGTAGCCGTCGAACCATTCGTTGTTGAACTGGTCGGCCGGCATGATTTTATAGGCCTGCCATTGCGCGCACTGCTCCCAAAAAGCACACCCGTTGCCGTTGCCCGGGGCATACATCCAACCGTTCTGGTTGCCGTTGTCGCAATGCACTTGGTATTGGAAACAGTGCCCTATCTCGTGGTAAAGCGTCTGCCAGTTGCGCGACGGGGCGGCCCAAGGCGTGAGGGTGAGCAAACCGATCAGGTCGTCCACGCCCGAACCGGAAGCTTCCCAGCCTTCAGGTTCATAACGCAAGCGGATGACCATCTTATAGGTGTCGGTCTTCGACCTGCCCCGGCGGATGAACTTCAGCGAATCCGTGTAGAAATCGAAGGCGATTTCGGCATTCCTCAGCACCTCGTCTATGTCTATCGTATGGTTGCCGCATGTGAACACGGAAGGATTCTCACCGTATCCTTTTTCCCAGAACAGGATCCAATTCTTCGACTGACGCGTACGCCCGATATAATAAGCATTGTCCGGGTCGTTGACATCTCCCATCAACCACTGGGCCGTATAGACTTTCTTGTCTACCGTCTGCGTGACATCCTGCAAAGCCTGTGCGGCCGATCGGATTTGCTCCTCGGTCTGTTCCGTATTCTCCCAAACCTCCTGTGCGGCTTGGATGGCCGTCTCCATCTTTCCCCGCTTTTCCTCGTCTTCTTCATACCAGTCCTTCACTTGTCCGGCATAGCGGAGCGCGTCGGCCAAAACATCATAGACGGCCGCCGAGGCCTCGATAGCCGTCACGGCTTCGTCCAAGGCGACTTTCGCTTCCGCCATGGCTTTTTCATCCGGATTCTCCGCCGCCGAGGCTTTTTCGGCTGCTTCTATGGCTGCTTCCACCGCCTGGCGGACCGCAGACTGGATATGTTTCGCCTGCAATTCCTTACGGACATCATCGGCATAACGCGACAAATAAGCCGCATAATCTTCCGGGGTGTTCCCGCCGAGATAATACAGGCGGACGTTGTCGAGACAAATCCAGTTGCCCGTAGCGTTTTCGGCTTTAAACCCGATGGTAACTTGCCCGTCCACCACCGTAAAGTAGAGGTCTTTGTGAGCCTTCATCGTATCCACTGGCATATCATAAATCCCGGCATACAAGGTAACGCCCGTCTGCTTCTCTCCGGCATTCACCGTGCTGTTCGTGCCTTTCTGCTGGATATTGCCCACGGCAGCACGCAGGCAGTACTTCCCATCGGGGATGCCTTCCAACGTCTGCCGGATACCCACATCCGGCACTTTGGACCCGATGTTCACCCAACGCTCCAAATAAGTAGTACCGGATTTGCCCGGAAAACTCGTGTTGGTCTGCGCGAGCATCCCATCGTTTTCCCAACCGGTCGTACCGTCCTCAAAATTGGGATTCATGATGCGCGAAGTCATGGTCAGCGGATGTTCCGGCGATGCGTTTTTATATTGGTAAGTCTGCGTGGCCTCCGTCAACCGTTGTGTCGAGGCCAAGATATCCGTAACTGCGGCATGCTCGTCTTCATAAACCGTCTGCGCTTCGTCTATCGCAGCTTTCAATTCTTCGGCATACACACCCGAGCCGTCACCGTAAGCCGCCCGCGCCGCCGAAAGGGCTGTTTCCAAGCCGCCCTTATCCATCTCATCGCAGAGCAAATTCACGTAATCCACCAAAATCTTGGCATGGTTGGCCGACCCTACCCCCTCGTTGGCCGCAAAACCGATGCGTATCTTTCCGGTGGTTTGTGCCGTAAGCGTAAAAATGAGCTCGTCCGTTTTCCACGACTGCACGGGGAAATTTTTCACGTCGGAAACCGTAGCGGTTCCGTTATCCGGCAGCCAGGCCAACAGGCTGTTTCCAGCACCGGACGTACCCACGTTATAATAAGCCGAAGACAAACGGTAAGTTCCTTTAGGAAGGGTCACACTTTGGGAATACACAAGCCGCATGCCCCAACCCGTCGTCAATCCAAGCGCACCGCCTTCCGAGCCTTCGTAGCCTGAAGCCGGCAGCGCGAAACTGTTGTTGAACGTCACCTCCGGATTATAAGCAAACGTACCGGCCACGGTATAAGTGGCCGTGGTTTCGTTCGTCCAACCGTAAACTTCGTTTATGACATCCCCGGAAACATTGCCCGTTTGCCGGGCATCGTAATTGAAATTCGTATCAAAACCGTGGTTTTCCAAGAAGTAAGCGGATATATCCACTTGTGCCCAACCGTGCAGACTCGACGCAAGACACAAACACATGAATAAGTTTCTTTTCATATTATTAGGTATAATGTTTAGTGCCGTAAAGGTACATATTTTAAGCTAATAGCACAAAATCTCAAAAGAAAAAGTTATATCTTAAACGACTCTCAGGCAAATGAAAAATCGTTCTCAGGCAATTGATTTTTCGTTCGCCTGAGAATGATTTTCCGTTCTCAGGTAAATGATTTCAGATACGTAAGAAGCTGATAAACAAAAATATAAAGAAATATAAATTCTTTACAACAACATATTTCCTCTTACGTCCCTTCCTATCTGCAAGAAAACCGGAGGACAAAATATCCCTCACGTACAGATTAAAAGAGCAGGCATGAAAAAAGCCGCCCGAAGTTCCGGACGGCTTTTTCTCTTATAGCAAATTAAATTATTCGGCGCTTGCAGGTGTTTCTGTCGCAGTTTCTGCTGCCGGTGCTTCGGCTGCAGGAGCCTCTTCAGCCTTGACTGCAGACTTCTTGGAACGACGCGTACGAGTCTTCTTCGTAGCTTGCTTAGCCATGTTCTCATCATAGTCCACCAATTCGATGAAACACATCGCTGCGTTGTCACCCTGACGGAAACCGGTCTTGATGATACGGGTATAACCACCCGGACGGTCAGCCACCTTCACAGAGATTTCCTTGAACAACTCTGTTACGGCATACTTGTTCTGCAAATAGCTGAAAACGACACGACGAGAATTAGTAGTATCGTCCTTAGACTTTGTAATCAACGGCTCCACGTATTTCTTCAAAGCCTTGGCCTTTGCAAGAGTCGTAGTGATTCTTTTGTGCATGATCAGAGAGATGGCCATATTGGCTAACATCGCTTGTCTGTGGGATGCAGTACGACTCAAATGATTGAATTTTTTATTATGTCTCATTGTTTATTAATCTTTATCTAATTTATACTTAGAAATATCAGTTCCAAACGACAGATTCAGACTCTCTAGCAAATCATCAAGCTCAGTGAGCGATTTCTTACCGAAGTTTCTGAACTTCAACAAGTCGGTCTTGTTAAACTGTACCAAGTCGCCCAACGTTTCCACATCTGCGGCTTTCAGACAGTTCAAGGCACGGACAGAGAGATCCATGTCTACCAACTTAGTCTTCAGAAGTTGACGCATGTGCAACACCTCTTCATCGAACTCTTCATTGCCCTCACCATCGGAATTCTCCAATGTAATCTTCTCGTCAGAGAACAACATGAAGTGGTAAATCAGGATTTTTGCAGCCTCTTTCAGGGCGTCCTTCGGGTGAATGGAACCATCAGTAGAAATTTCAAGAACGAGTTTCTCGTAGTCAGTCTTCTGCTCTACACGATAGTTTTCAACAGCGTACTTAACATTTCTAATCGGAGTGTAAATTGAATCGATTGGAATCACATTCACATCAGTACAGAAGATACGGTTCTCATCAGCAGGAACGTATCCCCGACCTTTGTTAATGGACAACTCAATCTGCATCGTTGCTTTGGCATCTAAATGGCAAATAACTAATTCAGGGTTTAACACTTCAAATCCAGTCAGATACTTGTTAATATCTCCGGCTTTGAATTCTGTCGTATTCTCTACCGTGATACTCACTTTCTCATTCTCGAATTCTTCTACTATCTTCTTGAACCGTATTTGCTTGAGGTTCAAGATAATGTTGGTAACATCTTCTTTTACTCCGGGAACTGAAGCAAACTCGTGCTCTACCCCCGCAATACGCATGGTATTGATAGCATATCCCTCAAGGGATGAAAGAAGAATACGGCGCAAAGCATTACCAACAGTAATACCGAAACCGGGTTCCAACGGACGAAATTCGAACTTGCCGTATTTGTCATCCGCCTCCAACATTAATACTTTATCAGGTTTTTGAAATGCTAATATCGCCATTATCTTAATTATTATTTAGAGTACAACTCAACGATCAACTGCTCCTTAATGTTCTCTGGAATGTCTGCACGTTCCGGTTTGTGGAGTAACTTGCCGGACTTAGTATTCTCATCCCACTCTATCCAAGGATATTTGCTGTGGTTGAAACCAGCCAAAGCGTTGGCAATAACTTCCAAAGACTTAGATTTCTCGCGAACACCAATAATCTGACCAGGCTTAACAGCGTATGAAGGGATATTCACAACTTCACCGTCGACGATGATGTGCTTATGTCCCACCAACTGACGGGCAGCCGCACGGGTAGGAGCTATCCCCAAACGATAAACGACATTGTCCAAACGACACTCTAAATTCTGCAAAAGAATCTCACCGGTAATACCGCTCGTACGGGCAGCCTTCTCAAACATATTACGGAACTGTTTCTCCAAAACACCGTAAGTATATTTAGCCTTCTGCTTTTCAGCTAACATGACACCATACTCAGAAGTCTTCTTTCTTCTGTTGTTTCCATGTTGACCGGGAGGGAAGTTTCTTTTTGACAACACCTTGTCCGGTCCGAATATAGCTTCACCGAAACGACGAGCAATTCTTGATTTTGGTCCAGTATATCTAGCCATTTTAATTTCTAATTTTTAAAGGTTCTTGTAGGAATCCCAAGTCATTGCAGCCGCGACTACAGAAAGGAAATGAAGCCCTTGAAAATCATTGGAATCCCTACTGTTATTATGGGTTATCTCTTATTAAACTCTTCTTCTCTTAGGAGGACGACAACCGTTGTGTGGCAATGGAGTAACATCAATAATCTCCGTCACTTCAATGCCTGCGCCATGTATGGTACGAATAGCAGACTCACGTCCGTTACCTGGCCCCTTCACATAAGCCTTTACCTTTCTCAAGCCAAGATCGAATGCAACTTTCGCACAATCCTGGGCAGCCATCTGAGCTGCATAGGGAGTGTTCTTCTTCGAACCGCGGAATCCCATCTTACCGGCAGAGGACCATGAAATCACCTGCCCCTCGCTGTTTGCTAAAGACACAATGATATTGTTGAATGAGCTATGGACGTGCAACTGTCCCATAGCATCAACTTTCACATTTCTTTTCTTAGCTGCGACTGTTTTTTTTGCCATATCTAATTATTATTTAGTAGCTTTTTTCTTGTTTGCAACTGTCTTCTTCTTACCCTTACGCGTACGAGCATTGTTCTTCGTGCTCTGACCACGAACCGGCAAACCTAAACGGTGGCGAACACCACGATAACAACCAATATCCATCAGTCGCTTGATGTTCAACTGAATTTCAGCACGAAGATCACCTTCTACTTTGTATTCAGCACCAATCACGGCACGTATATTACTAGCCTGCTCGTCAGTCCAGTCTTTTACCTTAATGTCTTTGTCGACACCAGCCTTTGCAAGGATTTTTGCTGAACTACTACGACCTATACCATAAATATAAGTCAAAGCAATTTCACCTCTCTTATTCTGAGGCAAATCTACACCTACAATTCTTATTGCCATATACTTATTTTATTTCTTTTTGCTATAAAATATTAACCCTGACGCATTTTAAACTTAGGGTTTTTTTTGTTAATAACATACAAACGTCCTTTACGACGTACAATCTTGCACTCCGGAGTACGTTTTTTTAAAGATGCTCTTGTTTTCATATTTTTGCTTTTTTATTTATATCTAAATACAATGCGACCTTTAGAAAGATCATAAGGACTCATCTCCACCCGAACCTTATCACCGGGCAGGATTTTTATATAATGCATTCTCATTTTCCCGGAAATATGAGCCGTAATCTCATGCCCATTCTCCAACTCTACTCTAAACATTGCGTTAGAAAGAGCTTCTATAATCACACCATCTTGCTCAATTGCTGACTGTTTCGCCATACTTAATATAATTTTCCTTCTATTCTTTCTATTCCTTCAAACGAAGATAAAATATCAGCCTTCCCATGATGAATGGCTATCGTATGCTCGAAATGTGCCGCACACTTGCCATCACAAGTTTTGATTGTCCAACGGTCTGGCATCATCCCTATTTTGGGAGATCCTAAAGTAATCATGGGCTCGATAGCAATGCACAAACCATTCTTGATTAACGCGCCATTACCTCTTCTGCCGTAATTGGGAACTGCCGGTTCTTCATGCATCTCTTTCCCGATACCATGCCCGACAAACTCTCTAACCACTCCGTAGCCATTGGATTCACAATGACTTTGCACGGCATAACCGATATCACCGATTCTCTTTCCGGCCAAAGCTGCCTCAATTCCCAAATAAAGAGATTCTTTCGTTACTTTCAAAAGTCTCTTGACTTCTTCGGAAACTTCCCCTACACAAAAGGTATAGCAAGAATCACCATTATATCCGTCCAACAAAGTACCACAATCGACAGAAACAATGTCTCCCTCTTCAAGTGGCCTGTCATTCGGGATACCATGCACCACCTCATCATTGACAGATGTGCAAATTGATGCCGGAAACGGACCTCCATAAGGGTTGGGAAAGCCCTTAAAGGTAGGCAACGCTCCATGATCCCTAATGAACTCTTCGGCCAAGGCATCCAACTGTTTTGTTGTTACCCCTGGGCAAATATTCTTGGCAATCTCGGTCAACGTGTCAGCCACTAACAGGTTAGCAGCCCGCATCAACTCTATTTCATCCTCTGTCTTAAGAAATATCATATCAGATAAAACTTAATAAGCAGACATACCTGAACGACCGTGGATTCGACCCGAACTCAACAAGCCATCATAGTGCCTCATCAACAAATGGCTTTCTATCTGCTGCAAAGTATCCAAAACCACACCTACCAAAATAAGCAGGGAGGTCCCTCCGAAAAACTGCGCAAATTCCGCCTTCACATTCAACAATCCGGCAAACGCGGGCATACAAGCTATGATTGCCAAAGCCAACGAACCCGGCAAAGTAATACGTGACATAATCTGGTCTATGTATTCGGCCGTAGCTTTACCCGGCTTAATACCAGGAATAAAACCATTATTACGCTTCATATCCTCCGCCATCTGCGTAGGATTCAACGTGATGGCAGTATAGAAATATGTAAATGCAATGATTAGCAAAGCAAAAATCACATTATACAATACACTCGTATGGTCTACCATCATTTGCATAAAAGGAGTAGCCTGGTCGACAGACGTGAAACCTATCAGCGTAATAGGGATGAACATCAAAGCCTGGGCAAAGATAATAGGCATCACATTCGCTGCAAAAAGCTTCAAAGGAATGTACTGACGGGCACCACCGAATTGTTGGCCACCTACTACACGTTTAGCATATTGAACTGGAATCTTTCTTGTACCTTGCACCAACAATATTGCAGCGCAAACAACAAATAGAAGTATCACAACCTCTACGATAAACATCAAAAGCCCTCCACCACTCAAATTATTCAAACGTGCAACAAATTCCTGACCAAATGCCTCCGGCAGACGAGCAATAATACCAATCATGATGATTAATGACACGCCATTGCCGATTCCCTTGTCTGTAATACGCTCACCCAACCAAAGAATAAACATACTACCAGCTGCCAGAATAATAGTCGAAGTGATCATGAAAGTAGTCCAACTGATAGCAGGACTCAATGCTCCGGCAGACTGCATCTTCAGGTTTGTCAAATATGCAGGAGCTTGCACTAACAGAATAAGTATGGTCAAATAACGCGTGTACTGGTTCATCTTACGCCGGCCGCTCTCACCTTCACGCTGCATCTTCTGAAAAGCAGGAACCGCAATGCCTAACAACTGTATCACAATGGACGCAGAAATATAAGGCATGATTCCCAACGCAAAAATAGATGCGTTAGAAAATGCACCTCCAGAGAACATATTCAGCAAAGACATCAATCCAGCCTCCGTCTGCGTACGCAACGCCGTCAGTTGAGATGGGTCGATTCCCGGCAGGACCACAAACGACCCCAAACGATAGATTGCAATAAACAGAATGGTGATGAGGATCCTTTGTCTAAGATCCTCAATCATCCATATGTTCTTAAAGGTTTCTATTAACTTCTTCATCGAATCAAAGTTTTGTAGCGTTACCACCGGCAGCCTTAATAGCTGCTTCTGCACTCTTAGAGAATGCGTTCGCTTCTACATCAACTTTAGAAGTAAGCTGACCATTACCTAAAATCTTAACCAACTGCTTGGCAGAAGCCAAACCGGCAGCTACGATATCAGCCAAAGTGATTCTCTCCAAATTCTTGGCAGTAGCCAAAGCTTGGATAGCATCAAGGTTTACAGCCTTATACTCCACTCTATTGATGTTCTTGAAACCGAATTTCGGCAAGCGACGCTGCAAAGGCATCTGACCACCTTCGAAACCGATCTTCTTCTTATAACCAGATCTAGCCTTCGCACCCTTGTGACCGCGGGTTGAAGTACCGCCTAAACCGGAACCGGCACCACGTCCTACTCTTTTTCGAGTCTTAACCGAACCACAAGCTGGTTTTAAAGTATTTAATTTCATTTCGTATCAGTTTAATAGTAAATAATTAATCCACGACGATTACCAAATGGTGCAATTTCTGAACCATACCGCGAGTTGAGGGAGTATCTTCTACTTCAACTACCTGATTGATTTTTCTCAATCCCAAAGTATCAAGTGTTCTTTTCTGGTCTTTCGGAGCACCAATTCTACTTTTGATTTGCTTCACTTTTATAGTTGCCATAAAAACCTCCTTATCCTCTAAATACTTTATCCAAATTCACACCACGGTTCTGTGCAACCATCTTGGCATCACGCATTTCAGCCAATGCCAAAATAGTAGCTTTCACCAAATTGTGAGGATTAGACGACCCTTTAGACTTAGCCAGACAGTCCGTTATACCCACGCTATCACACACTGCACGCATGGCACCGCCTGCAACCACACCCGTTCCGGTCGATGCTGGCTTGATGAATACCTCAGCACCACCGAACTTTGCTTCTTGTTCGTGAGGCACAGTACCATTCAAAACGGGAACTTTCACCAAGTTCTTCTTGGCCGCTTCCACGCCTTTGGCAATAGCCGCTGTTACTTCTCCAGCCTTACCAAGTCCCCAACCAATGATACCATTACCATTACCAACTACAACAATGGCAGCGAAGGTAAACGTTCTACCACCCTTAGTTACCTTGGTAACACGATTGATAGCAACCAATCTGTCCTTTAATTCGATATCACTGCTTATCTTTACTCTATTAATTGCCATAATCCTTTAAAATTTAAGTCCACCGTTACGTGCAGCGTCTGCAACTTCTTTCACTCTACCGTGATACAAGTAACCGTTACGATCGAAAACAACAGTAGTAATACCTACTTCCAAAGCTTTTTTAGCAATCAACTCCCCTACTTTTGCAGCTTGTTCCTTCTTCGGCATCGTTTCCATACCTAAAGAAGAAGCCGCTACTAAAGTAGTTCCGGTCGTATCGTTAATGATCTGAACATAGATTTGCTTGTTACTTCTAAACACTGACATACGCGGACGTTCAGTAGTACCTGAAATCTTATTGCGTACTCTATATTTGATTTTGATTCGTCTTTCTAATTTCGTTATCATAATCTTACTGTTTTAAAATTACTTAGCACCAGCTGACTTACCAGATTTCCTACGAATCTGCTCGCCAACGAACAAAACACCTTTTCCTTTATATGGTTCAGGCTTACGGAAAGAACGAATTTTAGCACAAACTTGTCCCAACAATTGCTTGTCGCAAGACTCCAATATGATAAGAGGATTCTGATTTCTCTCAGATTTTGTCTCTACTTTAATTTCTTTCGGCAACTGAAGGAAGATGTTGTGCGTGTACCCCAACGCAAACTCAATCAAGTTGCCCTGATTGCTAGCACGGAAACCCACACCCACAAGTTCCAACTTCTTCACATAACCTTCTGAAACACCTACAACCATATTATGAACCAAAGAACGATATAGACCGTGGAAGGCTTGCTTCTGCTTCATTTCCACAGAATCATTCTGTTCATCAATAGTAAAAACGATCTCAGAATCAACAATCTCAACTTTGATTGAAGGATGTACAGCCTGACTCATCTCTCCTTTCGGTCCCTTTACGGAAACCACATTATCATCATTCACAGATACTGTAACGCCTGCAGGAATGCTAATCGGTAATTTTCCTATTCTAGACATATTATATCCTCCAATTAATATACATAACAAAGCACCTCACCACCTATCTTCAGGTCAGAAGCTTCCTTGTCAGTCATTACACCTTTAGATGTAGATATGATAGCAATACCCAATCCGTTAATTACTCTCGGCATATCCTTATAACCCGTATACTTACGCATACCCGGTGTGGATATACGGATCAACTTCTTAATCGCGTTGACCTTGTTCACTGAATCATACTTCAGTGCTACCTTGATTGTACCTTGAGGACCATCTTCAACGAACTTATAGTTCAAGATATAGCCCTTCTCAAAAAGGATCTTGGTGATTTCCTTTTTCAAATTCGACGCAGGAACCTCAACCACTCTGTGTTTAGCTTGAATGGCATTTCTCAAACGCGTCAAATAATCTGCTATTGGATCAGTCATTTTATATAAGAATTAATTAATCGGGACTCTCCCGACAATATTAAATAATAAATTACCAACTTGACTTTTTTACACCCGGAATCAAACCACTTGAAGCCATTTCACGGAATTGGATACGTGATATTCCGAATTGACGCATATAACCTTTCGGACGTCCCGTCAGCTTGCAACGGTTGTGCAAACGAATAGGATTTGCATTTTTCGGAATCCGCTGCAACTTCTGAGCAGCCTCAAAAGCTTCAACGGGGTCTCCTGTATTCACGATTTTCTTCAAAGCGGCACGCTTCTCGGCATACTTAGCTACCATCTTGGCTCTCTTAACTTCACGAGCCTTCATTGATTCTTTTGCCATATTGTATTAATCGTTTTTAGCATTTTTAAAAGGCAGACCAAACTCTTTGAGCAAGGCATAACCTTCTTCATCAGTCTTAGCAGTAGTTACGAACGTAATGTTCATACCAAGAATTCTATCTATCGAATCGATATTGATTTCCGGGAAGATAATTTGTTCCTGAACACCCAAAGTATAGTTTCCACGACCGTCAAACTTAGTTTCGATACCTTTGAAGTCACGGATACGAGGCAAAGCCACACGAATCAACTTCTCCAAGAACTCATACATTCTTTCACGACGCAATGTCACCATCACACCGATAGGCATCTTTTTACGCAATTTGAAGTTTGCAACGTCTTTCTTTGAAACAGTAGCCACTGCTTTCTGGCCCGTGATTGCCGAAATTTCATTAATAGCCACATCAATGATTTTCTTATCTGCAGTAGCCATACCCAATCCCTGATTGATCACAATCTTCTTGAGCACCGGAATCTGCATAGTAGAAGTATAATTGAACTGTTTCATCAAAGCAGGAGCAATACGCTCTGCATATTCTTTTTTAAGGCTCGCAGTATTTCCCATTACTTAATCTCCTCTCCTGATTTTTTAGCATAACGAACCAACTTGCCGTCAGCATTTAATTTTCTACCAATACGTGTCGGTTTGCCAGTCTTCGGGTCCACAACGTTCAAGTTTGAAATATGAATAGGAGCCTCTTGCTTTACGATGCCTCCCTGAGGATTCTTTGCGCTCGGCTTCTGGCTCTTAGAAACCATATTCAGACCTTCAACGATGGCACGGCGTTTATCCACAAACACCTTCAACACCTTACCAGTCCGGCCCTTGTCTTCACCGGCATTCACGTAAACTGTATCGCCTTTTTTAATATGTAACTTACTCATTACTTTATTTCTTAAAATTAAAGTACTTCAGGTGCCAAAGAAACGACTTTCATGTTTGCAGCACGCAACTCACGGGCAACCGGGCCGAAAATACGACTTCCTCTCAATTCACCGGCGTTATTCAAAAGAACGCAAGCGTTATCATCAAAACGGATGTATGAACCGTCAACACGACGGATTTCCTTTTTAGTACGTACAATCAAAGCCTTTGATACTGCACCTTTTTTAATATCACTTGACGGGATGACGCTCTTGACAGAGACAACAATCACATCACCTACAGAAGCATAACGTCTTCTCGTTCCGCCTAAAACGCGGATACAAAGAGCTTCACGAGCACCGCTATTATCTGCAACAACTAATCTAGATTCTGCTTGTATCATAATTACTTAGCTCTTTCTACGATTTCTACAACTCTCCAAGTCTTCGTCTTGCTCAAAGGACGAGTCTCCATAATCAACACTGTATCACCTACGTGACAATCATTTTTCTCGTCATGAGCATGGTATTTTTTCGTCTTGGAAACGAACTTACCATAAATCGGGTGTTTCTCTTTAAACTTAGCAGCCACAACAATGGTCTTATCCATTTTGTCGCTGATTACAACACCTGTTCTTGTCTTTCTTAAATTTCTAGCTTCCATGTGTGGACCATTATTATTTGTTAAGTTCTCTCTGACGCAATACGGTCTTCATACGGGCAATATTACGACGTGCAGCCTTAATCTGTGCAGGATTCTCCAACGGAGAGACAGAATGGTTTAACAGCATCTGAGTATAATTCGCCTCTTCCGTCTGAATACGCTCGGCCAATTCATTGGTCGCTAATTCTCTAATTTCTGCAATCTTCATAATCAAGCGTTTTTATCGTAATCACGTCTAACAATAAACTTAGTTGTAACCGGAAGTTTCTGCGCAGCAAGACGCAAAGCCTCCTTTGCAATCTCATAAGAGACGCCTTCCACCTCAAAAATAATACGTCCCGGAGTAATAGGGAATACATATCCCACAGGATCTCCCTTACCTTTACCCATACGTACATCAGCCGGCTTCTTCGTTACAGGCTTATCTGGGAATATACGAATCCAAATCTGACCTTC
This sequence comes from Paraprevotella sp., assembly GCF_986071375.1. NCBI lineage: Bacteria > Pseudomonadati > Bacteroidota > Bacteroidia > Bacteroidales > Prevotellaceae > Paraprevotella > Paraprevotella sp. The sequence continues at coordinate 86,381 of NZ_CFQRNQ010000012.1, read as the reverse complement.
ACGCTGCATGTAACGGGTCACAGCAATACGGGCAGCCTCTATCTGACGACCGGTAATCCAATGCGTTTCGAGAGACTTAATACCGAACGTTCCGAAAGCCAATTGGTTACCGCGCTGAGCATTACCTTTGCAACGGCCCTTCTGCGGTCTTCTATATTTTGTTCTTTTCGGTTGTAACATAATTCCTAAAATTCAAATTTAACGATTAATGTTCTTCTTCTTACGGAAGTTCTTGCCACCGTTGCCACCACGGCTATTCTCTTTCGTCTGAGCAAAATTCGGAGCCAAATCACGTTTGCCATATACCTCACCGCGGCAAATCCATACCTTAATGCCCAACAAACCGACTTTCGTCAAGGCTTCAGCCTGGCAATAATCTATATCCGCACGGAAAGTGTGCAACGGAGTACGTCCCTCCTTATACATCTCAGAACGCGCCATTTCAGCACCATTCAAACGGCCTGATATCAAGATTTTGATACCTTCAGCGCCACTTCTCATCGTATTGGCAATAGCCATTTTGATAGCACGACGATAAGCAATCTTACCTTCTACCTGACGGGCGATGTTATTAGCCACAATCACGGCGTCAAGCTCCGGCTTCTTTATCTCGAAGATATTGATTTGGATATCCTTATCTGTAATCTTCTTCAATTCTTCCTTCAACTTATCAACTTCCTGTCCACCTTTACCAATGATCAATCCCGGACGTGCAGTGCAAACTGTAATCGTCACGAGTTTCAGAGTACGTTCAATAACGATTCTAGATACGCTAGCCTGAGCCAAACGAGCGTTCAAGTACTTACGAATCTTGCTGTCCTCCAACAAAGAATCACCAAAGTCCTTGCCACCGTACCAGTTAGAATCCCAACCTCTAATAATACCTAATCGGTTGCTTATCGGATTTACTTTCTGTCCCATACTACTTTTAATTAATCATTAGTTTTAGTGCCTACGAACAAAGTCACGTGATTTGAACGTTTGCGAATTCTATAACCTCTACCTTGTGGAGCCGGTCTCATTCTCTTTAACGTAGCGCCACCGTCAACATAAATCTTTGTCACGAACAATTCACCGTCTTCGGCCTTACGTTCGTTCTTTTGTTCCCAGTTTGCAATAGCAGAGCGCAATAACTTCTCTACATCGGCAGAAGCAGCTTTTGAAGAGAACTTCAAAGTACCAAGTGCTCTGTTCACCTCCATGCCGCGAATCATATCCACCACATATCTCATCTTGCGCGGAGAGGAAGGCACATTCTGCAACTTAGCAAAATACTGGGTTTTAAGGGCTTCTTTTCTTTTTTCAGCCGCAATTTTCTTTCTTGCTCCCATTTATATAATTACTTTATTATTTCAAATAATCAACCTGCTTACTTCTTCTTGTTACCAGCATGGCCACCGAACTTACGCGTAGGGGCAAACTCACCCAACTTGTGTCCAACCATATTCTCAGTAACGTAAACAGGAATAAACTTATTTCCGTTGTGAACTGCAATTGTATGACCTACAAAATCAGGAGATATCATTGAAGCTCTGGCCCAAGTCTTTACCACGCTCTTCTTACCGCTCTCATTCATTGCGAGAACTTTCTTTTCGAGCTTTACTTCGATGTATGGACCTTTTTTTAATGAACGACTCATAATTTACTCAGATTTACTTGTTACTTCTTATTACATCTTTCGATAATATACTTGTTGGACTGCTTTTTCGGAGCTCTTGTCTTCAAGCCCTTAGCATACAATCCCTTGCGTGAACGTGGGTGTCCTCCGGACTGACGGCCTTCACCACCACCCATCGGATGGTCATGCGGGTTCATAACCACACCACGGTTATGAGGACGACGACCCAACCAACGAGAACGCCCGGCTTTACCAGAACTTTCCAACGCATGATCTGAGTTACCTACGCTACCGACAGTAGCCTTACAAGCACTAAGAATCTGACGAGTCTCGCCTGAAGGCAACTTGATTACACAATAACGTCCCTCACGAGAGGTCAACTGTGCAAAATTACCGGCAGAGCGAACGAGCAAAGCACCTTGACCGGGACGCAATTCAATATTGTGAATTACGGTACCGACAGGGATGTACTCCAAAGGAAGTGCATTACCAATCTCAGGCGCTGCATCCTTTCCAGACATCAACGTGCTGCCCACCTGCAAGCCGTTAGGAGCAATAATATAACGTTTTTCACCATCTGCGTAAAACAACAAAGCAATACGAGCCGAACGGTTCGGATCGTATTCAATCGTCTTCACTACAGCTGGAACACCGTCTTTCTCTCTCTTGAAATCAATCAAACGGAACTTTCTCTTGTGACCGCCGCCCAAATAGCGCATTGTCATCTTACCGACATTGTTACGACCACCTGTTGAACGTTTGCCATATACAAGAGACTTTTCTGGTACCGATGCAGTAATCTCTTCAAAAGTACCAATAATCTTGTGTCTCTGCCCCGGTGTTGTGGGCTTAAATTTACGTACTGCCATCTTTTATTTAAATATTGCTGTAAAAATCAATAGTTTCGCCTTCCTTCAAAGTCACAATAGCCTTTTTGTAAGCATTTGTACGACCCTGAATAAGACCAGACTTGGTGTAACGGCTCTTGGATTTACCTGCATATCTGCAAGTATTCACCGCTACTACAGTAACATTGTACAAAGCTTCGACTTCTTTCCTAATTTCCAATTTATTAGCCTCAGGACGAACAATGAAGCCGAATTTATTCTGCTTCTCTGTAATTGCGGTCATCTTCTCAGTGACCAACGGTTTAATAATATATCCCATAATGGTTCTCTATTCCTTATTTGGTTAAGATTTCATCGACAACTTTAAGCGAGTTTTCAGTCACAACCATAACGTCCGCGTTCAATACCTTATAAGTATTCAGCGCAGCCGCAGTCATAACATTAACACGTTCGATGTTACGAGCTGACAAATATACGTTTTTATTTGCACCCGGTAAAACGAACAAGGCTTTCTTGCCACCAACTTTAAGATTATTTATAATTTCTATAAATTGCTTAGTCTTCGGAACTTCCATAGTAAAGTCCTCAACCACCACAATTGCATTCTCTTTCGCCTTGTAAGACAGAGCCGACTTACGAGCCAAAACCTTAACCTTCTTATTCAATTTGAAACCGTAATCACGAGGCTTAGGACCGAATACACGACCACCACCTACCAATACGGGAGAGTTGATATCACCGCGACGGGCACCACCACCACCTTTTTGGCGACCCAACTTACGGGTAGAACCGCTCACTTCACTTCTTTCCTTTGACTTAGCCGTACCCTGACGTTGGTTAGCCAAATATTGCTTTACGTCAAGGTAAATCACATGGTCATTAGGCTCGATATTGAAGATAGAATCATTCAGAAGAACTTTTCTTCCGGTATCTTCACCCTTGATATTTAATACACTAACTTCCATTATTTTTCAATTATTACGATTGAACCTTTGTAACCGGGCACTGAACCTTTAATAAGAAGCAGATTGTGTTCCGGAATTACTTTTAACACTTGCAAATTTTGTGCAGTTACACGCTCGTTTCCCATCTGACCGCCCATACGCAAGCCTTTGAATACTTTAGCGGGATAAGAACAAGCTCCGATAGAACCGGGCTTACGGGCACGGTTGTGCTGACCATGAGTAGTCTGACCTACACCACCGAAACCGTGACGTTTAACTACACCTTGGAAGCCTTTACCTTTTGAAGTTCCGATTACATCTACATAAACGGTCCCTTCAAACATGTCTACCGTAACGGTGTCACCTAAATTCAACTCTTGTTCGAAACCTGTGAACTCGGCCAAGTGTCTCTTGGGAGTAGTACCTGCTTTCTTGAAGTGTCCCATAAGAGGAGCCGTCGTATTCTTCTCCTTAGCTTCCTGGAAGCCGAGTTGAACAGCAGCATAACCGTCTTTTTCTACACTCTTAATCTGAGTTACTACACAAGGACCAGCTTCGATAACAGTGCATGGAACATTCTTACCATCGGCACTGAATACGGATGTCATTCCGATTTTCTTTCCTAATAATCCTGGCATTTCAGTTAATTTTTAATAGTACTAAACTTTAATTTCTACTTCTACACCGCTTGGCAATTCAAGCTTCATCAATGCATCCACAGTCTTAGCAGTAGAACTGTAGATATCAATCAATCTCTTGTAAGAAGACAACTCGAACTGCTCACGAGATTTCTTGTTTACGAAAGTTGAACGGTTCACCGTAAAAATACGTTTGTGCGTAGGGAGAGGTATCGGACCGCTCACAATCGCACCTGTCACTTTCACTGTCTTCACAATCTTCTCAGCCGACTTGTCTACCAAGTTGTGGTCGTAAGATTTCAGTTTAATTCTGATTTTCTGACTCATTGTTTTATTAATTTAATGATTAATGAAAAGGAAAGAAGGTATACCGATTAAGAGTCATTCGCTAACCGGCACCTTCTATCCAGTTTATTGTTTTTTATACCAAATCGGTACGTCCTTTGATTTCCTCAAGTACAACCTTGGCGATAGAACTTGACACAGGAGCATGATGGTCATACGTCATGGAAGACGTAGCTCTACCAGAAGTGATCGTACGCAAAGCCGTCACGTAACCGAACATTTCTGCCAATGGCACCATTGCCTTCACTATACGAGCACCGCTACGGCTGGGATCCATACCTTCAACCTGCCCGCGACGCTTGTTCAAGTCACCAATCACATCACCCATATTTTCTTCCGGAGTCACAACTTCCAATTTCATGATAGGCTCCATCAATACGGGCTTAGCTTGAGCACAAGCGTTCCTGTAAGCCTGTAATGCACAGATTTCGAATGACAACTGGTCTGAGTCTACCGGATGGAACGAGCCGTCAAGCAACTCTACCTTCAAGCTGTCCATCGGGAACCCACCCAAAATACCGTTCTTCATTGCACTCTCGAAACCTTTCTGCACAGAAGGAATGAATTCTTTGGGAATATTACCGCCAGTCACCTTATTTTCGAACTGCAAGCCACCCTCTTTGAAGTCTTCGTCTACCGGACCTACATTTACAATAATATCTGCAAACTTACCGCGACCACCAGACTGCTTCTTGTAAACCTCACGCAAGTTGACTGTCTTGGTAATTGCTTCCTTGTAATTCACCTGAGGTTTACCTTGGTTACATTCCACCTTAAACTCACGTTTCAAACGGTCGATAATAATATCCAAGTGCAACTCACCCATACCGGAAATTACCGTCTGCCCCGTCTGTTCATCTGTCTTCACTGTGAATGTAGGATCCTCTTCGGCCAACTTTGCCAAACCATTAGACAACTTGTCCAAGTCTTTCTGCGTTTTCGGCTCTACCGCAATACCGATAACCGGATCTGGGAAATCCATAGACTCCAATACGATAGGAGCATCCTCATCACACAAAGTATCACCCGTACGGATATCCTTGAAACCGACACCCGCACCGATATCTCCGGCACCAATCACATCAACTGGATTCTGATGATTTGAATGCATCTGGAACAAACGTGAAACACGCTCTTTCTTACCGGAACGAGAGTTATAAATATACGAACCTGCCTCAACCTTACCCGAATAAACACGGATAAATGTCAAACGACCCACATACGGATCGGTAGCAATCTTAAATGCCAAGGCCGAAGTCTTTTCGTCTTCCGACGGCTTACGATCCTCTTCAGCACCAGTATCCGGATTTGTTCCTACAACGTTCGGTGTATCCAACGGAGAAGGCAAGAAAGCACAAACATAATCCAACAACGTCTGTACGCCCTTATTCTTGAACGAAGAACCGCAAAGCATAGGAGTCACTTCCATTGCCACAGTTGCAGCACGCAAAGCCCGGAGGATTTCCTCCTCAGTAATAGTGGAAGGATCGTCGAAGTATTTGCTCATCAAATCATCGTCGAACTCAGCCACCTTCTCCAACATCTTATCTCTCCATTCTTCTGCTTCAGCCTGCAAGTCCGCAGGAATTTCCTCAACAGAATAATCCGCTCCCATTGTCTCGTCATGCCACAAGATAGCCTTCATCTTAATCAAATCGACTACCCCTTTGAAGTTTTCCTCTGCACCGATAGGAATTACAACCGGACAAGGGTTTGCACCCAAGACATCCTTCATCTGACGTACAACCTCAAAGAAGTCAGCACCAGAACGGTCCATCTTGTTGACATACCCCATACGCGGCACATTATACTTATCAGCCTGACGCCATACCGTTTCAGACTGCGGTTCAACACCACCTACGGCACAGTACGCAGCCACGGCACCATCCAACACACGCAACGAACGTTCTACCTCTGCAGTAAAATCCACGTGTCCCGGAGTATCAATCAAGTTAATTTTATATGTTTGGCCATTCCAATTCCAACGAGTTGTAGTAGCTGCTGAAGTAATAGTGATACCACGTTCCTGCTCCTGAGCCATCCAGTCCATCGTAGCGGCACCGTCGTGAACCTCACCAATCTTATGCGTAAGACCGGTGTAGAAAAGGATACGCTCCGAAGTCGTTGTCTTACCGGCATCAATATGGGCCATGATACCGATATTACGGGTCAAATGTAAATCTTGCTTTGCCATTGTTAGCTACTTTAATAAAAATTAGAATCTAAAGTGTGCGAATGCACGATTAGCCTCGGCCATACGGTGCATATCTTCCTTGCGCTTGAAAGCACCACCCTGTTCATTGTAAGCATCCATGATTTCTGCGGCCAATTTGTCCGCCATGGTTTTTCCACCACGCTTACGGGCAAAAAGAATCAAGTTCTTCATTGAGATAGACTCCTTACGTTCAGGACGGACTTCCGTCGGCACTTGGAATGTAGCACCACCCACACGACGAGACTTCACTTCCACTTGCGGAGTCACCTTATCCAAAGCGGCCTTCCAAATTTCCAATGCACTTTTTTCCTCATTGGCCATTTTAGCCTTTACTGTTTCAAGTGCTGCATAAAAAATCTCATACGAAAGATTTTTCTTGCCGTCATACATCAAATGGTTTACAAACTTAGAAACTTTAACATCGTTAAAGACAGGATCCGGAAGGATCACACGTTTTTTTGGTTTTGCTTTTCTCATTTCAAAAAGTTTTTTCAGTTTGGCTGTACTTCGATAATCTTCAACCCTCCCTCCGGAGCATTTACTCAACCTTTAGCTCAACAAACCAAAACTAATAAATAATAGATTCGTTACAATCAAATGATTACTTCTTACCTGCTTTAGGACGCTTTGCACCATACTTGGAACGACGCTGCGTGCGGTTGGCCACACCGGCCGTATCCAAAGTACCACGTACGATGTGGTAACGAACACCCGGAAGGTCTTTCACACGACCGCCACGTACCAATACGATAGAGTGTTCCTGCAAGTTATGACCTTCACCCGGAATGTAAGAGTTCACTTCCTTCATGTTAGTCAAACGCACACGAGCGACCTTACGCATCGCTGAATTAGGTTTCTTCGGTGTGGTAGTGTACACACGGACGCAAACGCCACGACGCTGAGGACAGTTGTCCAACGCCGGTGATTTGCTCTTTTCTACCAACACTGTTCTACCTTTTCTTACCAATTGTTGAATAGTAGGCATTGTTCTTGTTTTTTAAATTATATATATTGTTATTTATATGATGCAAATTCGTAAAAGTCCACATTAAGGGCTTTCAGGCCGCAAAGTTACGAATTTTATTCCAATACACAATGTGTTTTCCTCTAATTTAAAGGTTTACCCACGTACAAAGCCTCCTGCGGCATAGTATTTTAACTTATTTTTCACCGAAAAAGTGTTTTTTACGGATTCAAGGCAAAAAAAGAAGGAGGACTAAGCCTCCCCCTTATTGATTTTGAACGGAGCCACCGTACGAGGTCCGCCCTGATGCATATCTATTTCTCCGAAGTTATGTTCGTACTTATTAATATTGTCCTGCAAGGCATAAAGCAGACGCTTGGCATGCTCCGGAGCCATGACGATACGGGATTTCACATTCGCCTTTGGCAATCCCGGCATCATGCACACGAAGTCTATAATCACCTCGGATGTGGAGTGTGCAATCATGGCCAAGTTTGCGTATGTTCCCTGAGCTACTTCCGGACTGATCTCTATTTGCAGCATACCTTCCTGCTGCGGTTTTTCTTCATTACTCATAATCGTTAGAATTTATATTTCATATACCTATTTATATATAGGTACAAATATAGTGATTTTCTCCCGTAACGGCAACATGCTTTCTAAAAATATCCTTCACGCAACCACAAGAACAGAGAGTGCAGAGCCCAACAGCAAATGCAACGTTACGAAAAAGCCCGAAGAAACTCATCCTATTTTACATATATTACATCAAATGTAACATTCACGTAAAATACGCATTTTTTTGCTATTCTTTCTCACTTTACCACAATTTCTGCCGCCCGTCCACCATCTCAAAGATACGGTCGTCGCTGCCGCGCGTATGGTCGCGAAGGTAAAGCAACGCGCCCCGAGGCACTTTGTAAACCAAAGAATCAGACTCCGCCGTCTGTTCGCCCAACGACTCCCAACCGGCCGCCGTGGCATAGAACAGCTCATAACGGTCGCCTGTGCGGATAAAGTTGTCACGGTTGCGCGGCATATAGACCAACTTGCCAATATGCATGGGGCGGCCGAAATCCATTCCCACCCATCCGCCGGACGGTTCACGGTAATCCATCGAAGTGTAAGGGTCACCGTCGAACACGTTGCCGAACTGGTTCACGATACGGCCTTCCGCCACGCCCGGAGGGCTGACAATACGCCCGCACAAGGCCGCCGTGTCTGCAGCAGAAACGTAGAAGGCCAACTCGGATACATTACAATGGCGCGTAGGAGGCCCGTAGTAGCGGACGTAACGGCGGGCCTCCCCTTTATCCGGCAAACATACCACATTCCTTAAACGAGGCGGACGCCCCTTAATGGCAAACAAGGTATCAGGACAGCGGAAATCCAGATGGTCCGATGCCTCGAACACACCGCCCACCATGTGGGCCTGGAAATCCTCCTTGAACTTTTGCAGCAACACGGCTTTTTGCCGTTCCTCCCCGGCACGGAAGAAGCGCACCGCCCCGGTATACTTCTCCAAAAGGAACGGCACGCCGAGCGACACCAAATGCCCTTTGCGGCAAACCACCAGGCGGAACACCACATCGCCCTGCACATTGTCGATGCGCACCGTATCGCCCTCGAAACGCCCATACCCCACGGGCACCCACGTCCCACGCGTGGCAAGGCAAAGGTAGACCGTCTCGCCCGCGTGCGGGACAAGGGCGAGGCTGTCTGCCGGAATGCGCAGGAAGCGGTTGATTTTCCCGGCATAGGCTGCCGTCACGTCTTGCATCAACGGTTCGCGGAACACCGGCGGGACATCCGTCGTGTCACACCCGCAGGCATCGCGCATCGCCCTGTTCAGGCTGAACGTCTCCCGGTAAACTTTCCCTTTCGGGTCCCAATACGTCTCGGCTTTCGCAAACTGCTTCGAGCTTTGGCCGATGGAGGCAAAATAAGTGGAATCTTCACCGTCCACCACGAAATTCCAATAATGCGCCACATTCTTGTCACCGCGCATCAGCATCTTGTCGCATCCGCCGGGGATGCCTAAAGCACGGAACACATACGTCACCAAGTCCGTCAGTTCACGGCAGTTGCCCGAACGCCACTCCACGAGGTCTGGCCCCACCGTGATGCCCGAGGGGAACAAGCCCGTAAAATAAACCGTCCCCACAGACAAGGAATCCATCAAGGCCTGCGCCACGGCCAACACATCCGTGCTGTCTGCCGAGGCACGGATGCTGTCCAACATCGGGTTGTAGCGGTCATAGACCTCCTGCCGCCAGTCGGAAAGCGTCTCCGTCCCCACCCGGTAGGGCAGGATGAATTCCAAGAAGTCGGCAAAGTCCACGTGCCGCCCCCATGGTTGTTCGCGCCATACCTCGAAAGCCTGGTCGATGTTACGGATAAGGTAATCGGATTTAATGACATGTATGTCGTAAACCTTGTATAATGAGTCGGGACAAAATGCACCATCAACTTCAAGCAAAGAATCACGTACAAACGCGGGGCCGCGCCAAGCGCACGGCGGGAACCGCTCGAAATATCGGTGGTATTTCTCCAACTCCTTTCCCGCATAAGCATAATGGCAGGGCATATTCTCTATCAAGAATTGCGCGGCAAGGGATTTCAGGCTGTCACCACGGTAGTGATCCAACACTTGTTCCAACTCTGAACGGTTCTCGCCCGCTGCTTCCAATGCTTCTTCAAGCCGGGATTTTCCCGGATGGCAAGCCAGGAACACTGCCACGCATATCCCGGCCCACACTGCCATCCACATCTTTAGACTACTCATATTCCTTTGGGTCTTAACAAAAAACATACGATGCCCCAAAATTACAATTATCCCTCCAATCACACTTTCGCGTATGTTACATATATTTCTTGATATGAAACATCAGGTACTTTTTACCACATCCCATAAAACAAAAGCACCCCTAAAGTTTCCTCTTATAACAAAACGAAAGCAAAAAGTCAATTCCATCATATCTTAAGTAAGTAAGAAAGAAACTATATGACAAACGTAAAAAGTCCATCAGCAACCATCCAAAAAGATTTTTATGAATAAATATCCAAAAAAACACCAAACAAATGGATATTTCGCGCATATATGCAAATCAATCACAGCCAAACGAAAAATCATTCGGCTGAAAGCGAAAAATCGTTCGGCGCAGAATGAGGAAAAGCAGTGCGGGAAAAAGCCCAAAAACATCCCCAAAATGGGAAAAGATGGACTGAAAACGGCCCGCCAAAAGCCAGAACGGACGTTTCGGCATACATTTGGCAACTATCAAAAAGCTCCCGGAAACGCCATCGCGCTTTACCGGAACGGCACGCCATGCGCCCCACCCGACCGAGCTTCCGGCAAAAAGGTAGCCTAAGCCCTCATTCCCTTACAAACAGGAAACCGCAAAACCGATGAGAATCGTCTATTTTCCTCCACGCCCCCACTCGTCCCCAAATGAACGATTCTCAAAGGGGAGAAACTTACTTTTTGACATTCTGCCGTTTCCCTCCCTTGATGGTTCCTCCCCTCATTCATTGAAAATGCACTGCCCGTCCGGTGTGACACCCTCAGCGGATATCCGGATTTCACGGCAAGACGAATTGTTGTAAAACTCGATAATAGCCTCGCCATTCCCGTCCATCCGCACGTCCGGGTTCCAATACAGCGTGCGGCGGAAGTCCTCCGCCGGGGGCATCAGGGAATAATCCGGCATCTCGAACGTGGAAGGCACATTGTAACCTTGGAAGAATGTGCGGCGAACGCCTTTCTCCATCCTCCGACGAGGAGAGAAATGCGTGTAGACGAATACGGTAACCACATCCTCTGCATAAGGGGGATAATGGTAAGCTACCGACGCATTGGGATTCTCCGTAATATACACGGACTTCGCTTCATCCAAGAAAAGAGGGAACAAAGGTAAAGCTATGGTCTCTTTCGTTCGTTCTCTTAAAGGAACCTCTATAGCCATCTTCCCTCCTCCTTTTGCATATTCGTTATCCAAGATCCACACGATTGGACGCCCCTTGTAACGTCCCCATTCCACATGTTCCTTCCCAAAGGTAGGACTTTTCTCCACATCCCCTGCCTCCACTGCGGCTTCTTCAAGCGGATTTGAATCCATTTCACCGGACACCCCTGTATAGAACGGAGTATGGCTTAAATCCACAAACTCACTCCGCTCCATGAACCAATCACAAAACAACGGGATTTCTTTCCCTTCATCCAAATACCGTTCCGTTTCCTCATCGCAGTCATAATACACGTCGGCCCAATACTGCCCGCGCTTCTCCGTAGCCCAGGCCGCACGGGCACCGTCCGTGAAACGGCGCTTGGCCTTCACAGCCACCTCGGGAAGCTTGTGAAGCCGTTCCGAGAGGGAAAGAAGGGGCAACGTGTCGAACTCCATCGTGTCCGGCAGCAAGGGCAAGTCCGACGGAAGGACCGGAAGGGCACGGCACTCGTAAGGGGACAAGCGGCGGGCCGGAGGACCGAAACGACGGTCAACCGTCAAGAGGTAACGGCTCTTGAGCTTCTTCACACCAGCCTTGAGCTGAAGGTTCCACTCCCCCCATACGTCCGGAAGCGAAAAGGCATAACGGCCCGCGCTGTCTGTCAACATCTCACCGTCCGTGTAACTTCCACCGGAATACACGTAGACTTTAATCGGAATGCCATCCACCGGCAAGGACTTCTTAACCGAACGCAAATGTCCCGTGATATACAACATGTCTTCTACCGGATACCACTCCTCCGGACTGCGCGGGCGATACCCGGACAGCTCCTCCCAGTCGTAACGCCGCCAGCCCTGGACCAACATCAACAGGTCGGACGCACGGCGGTGCACCGAATCGTCCGACTCGAAATAATAACCCACATTGTCGATGTAACCCTTCACTTCGGAAGACAGCAGCAGCCATGACTTCACCGAAGGGCCGCGCCCGTTGAACACCGTGCCGCCGTCCATCGCAGAAAAGGAGAAGACAGAGCCGGGGACGGAACGCAGGCGGAGGCGGACCTTGCCGCAGGGCGTGAGGCGGGACGTCTCTGACATGATGCCGATCGTGTCGGAAGGGAAAGGTTTAGGAAAAAGGAAAAACAAGCGTTCGCACAGGATGCGGCCGCTGCCGTCGAACACCGTCAGCTGGTTCACGCCCTCGGGGAGGCTGTCCCGAAGGTACGACTTATGGTAACCCGAGCCCACGCGGAACGTGTCGCAAGTCCATACACGGCCGTAGTTCATCAGCATGTAGCCCAACAGGCGGTCGCGGTACGACGCCGTGCCACGGACGCTGAAGCGCAAAGAGTCGTCAAAACAAGGGGGGAGCTCCAACACGCAACCCTCTGAGGATGACTCCGGCAAGGGAAATTCCTTAATACGGCCACGGGCGTCACGCAGGCGGAAACGAAGACCGTCGCAGGATGACGGGACTGTGAACACGCCACGACCCGTGCTGTCCGAGGAGCCACGGCACACCACACGCCCCGAGCCGTCCAGCAGCTCACCCGCGGCATGCACATGACGCCCACTGCCGTCGGATACCTGAAAGGCCACGCGGCTGCGCAAGCCCGACACCAACCGGCCGCCCTCCGGATAAAAGGACACGTTCAGGCGCGAACGCTGCAACGTGTCCGCCTCACGGAAATCCGGCAAGCGGCGGCGGTAACTGCGCTCGTCCATCACCGGTTCATAAGCTCCCGGGGTGGGAGGGGTGCGGAACACCGGGAACACGCGGGAGAAACACGCCGCGCCCCCCCAGTTCGACATGTAACGGGTGAAGGCGCGGACCTCATAGAAGCCCGCGCCGTAAAGGGAATCCAACGATAGGTCACCGTGCGCATGGCCACGCCCGTCTATCTTCAGCTTCCGCCGCTGCACCACGTCGCCACTCGGGTTCAGCAGCTCCACGTAGAGCACGCGGCTACGGACGCCGGGACGGTGCCCGTCTGCACGGACCACATAGGCCGTGAACCACATCTTCTCGCCCATGAAGTAACCTGTATTGTCGAAATGGAGGTAGACCTTCTCCTGGACCATACGACGTGTCGCGGACACCACACGGGTCATGCATCCTAAAAGGCTGTCCAATGCAGACGGAGCGCATACCGTTTGGGCCAAGGTTTGGCAACACCACCCGAAAAGGAAAGATAATGTAATCAAGGATTTCAAGTTATCCCATTTTCTAATAAGTCCTATCATAAAAAAGCCTCACAAGAATTATACATATTTATTTCACTATAAAGGTGGATAAAATAAACCGACCAAACAATAGGAATATATAAAATGTAACACCAAACAAACGATTCGTTACACTACAAAAAAAACCGCCCCGGAATATATCCGGAAGCGGTCTTGTCAACACTCCTTTACAAGATTTATCTACTTGTCAAAATCAAGTATGGACTTACGATTGGCCATCAGGCGATCGTATTCCTCCTGACAACCTACGACAATCTTACCGAACTCACGAAGCCCCGTACCCGCCGGTATCAGATGACCGCAAATCACGTTCTCCTTCATACCTTCGAGTTTATCGGTCTTTCCATTGATGGCCGCGTCATTCAGCACCTTCGTCGTTTCCTGGAAGGAAGCTGCCGACATGAAGCTCGAAGTCTGCAGTGCCGCACGGGTAATACCTTGCAGAATCTGGATTGAAGTGGCCGGCATGGCGTCACGTACCTGCACTAACTTCAAATCCTTACGTTTCAACGTAGAATTCTCGTCACGCAACTTACGGGCCGTCACAATCATACCTTTCTGCATCGTTTCCGAGTCACCGGCATCCACCACGACTTTCTTGCCCCAAATGCGGTCGTTCTCTTCTGCGAAATCGAGTTTGTCCACAATCTGCTGTTCCAAGAACCGCGTGTCGCCCGGTTCGTCAATCTGCACTTTGCGCATCATCTGGCGGACAATCACCTCAAAGTGCTTATCGTTAATCTTCACACCCTGCAGACGGTACACGTCCTGTATCTCGTTCACGATATACTCCTGCACCGCCGTTGGACCTTTAATGGCCAAAATGTCGGCAGGCGTAGTGGCACCGTCAGACAACGGAGTACCAGCACGTACATAGTCGTTCTCTTGTACCAGAATCTGTTTGGACAACGGCACGAGATACTTCTTCACTTCACCCAACTTGGAAGTGACGATAATCTCACGGTTACCGCGTTTCAGTTTACCCATCGTGATTTCACCGTCGATTTCCGAAACCACTGCGGGATTGGACGGATTACGCGCTTCGAACAACTCCGTCACACGCGGAAGACCTCCCGTAATGTCGCCGGCTTTACCTACGGCACGCGGAATCTTCACCAATACGTCTCCGGCTTTGACAATCTGATTGTCCTCAATAGCCAAGTGTCCGCCGATGGGGAAGTTATACGTACGAATCAGCTCTCCGTTCTCGTCTAAGATATGAGCCGAAGGAACCTTCGTCCTGTCTTTTGACTCTATGATGATCATCTCGCGCAGACCCGTCGTCTCGTCGGCTTCCACACGATAAGTCACACCTTCTATCACGTCTTCAAACTGAATCTTACCCGGAGTTTCCGTCACGATAACCGCGTTAAACGGATCCCACTTGGCTATCAGCTTGCCTTTCTCTACTTTATCTCCTTCGTTCACATACAAAGTAGAACCGTAAGGCACATTTTGCGTGAAGAGGACAATATCGGTATTCACGTCGACGAAGCGGACCTCGGCCAAACGTCCTACCACCATCTTGGCTGCATTTCCGGTCTCATCGGTAATGTCTACCGTACGCAACTCTTCAAACTCTACCTTCGAATCGTACTTCGCGACGATAGACGCATTGGCTGCCGCATTCGAAGCCACACCACCGGCATGGAACGTACGCAACGTCAACTGTGTACCCGGCTCACCGATGGACTGGGCGGCAATCACACCGACCGCCTCGCCTTTCTGTACCATCCTGCTCGTAGCCAAGTTGCGGCCATAGCACTTCATGCAGACTCCCTTACGGCTCTCGCAAGTCAATACGGAACGGATTTCCACGCTCTCAATCGGAGAGTCTTCGATTTCCTGTGCCTTGTCTTCCGTGATTTCCTCCCCGGCGGAAACAATCAACTTACCCGTCGTAGGATTGATAATATCATGCACGGACACACGTCCGAGGATACGTTCGTAAAGTGAAGAAATGACTTCATCGCCGTTCTTCAAAGCCGTACATACCAGACCGCGCAACGTACCGCAATCCTCTTCCGTGATAATCACATCGTGGGATACGTCCACAAGACGACGCGTCAAGTAACCGGCATCGGCTGTCTTCAAGGCCGTATCGGCCAGACCCTTACGGGCACCGTGGGTAGAAATGAAGTACTCTAACACACTCATGCCTTCCTTGAAGTTGGAAAGAATCGGGTTTTCGATAATCTGGGCGCCTTCGGCTCCGGCTTTCTGGGGCTTGGCCATCAAACCACGCATACCGGAAAGCTGGCTGATCTGTCCGGCAGAACCACGGGCTCCGGAATCCAACATCATATATACGGCATTGAAACCCTGATCGGCTTCTTTCATGGTCTTCATCAAGACCTTGGAAAGGTCGTTATTGACGTGTGTCCAAGTATCGATGACCTGGTTATAACGTTCGTTGTCCGTAATGAAACCCATACCATAATCATTGGCAATACGTTCCACTTCTTCGTTTCCGCGACGAACCAGTTCCTCTTTTTCTTCCGGAATGATAATATCCCCCAAGTTGAAAGACAAACCGCCCACGTATGCCATGCGATAACCCAGATTCTTGATACCGTCCAGGAATTCGCAGGCACGAGCCACACCTACCGTCTTGATCACGTCGGTAATGATGCCGCGCAAGGTCTTTTTGGAAATGATGTCATTGAAATATCCGACTTCTTCCGGTATAATCTCGTTGACAATCACACGACCTACAGACGTTTCCACCATCTTCTTTTCCAACTCGCCATTCGCATTCAGGTCTTTTACCACAACTTTAATAGGCGCATGAATGTCCACACGCTTCTCATTGTAAGCAATGATAGCCTCTTCGGGACCATAGAATGTCAAACCTTCGCCCTTAGAACCGGGACGGAGCTTGGTAATATAGTAGAGGCCCAACACCATATCCTGAGAAGGCACCGTAATCGGCGCACCGTTTGCCGGATTCAGAATATTGTGAGACTGCAACATCAGAATCTGCGCTTCCAGAATCGCTTCGTTGCTCAAAGGCAAATGCACGGCCATCTGGTCACCGTCGAAATCGGCATTGAACGCCGTACAAGCCAACGGATGCAACTGGATAGCCTTACCTTCTATCATCTTGGGTTGGAAAGCCTGGATACCCAAGCGGTGCAATGTCGGAGCACGGTTCAATAACACCGGGTGTCCTTTCATCACGTATTCCAAAATATCCCAAATCACAGGCTCCTTGCGGTCTACAATCTTCTTGGCAGACTTCACGGTCTTCACGATACCGCGTTCTATGAGCTTACGGATGATGAACGGCTTATAAAGTTCTGCGGCCATCAATTTAGGCAGACCGCATTCTCCCATCTTCAACTCCGGCCCTACAACGATAACCGAACGGGCTGAATAGTCCACACGCTTACCCAACAGGTTCTGACGGAAACGGCCTTGCTTACCTTTCAACGAATCGGAAAGGGACTTCAAAGGACGGTTGGCATCCGTCTTTACCGCACTGGACTTGCGGGAGTTGTCGAACAAGCTGTCCACGGCCTCTTGCAACATACGTTTCTCATTACGCAAAATCACCTCGGGAGCTTTGATTTCAATCAGTCGCTTCAGACGGTTGTTACGGATAATGACACGGCGATACAAGTCGTTCAAGTCGGAAGTGGCAAAACGGCCGCCATCCAACGGAACCAACGGACGCAGTTCGGGCGGAATCACCGGAAGGATTTTCATAATCATCCATTCGGGCTTATTGCGTCCCCGGCTGGCACGGAATGACTCAACCACCTGCAATCGCTTCAGAGCTTCGGTCTTACGCTGCTGGGCCGTATCGGCATTGGCACTGTCACGCAATTCGTATGACAATTTATCCAAATCCAAACGGATTAAAAGGTCATAAATAGCCTCTGCTCCCATCTTGGCTATGAACTTATTAGGATCCGAATCATCCAAATACTGGTTCTCTTTGGGGAGTTTCTCCAAATAATCCAAATATTCATCTTCGGTCAGCAAATCGTTTGCTGCGATTCCTTCTTCGCCCAACACACCCGGTTGGATGACAATATAACGTTCGTAGTAAATGACTGCATCCAACTTCTTTGTCGGTATTCCCAACAAATAACCGATTTTGTTAGGTAACGAACGAAAATACCATATATGAGCTACAGGTACCACCAACGCAATGTGTCCTGAACGTTCGCGACGTACCTTCTTTTCTGTTACTTCCACGCCACAACGGTCGCAAACAATACCTTTATAACGAATCCGTTTGTACTTTCCGCAATGGCATTCATAATCCTTCGTCGGACCGAAAATACGCTCGCAGAACAAACCGTCACGTTCGGGTTTATAGGTACGATAGTTAATGGTTTCGGGTTTCAAAACCTCACCATACGAATTTTCCAGGATTTCTTCGGGCGAAGCCAATCCGATGGTAATCTTCGTAAAGTTACTCTTTATTTTAGATTCTTTTCTAAAAGCCATATTCTGTTATTAATAAAAGAGTTCAACTGTTATTCAAGCGTAATGCTCAACCCCAAGCCTCTCAACTCGTGGAGCAACACATTCAGTGATTCCGGGATACCCGGAGTCGGCATCGGCTCGCCCTTGACAATCGCTTCGTATGCTTTCGAACGGCCTACCACATCGTCCGACTTGATAGTCAAGATTTCCTGTAGCACATGAGATGCACCGAACGCCTCGATGGCCCAGACTTCCATTTCTCCGAAACGCTGACCACCGAACTGTGCCTTACCACCGAGCGGCTGTTGGGTAATCAATGAATACGGACCGATGGAACGGGCGTGCATCTTGTCTTCTACCATGTGGCCTAACTTCAACATATAAGCAATACCGACAGTGGCCAACTGGTCGAACTTCTCACCGGTCTCGCCATCATACAACTGCGTAGAGCAATAGCGCGGCAAACCGGCCTTATCCGTCCATTCACACAAGTCATCCAACGTAGCACCATCGAAAATCGGAGTCGCAAACTTCACTCCAAGTTCTTTTCCGGCAGCCCCTAAAACAGTCTCGAAAATCTGACCGATGTTCATACGAGAAGGCACACCCAACGGATTCAAAACGATATCGACCGGCGTTCCGTCGGCCAAGAACGGCATGTCTTCCTGACGTACGATTTTTGATACGATACCCTTGTTTCCGTGACGTCCGGCCATCTTGTCGCCGACACCGATCTTACGTTTCTTGGCGATATAAACCTTAGCCATCTGAATGATACCTGAAGGCAACTCATCGCCAATCGTAATCGCAAACTTCTTACGTTTCAGTTCGGCATCAAGCAACTTGTATTTCTTCAGGAAGTTTATAATCAGTTGAGATATCAAGCCGTTCAGATGCTCGTCGTCCGTCCAGCCACTTAACTGTATCGTCGTAAAATCGAGTCCTTCCAAAGCGGAAGCCGCAAACTTACGTCCCGAAGCAATCACATCGCTACCCATATAATCTTTCACGCCTTGTGAAACCTTGTCTTTCGTCAGTTCCAACAATTTGTCTATCAAGATGGCCTTCAGATCTTCAACCTTACTGTTGAATTCCTCATCTATTTTCGGAAGGATCAGCTTGTCCGCAGCCTTGGCAGCACGTGTCTTGATGGCACGGGAGAACAACTTCTTATCTATCACCACACCATTCAATGACGGAGAAGCTTTCAAAGAAGCATCCTTCACATCACCGGCTTTATCACCGAAAATGGCACGCAGCAGCTTCTCTTCGGGCGAAGGATCGCTCTCACCCTTCGGAGTAATCTTACCAATCATAATATCACCCGGCTGAATGCGGGCACCGACGCGGACAATACCATTTTCATCCAAATCTTTAGTAGCTTCTTCGCTTACATTCGGAATGTCGGCCGTCAACTCTTCCACTCCACGTTTCGTTTCACGCACTTCCAACGAGAATTCTTCCACATGGATAGAAGTCAAAATATCTTCGCGTACCACGCGTTCGTTCAGCACAATGGCATCTTCATAGTTATAGCCTTTCCATGGCATGTAAGCCACCAAAAGGTTCTTGCCCAACGCCAGTTCTCCTTGTTGGGTAGAATAACCTTCCGTCAAGATGTCTCCGGCTTTTACGCGTTGACCTTTATC
Source organism: Paraprevotella sp. (assembly GCF_986071375.1). Classification (NCBI taxonomy): domain Bacteria; kingdom Pseudomonadati; phylum Bacteroidota; class Bacteroidia; order Bacteroidales; family Prevotellaceae; genus Paraprevotella; species Paraprevotella sp. The sequence continues at coordinate 66,529 of NZ_CFQRNQ010000012.1, read as the reverse complement.
GCAGATAGGACGCAGGTCTATCGTCATATTCTGGTTTGTACGACGGAACTTCGGAATACGGTATTCTTTCAACGCTGGCTCGAAACTTACGAACTCTTCTTCTTCCGTACGGTCGTACAAAATACGAATGGTCGTAGCGTCCACATACTCTATCACACCATCACCCTCGGCTGTAATCATCGTACGGGAATCCTCACATACCTGCTTTTCTATACCGGTACCTACAATCGGAGATTCGCTACGCAACAAAGGCACCGCCTGGCGCATCATGTTTGAACCCATCAACGCACGGTGCGCATCGTCATGCTCCAAGAACGGAATCAAAGATGCGGCAATAGAAGCAATCTGCTGCGGAGCCACGTCCATCAGATTCACATCAGAAGGGGGAACAACTGGATAATCGTCATCCTGACGACACTTTACTTTCTTACGGATAAACGTACCGTCATCATTCAACGGCGCATTACCCTGTCCGATAATCTTGCCTTCTTCCTCTTCTGCTGTCAAATATTCAATACCGGTTTCCAATGATAAATCAACCACTCCGTCTTGCACCTTACGGTAGGGGGTTTCGATGAAACCGAGGTCGTTAATCTTGGCATATACACACAAAGAAGAAATCAAACCGATGTTCGGTCCTTCAGGAGATTCGATAGGACACAGGCGGCCATAGTGTGTATAGTGTACGTCACGCACCTCAAAACCGGCACGTTCACGAGACAAACCGCCAGGACCGAGGGCAGACAAACGACGTTTGTGCGTTACCTCTGCCAAAGGGTTGGTCTGGTCCATGAATTGCGAAAGGGCATTGGTCCCGAAGAAAGAATTAATCACGGAAGAAATGGTCTTCGCATTAATCAGGTCCGTCGGAGTAAAGACTTCGTTATCACGTACATTCATACGTTCCCGAATCGTACGACTCATGCGAGCCAAACCAATAGCAAACTGATTGCTTAATTGTTCGCCCACAGTCCTTACACGACGATTGCTCAAATGGTCAATGTCATCCACAAGTGCCTTCGAGTTTATCAACTCTATCAAATACTTGATAATCTCGATAATATCTTCTTTCGTCAATACGCGGACGTCCATATCCGTAGAAAGATTCAGTTTTCTATTGATACGGTATCGTCCCACTTCGCCCAAATCATAACGTTTCTCTGAAAAGAACAAGTTATTGATAACTTCACGTGCACTGGCATCATCTGCGGGGTCGGCATTACGCAACTGACGGTAAATGTATAATACAGCCTCCTTCTCAGAATTACTCGGGTCTTTCTGAAGTGTATTGAAAATGATAGAATAATCAGACGTATTTATCTCTTCCTTATGCAACAACACACTTTGGACACCGCTATCCAAAATGATACAAATATTGTCTTCGTCCAATATAGCCTCACGGTCTAAGATGACTTCATTACGCTCTATTGAAACCACCTCACCGGTATCTTCATCCACGAAATCTTCAATCCAACTCTTCAGTACGCGCGCAGCTAACTTCTTACCTATGTATTTCTTTAAATTGGTTTTCGTCGCTTTGACTTCTTCTGCCAAGTTGAATATCTCCAAAATATCCTTGTCGTCCTCGAAACCTATGGCACGCAACAAAGTCGTAACAGGCAATTTCTTCTTGCGGTCGATATACGCATACATGACATTATTGATGTCTGTAGCAAATTCAATCCATGAACCTTTGAATGGAATGATTCGTGCCGAATACAGTTGCGTCCCATTCGCGTGAATACTTGAACCGAAGAAAACACCTGGAGAACGATGTAACTGAGAAACTACAACTCGTTCAGCACCGTTAATAATAAAAGTTCCATTATCGGTCATATAGGGAATAGGACCTAAGAACACATCCTGAATAACCGTGTCAAAGTCTTCGTGGTCCGGGTCGGTACAGTACAACTTCAATTTGGCCTTGAGCGGCACACTATAGGTGAGTCCCCGCTCTAAACACTCTTCTATAGTATAGCGCGGCGGATCAATATAATAATCAAGGAACTCCAAAACGAAGTTATTACGCGTATCGGCAATTGGAAAATTCTCTGAGAAGACTTTATACAAGCCGTCGTTTTTACGTTTCTCAGGAGGAGTATCCAACTGCAGGAAGTCCTTAAACGACTTCAATTGCACATCAAGAAAATCCGGATAAGGCATCGGACTCTTAACTGTTGCAAAGTTAACTCTCTGATTTACAAGATTAGAAGACATCTATATTATTATTAGTTGAACTTGTTGATAGTTTTAGACACAAAAAGGTAAAGAACCCTCTACCAGAGGATTCTTTACCGACAAACCTGCTAATACAGGCTTTTTAATTACTTCAACTCGATTTCAGCACCAGCTTCTTCGAGAGTCTTCTTCAAAGCTTCAGCATCAGCTTTCGGCATTCCTTCCTTCAGCACGCTAGGAGCACCGTCAACCATTTCTTTTGCTTCTTTCAAGCCAAGGCCACAAGCTTCTTTCACAGCCTTAACTACCTGCAACTTAGCTGCACCTGCACTCTTCAATACAACATCGAAAGAATCCTTTGCAGCAGCAGCTTCAGCACCGCCAGCAGCAGGACCAGCAGCAACAGCAACAGCTGCAGCAGCAGGTTCAATTCCATACTCATCCTTCAGGATAGTTGCCAATTCATTAACTTCCTTAACTGTCAAATTTACCAATTCTTCAGCAATAGCTTTCAAATCTGCCATTTTTATTCTATTTTTTATTTGTTTGATACTAATTTAAATTATTCGGGTCTTTCACCGAGAGTCTTGAGAACTCCATGAATAGTGTTTCCACCTGATTGAAGAGCAGAAAGTACATTCTTCGCCGGTGATTGCAACAAAGCCACAATCTCGGCAATAACTTCATCCTTACTCTTGATAGCCGTGAGAGCTTCGAGTTGGTCTGCACCCACATAGAAACCTTCTTCAGCATAAGCCGCTTTCAATGCAGGCATTCCATCCTTAGCAAAATCTTTCAACAACTTTGCTGGAGCATTTGCCGTATTTGCAAACAACACAGCAGTCGTGCCCTTTAAGCAATCGTACAAAGGAGTATAATCCGTTTCAGCTGCTTCCAAAGCTTTGTGAAGTAATGTATTCTTCACAACTACCATTTTAATTTCAGACTGAAAACATTTTCTTCTCATCGCACTGGTCGTTGCGGCATTTAACCCCGTCACATCAACCAGATAGAAATGAGCATACTCATTCAAGACTTCGCCAAGTTGGGCTATAATATTACCTTTATCTTCCTTTCTCATGATTCAATTACTTTTTAAATTTCCTCAACAGCCTTCGGGTCAATCTTGATACCGCGGCTCATCGTACTTGAAAGATAAATACTCTTAATATAGGTACCCTTAGCGGCTGCAGGTTTCAACTTATTGATAGTTGAAATAAACTCTTTCGCATTCTGTGCAATTTGCTCAGCAGTAAAAGAAACCTTACCTATAGAAGTGTGTACAATACCAGATTTATCTACTTTAAAGTCTATCTTACCTTGTTTCACTTCTTTTACAGCCTTGGCCACATCCATAGTTACAGTACCACTCTTCGGGTTAGGCATCAATCCGCGAGGACCGAGTACACGACCGAGGGCACCGATTTTTCCCATTATTGAAGGCATCGTGATAATGACATCCACGTCAGTCCAACCGCCCTTTATCTTCTCGATATATTCATCAAGACCTACATAGTCAGCGCCTGCTTCCTTAGCAGCAGCTTCAGCATCTGGAGTACACAAGCAAAGAACCCGCGTAACTTTACCCGTACCATTTGGCAGAGACACAACACCTCTCACCATCTGATTGGCTTTACGGGGATCCACACCTAAACGTACATCAATGTCCACGGAAGCATCAAACTTGGTTGTCGTGATATCCTTAACCAACTGAGAAGCTTCTTTCAAAGAGTATGCTTTCCCTGCTTCAATCTTGTCAGCGACCAACTTCTGGTTTTTTGTCAGTTTACTCATTTTAATTGAAGATTTTAATTATTAACCCGGGAAGTCTCCTTTTACAGTGATACCCATACTTCTTGCTGTTCCTGCAACCAATTTCATCGCAGCTTCTATTGTAAAGCAATTCAAATCAGGCATTTTATCCTGAGCAATCGTACGCACTTGCTCCCAAGAGATTTCAGCAATCTTTTTACGGTTCGGTTCAGCAGAACCACCTTTTAACTTCGCAATCTCCATCAACTGTACTGCTACGGGAGGAGTCTTGACGATAAAGTCATATGACTTATCAGTATAATAGGTGATTACCACCGGGAGCACCTTACCGGCTTTCTCCTGCGTTCTGGCGTTGAATGCTTTACAGAAATCCATGATATTGATACCCTTGGAACCCAAAGCAGGACCTACTGGGGGTGATGGATTTGCAGCGCCTCCTTTAATCTGTAATTTGATTAATCCAGCAACTTCTTTAGCCATTTTTTTGTTATTTATTGAATTTGATATTCAAGAACAATACGCGTAACAAAACGCATCATTCTTTCTCCACTTGCATAAAACCTAATTCCAACGGCGTCTTACGGCCGAAAATCTTAACCATTACTTTCAGCTTCTTCTTTTCGTTATTCACTTCTTCGATTACGGCAGAAAAGCCACTAAAAGGTCCTTCTGTTACCTTAACCGTTTCCCCTTCAGCATAAGGTATCAACACTTCTTCAGGTACATCTTGCATTTCGTCAACAGCACCTAAAAGACGATTAACCTCAGATTGACGCAACGGAGTAGGGTTACTATTAGATTCACCCAAAAAGCCCAATACGTTCGGCGTATTACGCAACAATACAGGTATCTCACCCACTAAAGCCGCCTCTACCAACACATAACCCGGTAAATGATTACGTTCCTTAACGATACGTTTACCATTACGAACCTGAACTACTTTTTCTGTCGGTATCAACACCTGAGAGACGAATTTTCCAAAGTCACCTTTTTTAATTTCGGCATCAATGTACTCCTTCACCTTGCTTTCCTTTCCACTCACGGCACGCATAACGTACCATTTCATTTCAGTATCAGCCATCTCTCTACTTAATTAGGATAAATAACTTCCATTGCGCTCTGGAATACGAAGTCCATAGCAAAAACAACCAGTGCAATGAGTAGGGAAGCAGATAATACTACGACTGCACTGTTAGTAAGTTCTGAACGAGTCGGCCAAGTTGTTTTATGGACAAGCTCATCATAAGATTCCTTACAATATTTAAAGATCTTCTTAAACATACTCTTTATTATTAGCACGGGAGGAGAGGCTCGAACTCCCGACACCCGGTTTTGGAGACCGGTGCTCTACCAACTGAGCTACTCCCGTAAATGGCTCTCTCTTAGGGGAGAGCCTATGATGACCTTAAATTAGTCAAAAACTTCAGTAATCTGACCAGAACCTACCGTACGTCCACCTTCACGGATAGCGAAACGCAAACCTACGTTCAAGGCTACCGGATAAATCAAGTTTACTGTAATTTCCACGTTATCACCCGGCATTACCATTTCTGTACCTTCTGGCAAGTGAATTTCACCTGTACAGTCCATAGTACGCAGATAGAATTGAGGACGGTATTTGTTTCCGAACGGAGTATGGCGTCCACCTTCTTCTTTCTTCAAAACGTAGATAGAAGCCTTGAAACCAGAGTGAGGAGTAATAGACCCCGGATGAGTAATTACCATACCACGCTTGATTTCTGTTTTATCGATACCACGAAGCAACAAACCAACGTTATCACCAGCTTCACCTTCGTCCAACAACTTACGGAACATTTCTACACCGGTAATCACAGACTTCTTGTCTTCGCCCAAACCGAGAATCTGAACTTCATCACCTACTTTCACAACACCAGTCTCGATACGACCAGTTGCTACAGTACCACGACCAGTAATAGAGAATACGTCCTCAACCGGCATCAAGAAAGGCTTTTCAACGTCACGAACAGGCTCCTGGATCCAAGTATCACAAGCGTCCATAAGTTCCATTACCTTATCTTCCCATTCAGGTACACCATTCAATGCGCCCAAAGCAGAACCACGGATAATCGGAGTATCTTCTTCGAAGTCATAAGCTGCCAACAGTTCACGCATCTCCATCTCAACGAGTTCCAACATTTCTTCGTCATCAACCATATCGCACTTGTTCAAGAATACGACCAAACGCGGAACGTTTACCTGACGAGCCAACAAGATGTGCTCACGAGTCTGAGGCATCGGACCATCAGTTGCAGCAACCACGATGATTGCACCATCCATCTGCGCAGCACCAGTTACCATGTTCTTTACATAGTCGGCATGTCCCGGGCAGTCAACGTGTGCATAGTGACGGTTTGCAGTTTCATACTCAACGTGTGATGTATTGATAGTAATACCACGCTCTTTTTCTTCGGGAGCGTTATCAATCTGATCAAACGATTTTACTTCTGACAAACCCTTCTTTGCCAATACTGTAGTAATAGCAGCAGTCAAAGTAGTCTTTCCGTGGTCTACGTGACCGATAGTACCAATGTTTACATGAGGTTTGGTACGCTCAAACTTCTCTTTAGCCATAGCTTTTTCCTTTTTATTTAATTAATGAATAATCTAATGCTCATCCGAGCTGTTACCGAGACTTGAACTCGGGACCTCTTCCTTACCAAGGAAGTGCTCTACCGCTGAGCTATAACAGCAAAAAATCAGAGCGGAAAACGGGACTCAAACCCGCGACCCCCAGCTTGGAAGGCTAGTGCTCTATCGACTGAGCTATTTCCGCAGCTTCATTATTTGACCTTTTACAAGTTCCTCAATGAGTGTGGGCAAAGATGGATTCGAACCACCGAAGGCGTAAGCCAGCAGATTTACAGTCTGCCCCATTTGGCCACTCTGGTATTTGCCCTTCTTATAATAGTTTTGCTTGAGCCTCTTGTCGGATTCGAACCAACGACCCCGAGATTACAAATCACGTGCTCTGGCCAACTGAGCTAAAGAGGCGTTTGCAGCCTACACATCTAACGACATGCCTTAAACGGCTGCAAAGTTAAGTCTATTTTTTGAAATCACAAATAAAAATCTCTTTTTTTTTAATGACTTCTTTGTTTTTCCTTATATTTGGATATTTGGCGTACCAACGCATCCAAACAAACATCTACTGCTTCTTCAAATGTGTCGCAAACTTTCTCCGCAAAAAACTCTCCTGTCGAGGCCAAAACCTTGATGGATGCCTCTTTATTCATGGAGGTCTCGGGCTTTACGACCTTTAATGACACCTCTACCTTTCTTATTTCTTCGCTAAATTTTCCGAACTTTGCTACTTTCTTCTCGATAAACTCTTGGAGTTTCTCTGTGGCATCAAAATGAATTGCCTGAATTTTTACTTCCATAGTCTTGTCTTTTTAAGCTCTTGGATGAGCCTGGTTATACATTTCTTTTAACTCCTCAAAAGTTGTGTGCGTGTAAATCTCCGTAGTAGAAATACTCTCATGACCCAACAACTCTTTTAAAGATTCTAAATCTGCATGATGGTTCAACATCGAGGTTGCAAAAGTATGCCGTAACACGTGCGGACTCCTTTTCTTCTGTGTAGTCACCATTCCTAAATAATGCCGCACAAGATTCCGCACCTTTACATTTGTAAGCCGCTCGCCCTTCTCGTCCACGAACATCGCACCCCCATCTTCCAGACCTAAAGATGATTTCTCATCCAGATATGCCGTGAGTAATGCTTCCAATTCGTCACCGAACGGAACGATTCTCTGTTTATTTCGTTTTCCCGTGACTCTTATCACGCCCCCCCACATATCCACGTCCTGATTATTCAGGCTCGTCAACTCAGAAAGGCGAATACCCGTCACATAAAACGTGTTCACTATCAACTTATCTCTTTTGCCTAAGAAATCATTACCGAAAAAATCACCGTCTAAAAGACGGTTCATCTCACTTTCTTTCAAGAACACCGGCAATGGCTTCTTTTTCTTGGGACCTTGTATATTTCGCACAGGATCTACTTTTATCCAATCCCGCCTCAACAAATACCGATAAAACGTACGCAAGGCACTCAATCTACGGTTAACCGTAGTAGCCGTACGGCCTGCCTCCATCATCGAGACCATCCAGTCTCTCACGACATCTCCGTCCATCGTTTCCCAAGACAATGTGGAGTCCACCTTTTTATAATACGATTCAAACGCATTCAAATCGTCGCGGTATTCTTCGACTGTCCTCAACGAATAATTCCGTTCAAGCGTCAAATATTCCAAAAAAGCTTCTGTCCACATACCTCGTTGCTTTTACGACAACGAATATAGGAAATAAAAATGAAAGTTCAAAGAAAAACAGCTAAATTATTCTTCTACACGTTGCATTTTCTGAACGTAAATCGCACGTTCCTTAGCGAGCCTCTTGACCACCGAAGGTTTGTCAAACTGTTGTCTGCGTCTCAATTCCTTCACGACACCAGTCTTTTCAAATTTTCTTTTGAATTTCTTCAGCGCTCTCTCGATGTTCTCGCCTTCTTTTACAGGTACTACAATCATGTTTTTTGTTTTTAATAATAATGTATGAATACTATTTTTGCAAAATGCGGTGCAAAATTAAACAATGTTTTTTGAATCGGCAAAGAAAACACGTTTTTTCTATGACACAAACCTTAAAAAAGGTGCATATCCCATCGAGACATGCACCTTCTAAACCTTATTGACATCAACAGGTTACAGATTCGGATTGATTTTGCTCCACTCTGAAATAGCAGGAACAATATTCAATGTCACGAGTTCGTCGCGCATCTTGCAAAGGTGTGCGTAGCTGGCATCCAATTTGGCAATTTCCTCGGCCGTACCTTCAGGCATCGTATAATGACAACCGTTTGCGTCCAAAGTTGTATTCATAGCCATCATGATATGGTCATACTTGTCAGTCTTTACGTATGTACCGGCCGGCCAACGGAATTTTTCACCGCCCATAGCCGCACGAATCATTTCCACAGAAAGGTAAGAAGGACTCTGGAAAGAAGAACGTCCCCGGAGTTCGATAATCTTAGCTCCACCCTTGGTCACGTCCACTTTCATGGTTTCCCATTCTTCTGCCGTAAACGCATCTGTTCCGATCAAGTCGTTCAAAGGCTTGCCGTCAACCTTCACGGCCGAACCGAACACAGCCATCTGCTCGCCGTGACCGCCGTATGTAGCACAACCCGTCACCTTGCTTTGCAACACGCCGAACTTCTTGGCCAACGCACTCTGCAAACGAGTTGAATCCAAACCGGCCAAAGTCGTCACCTGTGAAGGCTTCAAGCCTGAATACAGCAATGTCACCAAACCGGTCAAGTCTGCCGGGTTGAAGATGATGACCACATGCTTCACGTCCGGGCAGTAAGTCTTGATGTCCTTGCCGAGCTGTTCTGCGATTTCACAGTTGCCTTTGAGCAAATCCTCGCGGGTCATACCCTGCTTACGAGGAGCACCACCTGAAGAAATGATATACTTGGCATCTTTGAAAGCCTCAGCCACATTGGTCGTAGCCGTGATGTTCACATTGTCGAAACCGCTCTGGCGCATTTCTTCTGCCACGCCTTCGGGAGAGAACACGTCATACAGGCAAAGGTTTGAAGTCAAACCCATCATCAGGGCAGTCTGTGCCATGTTCGAACCGATCATACCGGCTGCACCGACAATCACCAATTTGTCATTCGTCAAAAATTCCATACTCTGTTTTTTATATATGATACAATTAGAAGTTCTTTATTACGCACACAAAATTAAAGAAAAAGGTTCAGACTTACTAATTAAAAAGCGGAATATTTTTTTTCTTAAACAAGAATAATATATTTTTGTAATGCACAAATGGCAAAACTGTATCATGAATAAAAACATCAATAAAAGAGTAGCCGAATTAAGGCTCCATTTAGAGGAAAACGGGTTGGCAGCCTACATTTTCCCTAGCACGGACCCACACCATAGCGAATACCCCCCCGAGTACTGGAAGACACGGGAATGGATTTCCGGCTTCAACGGTTCTGCCGGGACGGCTGTCGTCACATCGGACGATGCCGCACTGTGGACCGACTCCCGCTACTTTATCGCAGCGGAAGAACAACTGAAGGACACTCCGTTCCGCTTGATGAAAGAACGTTTGGAGGGCACACCGTCCGTCACGCAATGGTTGGCGGAGGTTCTTCCACCGGGAAGTGCCGTGGGCATGGACGCATGGACCAACTCCGCAGACGAAATCCGCACCATCAGGGAAGAGCTCACCCATTGCGGACTGCACCTTGAAATAGCAGACCAACCGGCTGACACGCTGTGGAAGAACCGTCCGGCTCTACCCGATTCACCGGTCAGAATACAACCGCCCGCCTTCGCAGGCCGTAGCATAACCGAAAAACTCGCACTCATCCGCGAGGCCATGGCCGGGCGACAAGCCGACGGACTGATTCTGTCCGCCCTTGACGAAATAGCCTGGACGTTGAACCTGCGCGGCACGGACGTGCATTGTACGCCCGTATTCGTAGCTTACACATGGATTACCCCCTCCCGCTGTACCTTATATATAAATAAGGTGAAAGTCACGGAAGAGGTTTCTACTCATCTGGAGGAATGCGGTGTGGAAACACGGAACTATACCGACATCCTGCCCGATTTGTCACGTTTTGACGGCAAGCGGATATGGACAGACTGCCAAACCACAAACTACGCCCTCTGCCGCAGCCTGCCCGAAACATGCTCCGTAGTAGACGCAGCATCCCCCGTGAGCTTGCTCAAAGCCGTAAAACATCCGGCAGAGGTGGAAGGCTACCGCCGCGCCATGCTACGCGACGGCGTGGCCATGGTGAAATTCCTCAAATGGCTCACACCGGCGGTGCAGGCCGGAGGACAAACGGAACTTGGCATCAGCCGTAAACTGGAGGAACTGCGCAGTGAACAGGACTTGTTCTGCGGAAACAGCTTCGACACCATCGCCGGATATGCCGCCCACGGAGCCATCGTGCACTACGAGCCTACTCCGGAAACCGATTTGGAACTTCTACCGCAAGGCCTGTTGCTGCTCGACTCGGGCGCACAATACGAAGACGGCACGACGGACATCACCCGTACCATCGCCCTCGGACCGGTGAACGAGGAGGAACGCCACGACTATACCTTGGTCTTGAAAGGACACATCCGGCTAGCCCGTGCCAAGTTCCCGCAAGGTTGCAGTGGCACGCAACTCGACGCTTGCGCCCGCTATGCCATGTGGCAGGAGGGCATTAATTATCTTCACGGCACGGGGCATGGCGTAGGTTCCTGCCTGTGCGTGCACGAAGGTCCTCATCAAATCCGCATGAACTATATGCCGTCCCCGCTCCTCCCCTACATGACCGTAACCAACGAACCGGGCATCTACAAGGAAGGGCGGCATGGCATACGCATCGAAAACACGCAAATCATCTTGCCCTATCGGGAAACCGAGTTCGGCACATTCCTCCAGTTCGACCCGCTCACCCTCTGTCCCATCGACATGGAACCGATAGACTGGTCCTTGCTCGACACGGAGGAAATCGAATGGCTCAACCGTTACCACAGCCGGGTGTACGACCAACTGGCTCCGTTGCTCGACCACGAGCACCGCACATGGCTTCGCGAGGTGACCTGGCCATACGAACACACAAAAACAACTCATAAATCATAAAATATGGCATTGATTAAGAAACTCAACGACTTGACTCCCAAGTTCGGCAAGCACTGCTACTTCTCCGAAGGGGCAGCCATCATCGGCGACGTCACCATGGGCGACGACTGTACCGTATGGTTTAACGCCGTCCTGCGCGGTGACGTACATTTCATCAAAATCGGCAACCGCGTGAACATCCAAGACGGCTCTTGCCTGCATACGCTTTACGGCAAAGCCCCCATCGTCATCGGTGACGACGTGACCGTAGGACATAATGTCACGCTGCACGGTTGCGAAGTGAAAAGCGGCGCCCTCATCGGTATGGGGTCCACCATTCTGGACCACGCTGTCGTCGGCCACGGTGCCATCGTGGCCGCCGGTGCCTTGGTCCTGAAGAATACGGTCATCGGCGACGGCGAGCTGTGGGGAGGCGTACCGGCCAGATTCATCAAGAAGGTAGACCCCGAACAAGCCAAGGAGCTCAACGTGGGCTATGCCCAACACTACGTCATGTACTCCGACTGGTACCGCCGTTCGGATGCCCATCCCGAACACACGCATTACTGCACCACATCGGAAGAGTATGACGAAGCTACCCGACGGTAATACGTCAACATGTGAAATCATGAGAAAATTCCAATCCTCTTATTCTATCGGACTGTTATGCACCACCTGGTTCATGTCTTTCATCTTGCTAGCAGCCGCCACTACGGCCATCTGCCGGCTGATGAAAGGACAAACCGGCATAGGACTTACAGTAGTTCTGTACGCCTGTATCAGTCTTGTCATCGTAGCATTCATATATTCCTATTTTAACCAAATCAAACAGGTAGAAGTGACAGCAGACAAGGTTGTCATCAGAAAGGTATATGGTGCCATAACCATCCCCCGAAAAGAAATCCTATATGCTCGCCACAGAAAAACGCTCACCCGTGCCATCAAAAGTTGGGGCGTTTATGGGCTGTTCGGACTCTCCGGAGAGTTTTGGGAAGATAAGACAGGACAGTTCACCGTAGTAGTCAAAGACACCCAATCACTGATTGAAATTAAAACATCAAACAAATGTTACGTCGTCAGTTGCGACCGCTATGAAGAGGTGTTGAAACTGTTGGAACAAACCGGATACCAACTTTAGACTGAAACATAAGGTTATGTCCCAACACGGAACTGTACCCCAAAAGTTTTTTGTCTAACTTTTGGGGTACAGTTCCGTGTTGGTGCCCACTTTTTTGTTTACCCTTGGCTCTACGTTCCTTACATCCTATTTTTGCATTTTCGGCACTCCCAAAGCACATTTTCCCCGGTTTTCATTTGAAAATGAAACCATTGTTACATTCCGTGCAACCAAAAGCGCATTCAATATCCGGCAAACAGAATAATTTTGCCATCGGTTAATCACACATCATAACCTTATGTATAAACAAAAATTTTTAGGCATGAAAAAACAAGTACTTTTTGCAATGCTTCTCATGGCGGCATGCTGCGAAAAAGCAAGTCCGAGAAACGTCACCGTAGACTTTCCTGTCTCTCTAAACGAAAACGGGGAACTTTCCGAAGGGACAATTTCAGAAGACAGGTTCGACAACGGCAACATTGAAGGATGGGACATTGAAGGAAAATGTAAAACATCCAACGGGGTTGTGGAATTCTATGAGAACGCATTCGATTTCCATCAGACACGGACTGGGCTATCGAACGGGTGGTACCAAATCACAGTCAATGCTTTCGGGAGAGACAGAAATTCGGATGGCGGAACGGCCCACCGCAACCGGAACGAAAATTTGTTATGGGAAATCTATGGAAACGATTACGCACTTCCGGTCAAAAGCCTATATGAAGAAGCAGAAACTACCGGAAGCGACAACGGGCAATACCCGTTCAGCACGGCAGAAGCCAACCAAAACTTCGAGAATGGCCGATATGGCAACACGGTCAATGTATTGGTGACCGACGGAACGTTGGATTTCGGAATAAGAGGAAGAGAAGGCGGCCAGGGCAGATGGTGCTGTTTCGATAATTTCAAACTGACATATATAGGCAATGACTTATCGGGCCTTTATCAGGCTATGGCAGAAGAAGCCTTAAAAAATGCCAGGAAAATAAGCCAACCCTACAAAGACAAAGTGAAAAAAACAGTGGACGAGACAAGCCCTTCCGACGAAGCGGAAGTCCCAAAGGCCATAAGCACGCTCAACCAAACCATGCTTGAATACATCGACATGCACAACGCGTTGGCAGAAGCCCATTCCAAAGAAACCTTTGAAAAGGGTAAACTGCTTTTGTCCATTTCCAAGTCTACCGACGAAGCCCGTACGGATTTGGAATCATCTTTGTCCACCGGCCAGGAAAACCTTGAGCAAGCAATAAGCCCGGACGAGGCACGCATGGCACAGCTGCAAATGGAAGAAAGCATACAAGGATTCCTTCACGCTTCGCTCCCACGGAATGTGAAAACAGACGTGACAGCCATACTGAAAGACGCCGAATGCCAAAACGATGCAGCCCGATATTGGAACCGGAGCGGAAAGGCTGGCGAATACGTGGAAGACATCCCGGCCTTCAAAAATGACCTTTACGACGGGAAAGGTATCTCATACTGGAACTCCGGACCCGAGGACAACCGCATGCTCGTCTGGCAAGAAACGCAACCCATCCGCCCGGGAAAATACCGTTTCACGGCTTATGCAGCCGGAGGCACATGGAGCGGCGGGAACGTCAATTCGGGCAACAACGGGGGCTTATACCTCTTCATCAACGACCAAAGCGTGGAAATTACCACGGAGACCTTCGGAGTTTACTCCGTGGAAGCAGAAATTCCATCGAATGAAACGAATATAACAGTCGGGCTCAAGGCAGGCGACCACAACACCGTGACATGGGCTATCTTGGCCCAAACCCATTTGGAATATTTAGGGACATCGGACATCACGTCTACTTTCCTCAAAGACGCAGCCTGCCAAGACGGTACGAACAGATATTGGGAACGCAGCGGCAGTGCTTCCGGATACATCGAAAATATCCCTGCCTTCCACAGCGCAGCATACAACGGAGCCGGTGTCTCCTACTGGACAGGGGCCCCGGAAACCGGCAAGAACCTGATTTGGCAGAAAACACAAGCCGTCCTTCCCGGAAAATACAGGTTCTCTGCTTTCGCAGCAGGATGCGTGTGGGGGAACAAAAACCAGAATTTGGGATACGACGGAGAGCTTTACTTGTTCATCAACGGCCAAAAAACGGCACTCACATCAAGTACTTTCAACCGTTATACCGTGGAAATCGAAATATCCTCAGAAGGAACAGAATTGACCGTCGGCCTCCAAGCCGGAGAGAAGAACACTGCCACTTGGGCAATTATTGCCCAGACCCGACTGGAATACTTAGGTAATGAAGCCATCCTGAAAGAGACCGACACGCAATACGGCATAGCAAAAGACACTTATGCCAACGTCGTGTTAGAACGTTCCTTAGTTTCCGGAAAATGGAACACGTTCTGCGTACCTTTCGACATGACTGCCGGGCAAGTCGCCGAAAACGGACTGGGCGAAGTGAGACGACTGGTTGAAGCCACACAACAAGACGGCAACATCGTCCTCCGGTTTGACAAGGCAGAAACGATAGAGGCAGGCCAACCTTACCTCGTACGCCCCACCGGAAACGTGACCGAAATCAAAGCCGACGAAGTATACCTCCACGCCGGACAACCGAACAGCTCTACAGTGGACGGCGTCTCGATGACCGGAAACTATGCGGCCACCACGATTCCACAAGGGGCTTACTTCATCAACGACGACAAGTTCTATTTGGCCGACACGGATAAGGTGAATCTGAAAGGCTTCCGCGCATATATCAACGCGGACCAGACTACGGCCATGGCAGGCGTCAACCGCCTGCTCATCGACATCGACGGCAAGGTGACCAGCATAGAAGAAATAACGTCCGACGGTACAAAAGACAGTAAAGAACTTGTAGACGTGTATACCATAAACGGCATAAAAATAAAAAACGACATGAAAAGAGCCGATGCCCTCGAAGGGTTGGAACACGGTATCTACATCATAGACGGAGAAAAAATAATCAAATAAAAAAACGTATAATAAACAAACAAAACAATGGAAAAGAAAATATATGAAATGCCCCACGTGAAAGCTGTGAAAATGGAATCAAACGGTATGATGGCTTGTAGCGGAATAAATGGTACCGGTGACGGTGTAGACCTCGATTTCGGAGGCAAAGCGTCCGATAGCGGTATCAGCGATGCTTATTCCAACCGAAACAACGGTTGGGAACTCTGGTAATCTGCTTCTTTAAGCACAATCCCCCCAAAAGGCTGCCCTACGCACCCGTGTAGCGGCAGCCTTCTTCTTTTACTATATTTTTACAGTGCAATCTTCAAAACGGCTCCAAAATCGAATATTCGCGCCCATCCCGGATGCCGGAAGAAAATACGCCATCCACGCGAACCGACGGGAATACAAAAGGAAAGCTTGTAACCGCCTTCCGGTGACATCCATCCCCTCAGCCTCCGCAGAACCGGGCGACGGCACTTCAGCCGTGACACAAAAAACAAAGAAATAAAGCGCATCATGCTCTTTCGTTTTTGCATGCAAAGCTCATTCAAATAGCAAAAAACGGAGGCTAAAATCCGGTTTCAAGCCCTCAAAAACACAGTTTGGAACACTTTGATTTTTCAATCTCAGGAGAACGTTTTTTCGTTTGGCTTAGATTGATTTTCCGTTCTGCGCCAAACAATCGGGAAAAATCCTCGGAAAAACGGGGAAAAATCCCCTAAAATGCCCCCGAAATACCGCATCTTCCCCCGCCTTTCCCGGATTTGAGCATACAGATAAGAGCTGTTTTACTGGTTTTCAGCCTATCAAAACACAAAAAAAAGCGGACAAACATCCGCTTTTTCCGACTTATATCTTATATAACTGGCCTTTCAGAACTTCACACTATCGAAAATCAGATCCGACGCTCCGGCATTCCGCTCGATATACTGTCCGGCAATTCGTCCCCGCTCCGCCAAGAACTTCCCGTCGGAAAGCAGACGGTCCATCGTCCGCGTGAACGTGTCCGCATCCGTCACCTCCAAACAACCGCCCTCGCGCAACAAATCCTGCGCCTCACGGAACTTGCGGTTGTTCGGGCCGATAAGCACGGGCACGCCATATACCGCTGCCTCGGGCACGTTATGGATGCCCACGCCGAAACCGCCGCCCACGTAGGCCATCTCGCCGTAACGATAGATAGACGAAAGCAAACCGTAACCGTCGATAATCAAGCAATCGGCACGGGCGGCACTTTCTTCCGTGACACGGGAATAACGCGCAAACGGACGGCGCAACTTTCCCTCTATCTCCTTCAAATGGTCTTCACTGACCACATGGGGCGCCAACACCAGTTTCATTTCCGGATGAGCGTTGAAGTAAGGAATAATCAAATCCTCATCCGGTGCCCATGAGCTTCCGGCCACCAACACCTTGGCATCTTGCTTGAAAGCTTTCACCAACGACAAATCCTTGGCCTGCCGGCAAATGTCCAACACACGGTCGAAACGCGTGTCTCCGGCCACGGTGACGTTCGTGATGCCCTTGCGTGCTAACAATTCGCGCGAAGCTTCGTTTTGCACGAAGAAATGGGTCACACAACGCAACACATCGCTGTAACTGCGCCCGTACCAACGGAAAAACACTTGGTTCTCACGGAAAATACTGCTCACGCTGTACACCGGAATCTGACGACGGCGGCAAGCATGCAGGTAATTGTTCCAAAACTCATATTTGATGAAGAACGCCATACGCGGACGGGCCAACCGCAAAAAGCTGCGCACATTGCCCGGCGTGTCGAACGGAAGATAACACACCACGTCCGCCCCTTCGTAATCCTTGCGCACCTCATACCCCGAAGGAGAAAAGAAAGTAAGCAAAATCTTATATTCCGGATGCTCACGGCGCAACCGTTCCATCAGGGGGCGTCCCTGCTCAAATTCACCCAACGAGGCCGCATGGAACCAGACATACATTTCTTCCCTGCGGATTCTTTTCCGTAAAATACGGAATGTGTTCCATTGCCCCTTCACCATCAGCCGGGCCTTCTTATGGAAAGGCGAGACCAACACGATGGCCAAGGCATACAGATAAAGCGCAACCGAATATATCATTTCAGGACATCTATGGCTTTGCGCATTCTACGTAATGTTTCCTCTTTCCCGAGGAAAGCTGAAAGCTCATACATGTCGGGACCCTTCCCTGTGCCCACCAAGGCCACGCGCCAAGGGTTCCAAGGTTTCTTGCCAGTCTCTTCCGCCCAACGGTCTACGGCCGCTTTCTGTCCCTCTACCGAGAAATCATCCAGGCCTTCCAGCAATGCGGCCAGTTCGGTCATGTCGGCCGCCGACGTTTCCGTCCAGTTCTTCCGCACGAACTTGTCCTCGCGGTCGTACGCTTCCGGGGCAATGAAGAAGAAGTCGCAAAGGGGCCACAGTTCTTTGATGAAATTGATTTTCTTCATCTTCATCATGCCCACCACGGCTTCTACGCGTTCCATAGGTGCTTCTATCCCGTTCTCGCGCAGTATCTTGTCGAAAGCGGGAGCCAATTCCTTGTTGTCCTTCATCAGGATATACTCGCGGTTGAACCACAAGCCCTTCACATAGTCAAACTTGGCACCGGCCTTGCTGCATTTGGTGATATCGAAAAGCTTCACCAACTCGTCCAACGACATGATTTCCTGGTCGGTTCCCGGGTTCCAACCCAACAAGGCCAAAAAATTGATGACGGCTTCGGGCAAGTAGCCGCTCTCACGATAACCGGAGGAAACTTCGCCCGTCTTGGGGTCGTGCCATTCGAGAGGGAAAACCGGAAAGCCGAGACGGTCGCCGTCACGTTTGCTCAATTTCCCCTTCCCGTCGGGCTTGAGCAACAAAGGCAAATGGGCGAACTTCGGCATCGTGTCCACCCATCCGAACGCACGGTAAAGCAGGACATGCAACGGAGCCGAAGGTAACCATTCTTCACCGCGAATCACGTGGGTCACCTCCATCAGATGGTCGTCTACGATGTTGGCCAAATGGTAGGTCGGCAATTCGTCGGCACTCTTGTAAAGCACCTTATCGTCGAGAATGGAAGAGTTGATGACCACATCGCCGCGAATCATGTCGTCCACATGTACGTCCTCGCCCGGCTCTATTTTGAACCGGACGACGTACTGCCGACCTTCGGTCAACAGCCGCTCCACCTCGTCAGCCGGCAACGACAGCGAATTGCGCATCATGCCGCGCGTAGAGGCATCATACTGGAAATTCTGGATTTCCTGCCGCTTGGCCTCTAGCTCTTCCGGCGTGTCGAAGGCGATATAAGCCTTACCGGCATCCAGCAACTCCTGCACGTATTTCTTGTAAATGTCCCGACGTTCCGACTGACGGTAAGGACCATGCTCCCCACCGAAGCTTACCCCTTCGTCGAAAGGAATGCCGAGCCAACGGAAAGATTCCAAAATGTATTCTTCCGCTCCCGGGACAAACCGGTTGGAGTCTGTATCCTCGATACGGAAAATGAACTCTCCGCCATGCTGGCGTGCAAAAAGATAATTGTATAAAGCCGTACGTACACCGCCTATATGCAAGGCTCCCGTGGGACTGGGAGCGAAACGAACCCTTACTTTTCTCTGTGTCATAACAACATTTGTGAATATTGTGCAAAAATACTACTTTTTATTTAAACGCCCCGTATTTTTTTCGTATTTTCGCCCTATATAAAATACGGAAAAAGAGATGAACAGACATAACCAACAGAACAGCCTTACCCCGAAGGCTTTGATTTATAGAATCGTCATCACGGTCACGGCCTTGTTTGTCGTGTGCCTGTACATGCCGCGTGACGAACGTTCGACCTACAAGTTCGACGTGGGCAAACCATGGCGTTACAGCCAACTCATCGCAACCTACGACTTCCCGATATACAAAAGTGCGGAAACCATACAAGCGGAACAGGACAGCATATTGCAGTATTACGAGCCTTATTTCGCCATCGACGAGACCGTTGGGAAAGCACAGGTAGAAAAGTTCAAGGCCACCATAAACGGACGGAAACCGGCCACCATACCGGCCAATTACCTGACGTACGTAGTGAACAAGTTGGAATACATTTACGCCCAAGGAGTCATGAGCACGGAGGATTTCGACCAGATGCACAGGGACGAAGTGGCCTCTATCCGCATATTCGCACAGAATGTGGCCAAGGAACAACAGATGCCCAAAATCTTCTCACACAAAACGGCATACGAATACCTCATCGATTTGGGAGAAGACAGCCTGCAATATGACCGCAGGATATTGCGGAAGTGCAATCTGAGCGACTATATCGTCCCCAACCTGACTTACGACAAGACAAAGTCCGAAGAATCCCGGAAAGATTTGCTCGCCTCCCTCTCTTATTCGTCCGGCATGGTCATGAGCGGGCAAAAAATCATAGGACAAGGCGACATCGTGGACAAGGCAACATACGACATCCTCACTTCTTTGGAAAAAGAATACAACCGGCGAAACACCTCCAAGATGCAATCACACACGGTGCTGCTTGGCCAACTGCTCTATGTGGCACTCATCATCGCCTGCCTCTCATTGTACTTCAACCAGTTCCGCCGCGACTATCTGGCCAACACGCGCCACATCTTGTTCATAGCCTCCATGCCGGTAATCTACCCCCTGCTCACTTCATTCCTCATCAAGCATAACCTGTTCAATGTCTACATCATCCCGTTCGCCATGGCTCCTATTTTCATCCGGGTGTTCATGGATTCCCGGACGGCTTTTGTGACTCACGTGGCCACGGTGCTCATCAGTGCCATATCCCTGAAATACCCCTACGAGTTCATTGCCACGCAGCTTGTAGCAGGCATGGTAGCCATTTACAGCCTTCGGGAACTCTCACAACGTTCACAACTTATCCGTTCGGCATTTTATGTCACATTGGCATCCATAGCTTTTTACATGAGCATGGAACTCATTCATGAAAAAGACTTCGCACGCCTGGAATATGGCATGTATATCTATATTATCATCAACGGTATCCTCTTGTTATTTGCCTACCCGTTGCTGTTCTTGTTCGAAAAGGTCTTCGGCTTCACCTCTAACGTGACTCTCGTCGAACTGTCCAACACCAACAACGAACTGCTGAAACGGCTCTCGGAAGTGGCTCCGGGCACATTCCAACACTCCATGCAAGTGGCGAACCTGGCTACGGAAGTGGCGAATAAAATCGGAGCCAAGGCACTGTTGGTCAGAACTGGAGCCTTATACCACGACATCGGAAAGATGAACAGTCCTGCCTACTTTACGGAAAACCAGAATAACTTCAATCCTCACGACCGCATCAGTTACGAACAAAGCGCGGCGATTGTCATCAGCCATGTCAAGGACGGACTCAAACTGGCCGACAAATATAACCTGCCGCAAGTCATAAAGGATTTCATCTCGACGCACCACGGTAAAGGTAAGACCAAATACTTCCTGATTTCATACAAGAACCAGAATCCGGACCAACCGGTAGACGAATCCCTTTTCACTTACCCCGGTCCGAACCCGTTCACGTTGGAACAGGCCATCTTGATGATGGCGGACTCTGTGGAAGCCGCTTCCAGAAGCCTGAACGAATACACGGAAGAGAGTATCAGCGGACTGGTGGATAAGATCGTGGACAGCCAAGTGCAGGAAGGATTCTTCAAAGACTGCCCCATCACGTTCCACGACATTACCGTGGCCAAAGATGTGTTCAGAGAAAAACTGAAAACCATTTATCACACGCGTATCAGCTATCCGGAACTGAAAAAGAAATAAAAGCCCGGACTTACACGGGGTCTACGTCATAATAGATTTGGGCACTGCGGTAATCGGGATGTGCCATCAGGCTTTGGCGGAGATAAAGCAACTGTTCCCGAACCTTGGACAGAGAAGCTCCGGGTTCTATTTTCACTACGATTTTACGGATATAGAGCAATTGGATTCGTGCCACGGGCGGTGCGTCAGGTCCTAAAATACGGGAACCGAAGACCTGACGCAGACGGCTCCCCATTTCAGCAGCCAGATGGTCGAGCACGTCTGCCCGCTTATGTTTCATATAGACATAAATCAAACGGCAAAAAGGAGGATATACAAACATCTGACGCTCTTCCATCTGCCCGACGTACAACCCGAAATAGTCATGTCCCGTTACTTGACGGATGAGGGGCAAATCCGGACTTTTGGTCTGCAGGATGACACGTCCCTGCCTGCTGCGGCGCCCGGCGCGCCCGGCCACTTGTGCCATCAACTGGAAGGCGCGCTCGAAGCTCCGGAAGTCCGGGATGTTAAACATGGTGTCGGCATTTAATATGCCGACTACGCTGACCCGCTCGAAATCCAATCCTTTGGTCACCATCTGTGTCCCCACAAGCACATCGGTCTTTCCGCTTTGGAAATCCTCCAAGATTCCTTCATATGACGAACGCGTACGGGTCGTATCCAAGTCCATCCGGGCCACGGCGGCCTCCGGAAAGACTTGACGTACGGCATCTTCCACCTTTTCCGTACCGAGCCCTCTCTGCACCAGTTCCGTACCTTCACAGGCCGGACAGCGCACCGGCACGTTACACGTGTAGCCGCAATAGTGGCAAGTCATTTGGTTCAGTCCCTTATGGTACGTCAGGCTGACATCGCAGTTTTTGCACTTGGGCACCCAACCGCACGTGTGGCATTCTATCATCGGAGCGTAACCTCGCCGGTTCTGGAACAATATGACCTGTTCCTTGTTTTCCAACGCCCGACGCATCTCTTCCAACAAACGCGGTGAGAACGGACCGACCATGCGCCTTTTGCGCTGCAGCTCTTTAATATCCACCACCTCGACTTCCGGCAAACGCACCTGCCCGAAACGTTCGGTCAACTCCACCAATCCGTATTTGCCCATGCGGACGTTATAATAAGTCTCCAACGCCGGAGTTGCCGTACCGAGCAATGTACGGGCACCGTACATCCGGGCTAACATGATCGCCGCATTCCGGGCATGGTAACGCGGTGCAGGGTCCTGCTGCTTATAAGATTGCTCATGCTCTTCGTCCACAATGACCAACCCCAAATGACGGAAAGGCAAGAAGACGGACGAACGAACGCCTACAATTATATCGTAAGGCTGTCCAGACAACTGTTTTTGCCAAATCTCGACACGTTCGGCATCGGGAAACTTGGAATGGTACACGCCCATACGGTTGCCGAACACGCGGTATAGCCTGTCCGTCAACTGGGTGGTCAGCACAATCTCCGGCACCAAGTAAAGCACCTGTTTCCCTTCGGCTATCATCTGACGAATCAAATGAATGTAGACCTCGGTCTTTCCGCTCGATGTCACCCCGTGAAGCAAGCATACCGGATGACGGTCAAAAGCTTCTTCCAACTCTCTGAACGCCTTTGCCTGTGCCTCACTCAAAGGAGAAACACCAAGCGTGTCGGCGACCTCCGTATGCGCCAAACGACCTATCTCGTATGGGTAGGCCTCCAATACGCCTTTCTCCTCCAAGGCACGGCAAATCGCCAGACTGCCGTCGGCTGCTTCCATCAGTGCCTTCCGTCCCACCTCCGCCAACATCTTCGGGTTACGCAACCGGAAAGCCGTTCCGGCACCTGCCAGTTCTAAATACTTTAATAAAAGGGACTGCTGTTTGGGGGCTCTTCCTAAACCGTCAAGCAATTCATGAAGTTTCTTTTCGTCAAAATAGGTCTCCGACAAGCGCACATGAACTTCCGTGCGGGGCTTATAGCTCCGTTTGACTTCCTCTTTCATGGCAAGGACGCCCTTGTCCATCAAAGACCTTACCACCCGTAGCACCCGAAAATCCTCACATTCTTTTTGAAGTCGCGTCATGGTCGATTCAAAACGTCTCGAAACCAAAGTAACGACCCGTTGTTCCCGTTCCGACAAAACGGAATTTCCCGCATATTCACTGTTTACCACCACCTTACTCTCGCTTTCCAGTTTCATACCGGACGGCAGGGCTGCCTTATACACATCCCCCACGGCACAAAGGTAATAGTCCGCCAACCATCTCCAAAAATCCAACTGCACAGGAAGTAAAACGGGAGCAGGATCAAGTGTCTCCCATACGGCTTTCACGGCATAACCTTGCGGTTGCCGCCCGTGAACTTCCACCACAATAGCCGTATAAAACTTTTTGGCTCCAAACGGTACGATAACACGGCAACCCGGCCGTACCGCCTCTTGCCACTCTTCGGGCAAAGCGTATGTATAAGTAGCCGACAAGGGAAGAGGAAGAATGACATCTACAAATTTCATACGAACGGATTTTAATGGACTACAAAAATACGACAAAAGGAGTAAACAGGCAAAAAGAAAGCCGCCCGCTCCATGCAGACAGCTTCCGTTTATTCCATTTTCTATCGGACTACATTAAAACAAGTAAGCCAAACGAACTTGCCATGTGTTGTTCTTTACGTCAAACTCTTCTATGACATCGCCCACACCGCCTAATTTTCCGGTCTCACCCATGGCGATATTGTAAGTCACACCTACTTGCAAATGGCTAAGCAACGTCACACCGGCTCCCACATTCCAACTGAATGTAGAGCGTTCCAAACTTCCTATACTTTCACCAGCATACTTTAAATTACGACTCCCCAGATACCAGTTGTATTGCGGACCTGTAGCCAAATAAACGCCGACCAGGCTGCTAAAACCAAAATTATACCTCAAATTAATGGGAATCTCCACGTAAGGCATGGATTTGTTAGGCGTACTCCCGTTGACATTCTCCCCGTCTACTTCACCCGAGAAGTCCATCTTCATGTACTTCTGGGAGTAGAGAAGGGAAGCGTCTATCCCCAATCCAATAACTGGCATGGTCATCTGCACCTTCGGTCCGACAAACCATCCCGTACGGTTGGAGGCATCAAACAAACCGCCATCCCCCTTTATACTTGCCTTACTCAAGTTCACACCGCCTTCAAGTCCCCACTTGAACTGCGCATTGGCAGGTGCCGCCCATAATAACGCCACCATGCACATCAATACTGCACTTAATTTCTTCATAGAAGTTTGCTTTTTATTTCTTATCGGAAAACAAAGATAGCAACTGTTTGCCGTACTATCAACTTTTTCCGGAAATATATCTCTTTTTTATTATCTGCGTTGCCTGCGTACAGTCACCCTTGGAGTTGAAGAACCGGAGTTACCGGAACTGCCCCTACGCGTCTTGGAAACCTTAGTCTTTTCGGCTTTCGCTTTTTTCGGTTCATCCGAAGACGATGAAGCACGACGCGAGTTACGCGTAGCCCGGGAAGCTTTCCCCTTTTTCGTTTCCACAGCCTCCTTGGCCGCCGTCGTATCCACAGCCACCGAGTCGTCATGCCCCCAAACATGTTTTTCAAAATCGGAAAGTTGTTTCTCTATCCGCTTCTGTTCGTTAGCCATGGCACTATCCGTCTTACAATAGTTAGCCAACACCTTCCCTTGCATATTGTTTGTCTTATAAATCTTTCCGTCATACAGGTTCATGGAGAAATAATCTGCCGCCGTCATGTTCGTCACGTTGTTGTAATTGCTTGCCATCATCGCGTGACGGGCCAAATACGTACTGATATCATCATATTTGAGCCAGAACAAAGGATATGGGGTAGCCTCTCCGCCAAAATCATCTCCCCGCATGAGCACCGGGCACAAAGCCGTGACTTTCGTACGGAATGTCGAAGTCCTTTGGTCGAAATAAGAACTCTCCTTTATATAATAACGGGAAACTTCAGCCGAGGGAATATCGCTGGCATTCACACGAGGCCGCCCGTTCTGCTCCTCGTAATATATATGATAACGTTCCAACAATTCTTTCACGTCCACCTTATCACGCGAAGTAAAAGACTCGTTGCCGTCCAGTTTATATTGGTATGCCGTAATCTTTCCCGTCAGCAACAAGTCGAACAGATACGTAAACAAGTTTATATGGCCTGCAGAAGGCTCCACCGGATAATATAGAGGGGCATTCTTGTCCAACGTCAGATCCAACTGACGATACACATCGCGACGCCACACCACATCCTCAGGCACTTCCACCGCCACGGGGAACTGTAAACTGGCACGGTCCACGGTCTTCTCGGCCTTGTCTGCATCATTGGGTTTCACCCTGCGGCGAGCCGGCTGCGCCTCCGCCTGCATGTACAGGGCAACTCCTAACAAAACAAAAAACAGACGTTTCATCCTTATCTTATTTTTACTCATAGTCTTCATTTCCATCCATTCATTAGTTGACAATCACTTCCATAGAGCCATCGAGCGTCCGCTCAGCCCCGTCGGGTCCTACGGCTCTTATACGGGAAATATAAAACCGTTTCCCACGTCCCAACGAACGGAACATCGTACGTTGTTGCTCGGTGAAAGACGCACTGTTCGACACCGCCGGTACGGCATTGCCCATATTGTCGAAAAACACCGTCTCGAACCCTTGCACCCGGAATTCAATATTCAAAAGCCCGTCATCAATAGCTGCGCCGATGCCTTTCGTCCCCATCAACACTTGTTTGGACAAGCGCCCGCCACGGAAACGGTTATTTCCGCCTTCCGCCGCATACTCTATATAAGCCGACGGGTCGGGCAACTTACGCACACGAAAGGCAAACTGTCCCATCTTCTGCATGCGTCCCTCCATATTGGCATTGACCGTAATCACGGCATCCTTGCCTACTTCTGCCGGTCGGGCCATATATTTGCCCGCCCCTGTGGGCTGCAACACTCCTCCGCTCATGGAAGCCACCACCTTATTGGCCGGAACCCCGGGAATAGACACGCTCATGGGGTTCTCATATCCGGCATACAACACATTCATCAAGTCTGCCGACACCGTAGCCGAAGGAGCCACCACGGTGTAAGGCTGAGAGAAGTCCCTGCGCACCATCTGGCCACGTCCGTCCATCATCTCAATATAACCTTTCAGCGTATAATCGCCCGTACTGCTGCAAACCGTCTCATACAGTCCGCCCGGCGAAGTGATTTGCCGTCCGCCGACATATACCGTCGGACGTTGGGTCGTATCCACAGCTGCCATGATGATCTGGGCACTGAACTTTCCACCTTGTACCACCGTACGCGAAGCCGGTATCACAAACGCATTCAACTCGTTCACACGCAAGTCTTTCATGTCTATATTGGCCACCAAGGCATGAAGCACCTCTCCTTCGGCATACCGCACATCACTTTGCAATTTGGAGAGCAAAGTGACTGCCGCAGCCACCGGCGTATTCTCAAACATATACTCTTGCCAATTCTTCCCCAAAGTACCGGCCTTGTCCGGCACTTCCGTACTCAGGTTGTCCGCAATGATTTTCTTTTGTGCCTCGTCTGTCAACATGCCGACGATGCTTTCACGGAAATTGTTGATGGCCGCGAACAACCTCTGTCCTTCTCCTCTGCGCGGTGCCAACATCACATGGGAAGCCGCCTCCAGGTCCTCCTTGTTCTGCACGTTTTTCACGTCACCGTCTGCCCCGTCAGCCTGTTTCACGATACTGACTTTCAGGACTTCCGCATAATTATATAAGGAGTCTGAGATTTTCTTCACATATTGTGCCTTGTCGAACCATTCCTTCACTTTGGCCGGATTGGCCTCCATCTGTCCCTGCAAATCCCTATAAAGAGCTTCGTTGGACGCAGAAGCATTCGCCGTAGTCCGCAGAAGGCTGTCTTCCACCAATGAAAAACCGTTCAACACATCGGAAGACACATTCAGGGCCAACATGGCCATCAACACCACATACATGAGGTTGATCATCTTCTGGCGCGGAGACATTCTATTTTGCTGGGATGCCATTTCGTATTCCTTTCTGATTAATCCGTTTATTCTGTTATCGAACCGCCCGGCGTATGTTTCATGTTCACCGTCAAGGCCTGAATCATACGGTTGTAAATACCGTTCAATTCTTCTATCTGACGCGCCATCTTGCGGGTCTGTTCGTTGATTTGGTCTATCGTGCCCACCTGCGTGCTGATACTCTTCAACTGCATCTCGTATATCGTGTTGATACCCGTCAGCGTACGATTCAGATTATCCATCTCCTTGGCATCACGCGTCATGTGTTCAGCCTGTTCGGACACGCGCGCCAAGGTTTCGGTCAACGTCTTCAGCTCTTCCACATAGTTTTCAGCCGCCTCCTTCATTTCGGGAGTAGAAACGTTACGGGCATCTTCAAGCACTTTGGCAAAAAGTTCTGCATTGGAAGCATTCACCATATCGGCCAAAGCCTTTATATCCA
Source organism: Paraprevotella sp. (assembly GCF_986071375.1). Taxonomy (NCBI): domain Bacteria; kingdom Pseudomonadati; phylum Bacteroidota; class Bacteroidia; order Bacteroidales; family Prevotellaceae; genus Paraprevotella; species Paraprevotella sp. The sequence continues at coordinate 38,631 of NZ_CFQRNQ010000012.1, read as the reverse complement.
ATGCCTGTTGCCCCACGCTGTCCTGCATGCCTTGTGTTCCGCCGCCTGCTGCGCCAGAAACTTCCGGATTTACAGCAGCCGTTGCTCCGGAAAGAGGAGTGCCTCCATTTCCTCCGACTACGACCGGCCCTCCCACAACTATGGGTTGGGATACCCCTCCACCGGACACAACCGGTTGGGCCACTCCACCTTGCGCAGCCTCAGGAAGGTTCCCGGCTTCCTTTCCGCCAACAGCCTCTTCATCCCAATCCTCTTCATCCGAAGCCAGACTCATCCGGTCTTCATCGCGCTTCAGTTCTGCCGGACGGTCGAAACCGGAGATGAAAAACACCAAAACCTCCGTACCCATACCGATGAACAACATCGCATTAGCCCCGGGGATATGAGTCAGTTTGAACAAAGCTCCAAGAATAACCACGGCTGCTCCCCAACTGTACGCATAATTCAGGAATGTCTGTCCAGGTACCGACTCAATCCAATCCTGAATACGGATTATTATGTTTTTTCTATTCTTAGCCATATTTTTACCTCTTTAATCTTTCTATTTACGTTTATTAGTTGTCCCCGACACGGAACGTACACAACGGAAACCGATGTACGAACGAGGTTGGTTTTGATATTCATATGAACGCCATACGGAACGTATCATGGATTCCGGATCTTTCCAAGAACCACCCCTCACCGACTTCTTCTTCAGGCGATAAGGATCTTCTTTCGCGGCATTGTATTTCAGCTCGGGGTTCATGTCGCTCATGCCGTCCACGCCCGATTCGGTATACACCGTACTCGTCCATTCCGCCACGTTTCCCGCCATGTCGAACAAACCGTTGGAATTGGCCGAATAAGAACCACCTTTAGACGTTATCAAGCTCCCGTCATCCGTATAATCCCCACGGTCGGGCTTGAAGTTGGCAAAATAACAATCTTTCTCGCTTTTCACCCCTTTCGTCTCCCACGGGAACAAAGCACCTTCGGGACCGCGTGCGGCAAATTCCCATTCCACCTCTGTCGGCAAACGGTAAGGCTGTATCTGACGGGCTGCCGCCCCCAAACCGCGTTTCAGAAACTCCGTACGCCAATCGCAGAAGGCATTGGCCTGTTCCCAAGTCACTCCCACCACGGGATAATCATTATAAGCCGGGTTGGAGAAGTACTGCAACATGTAACGTTCGTTTTCCGCATTGGAAAAGTCGTTCACCCAACACGTCGTATCCGGATAAATGTTCACGATATAAGTATTCAGGAAATCATGTAACCCCGAAAGCGGACGGGTAACGGTTTCACGCACGATGCGCCCTTCGTCGTCGATGTAAGCCGTGTCTTTGGATATCATGACCACTTCGTCCGCATCCACTGCATGATCGGTATTCAGGTTGCGTTCCTCCGGATTCAGGCGGTGCTTGCGCAAAGCAGCAGCAGTATAGTCGAACACTTCATAACGGTAATTCATCTGACGTGCATCCAACATCCGCTCCCCCGTGACCGGATTTGTCACGTACACGCTTTCAATAGCCCGCAACTCATCTTCATTGGGCTTTTTCCAGGGTATCGGTTTCTTCCAATTTAAATAAGGCGTAACGGGATTCCCGTATTTATCCTCTTCTATCTTGTAAGTTTCGTCACCTGCGTATGCGGGGTCGGCCAGACGTTCACGGATAATAGAGTCGCGCACCCAAAAAACGAACTGGCGGTATTTGGCATTCGACACTTCATTGGCATCCATCCAGAAGCCGTCGACCGAGATTTCCCGGGTAGGAATGGTCATCCCCCACAACGAATCGGTTTCTTCCGTACCGATTTTCAATGAACCTTTCTTCACGAAAACCATCCCGTAAGGAGTCGGTTCACTGTAGGCCGTTCCCCCGACACCGGTCACTTCTCCACCCGTAGCGGTGGACGCCGAACGGGGTCCCAGACAAGAACTGAACGCCAGACCTGCCATCATTCCCCATATCAACCCACAACACTTCATATTCATTATTATAATATTCTTACGCTTTTATGTTTATTCTTTCCTTTCTTAAACAGATTCAACTCCGTCTTATAGCCGATGATGATTTCATGACTACCATTCAATGCCCCGATACCGGCCGTGTACATTTCGTACGCATAACCGAGATTGATGCCGTGGAAGTCCCCGCCGAAGAGAAAACTGACCGAATTCGTCGGGCTATACGACACTCCGCCGTACAACTCATGCTTGCTGCCATGATAAGCGATGCGCCCCGTCATGTCCGCACGGAAACCTACGGCATCGGAACGCAGCATGGCGGTCGTATGTATGGTATATAACGGACTTTTAAGCCGTATATTGTACCCGCCCGTCAAATAATAAGAAGGAGAGACCTTAAATTCGTTCACTTTTTCCTCTCCCAAGGTGATGGTCGGCGAAGTACAATGCATCATGGCAAAACCGGCGTACCATGACTTACGGGCATACTGGATGCCGAAATTCATATCGAAACCGGCCCCGTTGGCCTCAGCTGTAGGAAAAGCGGGGTCTCCGGACTCTCCCAAATCCAACCCTCCCCCATCGAACGTCTCACTGAGCATGGACAAATGGATACCTCCACTCAGCCGGCCTCCCCATAAAGGTTGGTGGTAAGCATATTGCAGAAAAAACTTCTGGTGTTTGAACAGGCCTATCTGGTCGTTGGTGAACCCCACTCCGGCACCGTGCTTCGCGCTGATGAAGAACAACGGCAAATCCACATAGGCATACATTACGGCAGGGGCGTTTTCAAAGCCGGCCATCTGCATGCTGTACGCCCCTTGGAAGTTCAGCACGGGAGCCTGGCCCGTCGCTGCGGGATTATAAAAAGGTGCCATGGCCCAATAGTTGACAAAAGACGGGTCGTACTGAGCCGTGGCCCACTGGGGCAACAAGCTCAATACCAAAATAAGCCCTATCAGTTTTCCCTTTGCCTTCACCGTTTCTACAACTGTTATACTTTAAGGAAACAGAATCTTTTTCTTTTTATTGTCCGACATCGCACGAAAATCGCGGTTTCAAGTAAAACAATGGAGCGGATGCACACGTACACCCGCTCCAGTAATCACTTCAGGCCTTTCCGTCTTTCCCCTACCGACGCACATCAATACTCGTCCTCGTTGAAAAGAAAATCCTCTTTCGTAGGATAATCAGGCCACACATCTTCTATCGTCTCATATATTTCGCCTTCATCCTCTATCTCTTGCAGGTTCTCGATCACTTCCAACGGGGCGCCAGAACGCATCGCATAATCAATCAGTTCATCCTTGGTGGCAGGCCATGGCGCATCTTCTAACTTTGAAGCCAATTCCAGTGTCCAATACATAGTCCTTAATATTTATAACAACTTCGTTTTTCTATTTTGTGCGCAAAAATAATAATATTTTCGATACCATCAACGTTTCTTCCACACAATTTCATCTTTCCCCTCTATAAATAGCATTTTACGGGACAACACAAACAAATAATCGGACAAGCGGTTAACATACGCACAAACCTCCGGCATCACCGGCGCACTTCCGGACAGTTCCAAAATACGCCGTTCCGCCCTGCGGCACACGGTGCGGCAAACATGGCATACGGCCGTCCCCCTGGATCCACCGGGAAGCACGAAACCACGCCAACCGGGAAGTCCGTCTTCCGCCTCATCTATGGCTTGCTCCAGGCGCGCCACGTCTTCTCCCGTTACCACCTCCCGGCCAAACTTTTCCGCACGTGAGGGCTCCGTAGCCAGATAGGCCCCTATCGTGAACAAGTCACATTGGATACCTGTCAGGAACTTGCGGTCTTCCTCACCTTCCAAATAAGTAATCAACTCACCGATGTGGGCATTCAACTCGTCCACAGTCCCGTACGCTTCCACGCGGACATCCGTCTTCGGCACCCGCACGCCCCCGCTCAAGCTGGTCATTCCCCCGTCGCCCGTACGGGTATATACTTTACTTTTCTTCATTCTTCCGTATATTTAAAAATTCACGATATAATCTTGCCGTTGCTTGGAACGGTCATAAAACACAAGACCATAGTCGTAAAGATCGAAAGTCACTACGATTTCCGGCAAACGTTTCACATCGTTCCACGCCCGCAAAGCCGCTTTTGATGCCCGTATGCCGAAAAGGAGGCACACCGAACACCTTGTCAACGGACGCGAAACCACAGCCGTCCAATGCCGGGGAGCAATCCCCCTACCCACGACCATCAGTTCCTTCTGCCGCACGAAACCTCCGTTCTCCTGCACCCTCACTTTCCAAAACGCATCCCGGCATACCGCAGCCGAACGGCATCCCTCTGCCAAGTAAGCCGTTTCCGCCTCTTCCAAATGCCCGTATATCCGGATTAACGACGGATGCACATAGTTGGACAGGCGAAAAAGGAACTTGCGGCATTTCAACCGGTGAAAGCCCCCAAAGAGGCAAAACACGGGATAGCGTTTCTTCAGCTCCCGATAGGCGTAATATTCCCCACGCTCATACACCACATACGTCAGGAAGTCGAACGCAAAGGGAGAGTGCACCCCGTATCCGCGACGATGCCTGAACCTTTTCAACCAAATCCATTGTCTACAAAGCATTCTTGTACCATATATTTGTTCTTGCCCGACAAAGTTAGCACAAAAAAGCACTCCGTATTGATATAAATCAAGAAAAAGCCATTTTTTCGATATTAAAAGCCGGATATTTTGCCGGAAAGCCAAAACTCCCTACCTTTGCATCGTGTTTTTCATAGTATTAGATTTAAGGTTAACAAAGGTTGGGTCAGAGCGCTGACCCTTTTTTTATGCCCTACGGTGAGGCATTGAAAAACCAAGACACCGAAGCCCCGTATCTCCACCGTCTCTCTATATTGCGCAACCACCTCACTCACAACAAAATAGAAATCCACATAGAACGGCAAAAAAATCTGCGCCAAACGATTTTTCATTCTCCTGAGAATGATTTTTCATTTGGCGCAGAACGAAAAAACATTCTCCGCAAGGTAAATCCGCACACTCTTTGAAGTCGGATTTCATTTGACAAAGCCTTGTTTCCAAAGCCTGGCACGCCCACCCATAGCATAAAGTCCGTGGCCATCCCCATCCAGAGAAACTTGCAAAAAAATAAGGCAAACCTCACTGACTTTCAAAAAAAAAACGTTTCTTTATACCTCCAAACAGGAACTCGAATAAACCAACATAGAAAAAGACATGGAACTACAGACGCATACCGACACAGCATACCGGCGACTGCTTCCCGCCGAAATCCGACAATTGGAACAGCAAGGCTGCACGGCCGAGGACTGGCAACTCATTGAAGTCCATCCGAATATCGACCTCCACCATCTGGCGTACGTGCATTTTTCCGGCTCCAACCGTATCGGGAATTTCCAAAAGACCGTCACGCTGCCGGGCGGAATCACGCTCCATACGGGTATCCGCCATGCCACGCTGCACTGTACCACCGTGGGCGACGACTGCCTGATAGCCCACGTCCACGGGTATATCGCCCATTACGACATCGCCCCGGAGTGCATCGTCCTCCATACGGACACCATTGCCATGACCGGCCCGTCCTCTTTCGGCAACGGTACGGAACTCCATGTCTTGAGCGAAAGCGGAGGACGGGACATCCTCATCCACGACCGCCTGTCGGCACAGGAAGCGTACATGCAGGCCATGTACCGCCACGATGCCTTGTTGACGCAAAACCTCCGCCGGTTGGTTTCGGACTACGCCGCACGGCAAACCGGCAACCGTGGCAAGATAGGCGAAAGCACACGGATACTCCGCTGCGGACTGATCCGCAACGTGAAAATCGGGCCTTGCAGCTGTCTGGAAGGTGCCGTCCGGTTGGAAAACGGCACGGTATGCAGCCATCCGGACGCCCCTACCTTTGTAGGCGATTTGGTCATCGCCCGCGATTTCATCCTGCAAAACGGTTGCCACGTCACTGATGGCGCGATGCTCAGCCGTTGCTACGTGGGACAAGCCTCCGCCATCGGGCACGGCTTCTCTGCCACAGACTCCTACTTCGCTTGCAACAGCCAAGCCGAGCACGGCGAGTCATGCGCCATACTGGCTGGCCCCTATACGGTGACACATCACAAGTCCACGCTGTTGATAGGCGGCATGTTCTCGTTCATGAATGCAGGTTCAGGCACCAACCAAAGCAACCACGCCTATAAACTTGGCCCCCGCCACCACGGCGTTTTGGAACGAGGCTGCAAGACGGTTTCGGGATGCCACATCTCGTGGCCTGCACATATCGGAGCATTTTCGTTGGTCATGGGGCATTGCCCCCCCGGGACGGACAGTCACGAATGGCCCTTCTCCTACCTCGTGGAACAAGGGAACGCTTATTACGTACTCCCCGGCATCACCCTGCGCGGGGTGGGCACGCTGCGCGACATCGGGAAATGGCCTGCACGCGACAGGCGTTCCCCACGTGTGCCCCAAACCGACACGGTCTCCTTCGACGCCTTTTCCCCTTATACGATGGAACGGGTATGGCAGGCCATACACACCTTAGAAGGACTGACCGGACGTTTCGGGGAAGATGCAAAGGAAATCACATGGAACGGCTTGCGGCTCAAAGAGAAATCAGTGAAGCAAGGCATAGAATGGTACAGGCTAGCCTTAGACCGTTACTTGGGCGAACAACTGATCCGGCAATTAGAGACGCATGAGGGCATGCCTTCGGACGGGCTATGCGAACTCCTGCGCCCCCGTGCAGCATGCAGCGACCGTTGGGGAGACATCGGCGGCATGTTGGCACCCATAAGCGAAATCAATGACATAATAAGAACCATCACCACCGGACAACTCGACCGCATAGAAAAATTGGGGGAACGGTTCCGGCTTATCCACGACCGATATGACGATTTCGCCTGGGCTTGGACGTGGAACCTATTGCACGAGATATACCCCGATGCCTACGGCAAGGACTTCATCCCGTCGCTCTGCCTGCCCGTCATCCGGAAATGGGAAACCGCCGCCACGGCACTCAACCGGCAAATCATAGCCGATGCCACGAAGGACATCTCGACGGGTTCTCTTGCCGGTTTCGGTATCGACAGCGACGAGGAAACCGCCGTGGACGACGCGGTGGCCGTCCGGGGCTCCGTACAACAATGCGGTATCATCCAAGAGTTGGAGAAACAACAAACGGAAATCCAAAACAAGGCCGGATACTGGCTGCATAAATTAACCCTTTAACCCCATCCCCCCATGAACAACCAACAAAAAAATTCACCGGAAAACCGCACCTCCCGTGTAATGACGGAATGGCCGGACTCCCTGAAAGCATTCTTTTTCGCCTTTTGGGCGTTTTTCGGCATTTATTACGACGATGTGCTTTATATCGCCCAACAGCACAGTTTCTTTACCACCGATTTAGAGGCTCTGCGGCCTGTATGGGAGAAGCCTTACGGTTCATTGTGGATCATCGGGCGCGCCTTGCTCCAAGCTTTCCACTCGCCCTTTTGGGGCGGCGCCCTCCTGTCGGGCATGCTTACCCTCATCTCTTGGCTGTTCGGCTATGTCTTCAGGTTGCGCGGCCGGTTCGGATACCTGAAATACATCCCGGCATTCGTTTTTATTTATGTGGTCGTCTACCACGGTTTCGACATTTACTATCAGGCGGAAACAGGTAAACTGCTCGGCATTCCCTTCTGCATCCTCCTCATTCTGGCTTGCCAAGCCGTTTTCGTACGTTCGTTCAGCCGGAAAAAACTCTCGGGGTTGTTCACCCCACCGGCTTACAACCGTCCGCTCGACGAATGGAAAGCCATGGGATTCATCCTCATTTTGGGAGCCGGAGCCGTGGGTATGAACGAATGGTATCGCCCCTACGTACGCCCTACAGCCAGGATGCAGCGCGAACTGGAACGGCAGGACTGGAAGGGCATGCAAACCACTGCGTCCCGCTCCGAGCTTACCTACAGCACGGTGGCGGCTTACTACGCCATTTCGCGGATGGAAGACAAAAACGATGTGCCCAAAGTGCCCATAGACATGTTACCGCCGACAAGCCGCCCCATTTACCTGCATAACCGTGACGGTAACCTCGAAAACGTCCGGAATTATTTTTTGATGGATTACTGCATCGCTTCGGAACAATACCCCATCGCTTACGAACTGGGCAAGGCGGACTTGAAGACCGAAGGCCCGTCTCCACTCCTGCTCAAACAGATGATCCGGATTTGTCTGGCCTTGCATAAAAAAGAAGAAGCACGTTCTCACCTGAACGTGCTCCGTACGCTTCCTTTCGAGAAGGATTTCATCGAGACCTACACCCCGGAGGCGCAGGAATAGGAAAAAGGGATTCCCTCCTCCCCTCCGGGCTTATTCCGTCCGCTTGACAGCCAAGACCAGTTCGGCGGACTTCAGTCCTTTGGCTTCCGCTTTCAGGCGGATAGTTCCGGCTTGTCCCTTTTCCGCCACGATGGCGGTCATCTGTCCGTTGAACACCGGCATTTGCGGCCGGCCGAACGGTTCAAGACACACGGGATTGCCGTTGGCTCCGGCCTTGTAATACCCCGCCCCACTGACAGAAAACTTCACCGTATGCTGTGCGTCGGGACAGAGGTTGCCCTCGCGGTCCACCACGCTGACCGTGACAAAAGCCAAGTCCTCATCCCGCAAATCCGCGTCCAACGTGTCCTTATCGGCCTTCAATACGATGCGGTAAGGCTTACCTGCCGTGCGGACGATCTGCTCCGCACACTTCCGTCCGTTTTCGTCGTAGGCCACAGCCTTCACCTCGCCCGGCTCGTAACGCGTGTCCATCCACATCAGCCGGTAACGTTTCTGGCGGGCCAAAGCGCGGCGGGCCTCATCGTTTTCCGTCTCGTCGAGCTTGACGGTGGGGGCTTTCGTACGTTTCCCTTGGCTCTTGCCATTGATGAAAAGCTCCACCGTGGGGTAATTGGTGTACACGAATACCGGGGTCACCTCGCCTTCACGCCCAGGCCAAGTCCAGTGCGGAAGGATGTGCAAGGTTTCTACCGCCTTGTTCCATACGCTGCGGTAAAGGTAATAACGATCCTTGGGCAGGTAAGCCAAGTCGATGATGCCGAACAGCGAAGAGTGGCTGGGCCAATCGTCATAATACGGCGTCGGTTCGCCCAAGTAGTCGAAGCCCGTCCACACGAACTCGCCCATATCATAAGGCAAATCCTCGGACAGGATGAAATTATCTTCCGGCAGGTCGCTCCAACCACAGTGTTCCACATCGTAAGAAGAAGACTGGTGGTCGTCGTATTTCGCCCCGGCCTTGCGTTCCACAGGGAACTTATACACGCCTCGTGAGCTTACCGTAGAAGCCGTTTCCGACCCCAACACCACTTGTTGCGGCAATGCCTTATAAGCTTTTTGGTAAAGGTTGGAACGGTAATTGAAGCCCGGGATGTCCATGATGGCCGCCACGTGGCTCTTGATGGCGGCATCCACACGGTCCATGCCTTGCGTGCAGGGCCGCGTGGGATCTTCGCGGTGCACGATGTCCTGCATCATCCGGCACAACTTCGCTCCCTGCGCCGAACCTTGGTCGGGCACTTCGTTGCCGATGCACCACATCACGACCGACGGGTCGTTGCGGTAATGACGCACCACGTTCACCAAGTCGCGTTCCACCCACTCGTCATAGTACTTGTTATAACCGTTAGCCATTTTCTTGGCTTTCCACTCATCGAAAGTCTCCACCATCAACAGCATCCCCATCTCGTTGCAGGCTTGTACCAGTTCCGGTGACGGCATGTTGTGCGACGTGCGGTAAGCATTGCTGCCCATGTCCTTCAGCATCTTCAGCCGGTAACGGATGGCCTGCATATTCACCGCCGTACCCAACGGCCCCAAATCGTGATGATTGCACGTGCCATGGAAAACCAACCTTTTCCCGTTCAACAGGAAGCCTTTTTCGGGGACGACTTCAATCGTACGGATGCCGAACGTGGTTTGGTGAGTGTCGCTCAAACGTCCCTGATAATACACTTCCGTGTCTGCCCGGTAGAGGTTCGGATGTCCGCAATCCCATAACAGGGGACGGTCCACCACAAAATCCTGTTCGAGCACCCCTTCGTCATACCTCGACAAAGCGGTTTCGCGCTCCGCCACTTTTTGTCCTCCGGGAGCACGCAGGACGGTTTTCAGGCGGATGTCCTTGCAGTCCGTGCCGTCGGGATATTCCAGTTCCGTACGCACCTTCACTTTCGCAAAATCCTCACGCACTGCCGGCGTAGTGACAGTCGTGCCCCATGTACGTACCCCGACTTTACCCGACACGACCAGATGCACGTTCCGGTACAACCCGGCTCCCGGATACCAGCGAGAGCTTTCGGGTTCATTCTCCAAGCGCACCGCCAACACATTGTCTTTTGCATTCACGGCATCCGTCACGTCGAAATAAAAGGAATTATAGCCATACGGCCAATTCCCCACCTTCTTTCCGTTGACATAGACTTGCGCGTGGCTCATCGCCCCGTCGAACATCAGCACCACGCGTTTGTCTGTCCCAAAACCGGGTACATCGAAATACAGCCTGTACCAACCTACGCCGACGAAAGGCAGTCCTCCCGTACGTCCGGACTGGTTTTGCGCCTCTTTCTGTCCGTCCTGCTCGATGGCCATGAACTGGCGGTCGTTATTCGCATCGAACGGCCCGCTTATCGCCCAATCGTGGGGCACGGACACGCGTTTCCACTTTCCGTCGTCTACCTGCACTCCGCCGAACGACTCATTGTCCGCACGGATGAACCGCCATCCGTCCCGCAACAGCACCGTTTCCCGTTCTCCACCGGCCCGCCCCCCCAGACAGAAGAGCAAGCCCCACACATACAATAACAGTTTTTTCATATATCCTCAGGTTAATGATGAACAGGTCCGTCAAACCAGCGAATGCACCACGTCCATGACTTTCCGCCCGATTTCCTCCGCCTCAGCCTGCGTGGCTGCCTCGGAATACACACGGATAATCGGCTCTGTGTTGCTTTTACGCAAATGCACCCATTTGTCGGGGAAATCAATCTTCACTCCGTCAATGTCGTTCACCTCCTCGTCCTTATACATGTCTTTTACTTTCTCCAGAATGGCATCCACATCCGTCTCCGGCGTCAGGTCGATACGGTTCTTGGCCATGAAGTATGACGGATAGGTGGCACGCAGTTCGGACATTTTCTTTCCCGTCCGGGCCAGATAGGTCAACACGAGGGCGATGCCGACCAATGCGTCGCGCCCGTAATGCGCCTCCGGATAAATCACCCCGCCGTTGCCTTCCCCGCCGATCACGGCACGGGTCTCTTTCATCTTGGCCACCACGTTCACCTCGCCAACCGCAGCCGCGCTGTATTCCCCTCCGTACATACGGGTCACATCGCGCAAGGCACGGGTGGAACTCAAATTAGACACCGTGTTTCCCGGCGTGTGCTGCAGAATATAGTCTGCCACTGTCACCAAGGTGTATTCCTCGCCGTACATCGTCCCGTCCTCGCAGAACATGGCTAGACGGTCTACGTCCGGGTCTACCACGAATGCCAAATCGTGACCGCCTTTTTGCATCAAAGCCTTGATGTCGCCCAAGTTCTTTTCCAAAGGTTCGGGGTTATGGCCGAAATCTCCCGTCGGTTCCGTAAACAGCCCTGTGACCTGCTCCACTCCCAATTGTTCCAACAACCGAGGCAGGATGATGCCACCCACCGAATTGACTGTGTCTATGGCCACGCGAAAATGTGCCTTGCAAATCGCCTCCACGTCCACTAATCTCAGGTTCTTGACCCAATCGATGTGCTTTTGGTCATACGTATGGTCTTCCCGATAGTGCCCCAGATGATCCACGTCTGCATATTCAAACGCTTCTTCCTCTGCCAACCGCAACACTTCGTTCCCCTCTTCTTTGTTCAGGAACTCGCCTTTCTCATTAAGGAGTTTCAAGGCGTTCCACATCCGGGGGTTATGCGAAGCCGTAATGATGATGCCGCCGCAGGCCCCTTCCATCGTTACGGCCAGTTCGGTGGTCGGCGTGGAAGCCAGTCCGATATTGACCACATCGAACCCCATGCCCATCAGTGTGCCGCACACCACATTCTTGACCATCTCGCCGGAAATGCGTGCATCCCGTCCTACTACGATTGTATTGCCCTTCACCGTAGCCGTCCGGCGAATCAACGCGGCGTATGCAGATGTATATTTCACAATGTCCAACGGATTCAGCGTGTCGCCTACGCAGCCGCCGATAGTTCCGCGTATGCCTGAAATAGATTTAATAAGTGTCATAATAAGAGTCTTTATGTGTATAATCGAGTTTCATAATAATCTTAGTTGGGGCAAAGATAGATATAAAAACAATAAACGGTGGATATCACCTCAGAATTTCTTGGTAAAAACTTATTGATGGGAGATTTTAATTATTATCTTTGTACTTAGCAAACCTAAACGAAATATCATGAGACGTAATATTGCACTCGGTATCGCATTTTGCTCTTCTCTCTTCGCATGGGGACAAGGGGGAAATACTCCGCGAACCTCCGCCACACCGGAGGTCTTAAGCCAGAAGGTAGAAAAATTCGGGACGGCCGTCCCTCAAGAAAAAGTCTTTCTCCACATCGACAACACCTGCTATTTCGTAGGCGACACGATATGGTACAAAGCATACGTCACGCGCTCAGACCGGCAGACTTTGACCGACCTCAGTAAGATATTATATGTAGAACTGCTCACTCCCGACGGTTACTTGGTAGAACGGCAACAGGTGGAAATGCCGGACGGAACGGGGCACGGGGCTTTCACGCTCACCGACTCCCTATATGCCGGATATTATGAATTAAGGGCATATACCCGTTGGATGCTGAACTTCGGGCAATATGAACACCCACATTCCAAGTGGACGGAACTGATGTTCTACTTTAAATCAATGGCCAAGGATTTTTTCCGGGACTATGATAAGATTTATTCGCGCGTATTCCCGGTGTTCGACCATCCAAAAACTCCCGGAGATTACACCAAGGACATGACGCTCAGACCGATGCGAAGATATTTCAAATCCGAAAAAGGTAAACCGAAACTCGACCTCCGCTTCTATCCCGAAGGAGGAGACATCGTGGAAGGCACTACCGGAAGAGTAGCGTTCGAAGCCAACACGGAAGAAGGAAAACATATCGACATCGAGCTATCCGTACAGGATAAGAACGGGAAGGAAATCGCCCGAGCCAAAAGCATGAACCGGGGACGCGGCATATTCACTTTACCGGACATACCGGCCGGAGAGAAATATAAAGCCGTATTCCGATACGAAGGATATGATTACATGTATGCATTGCCCGAACCGGCCAAGGAGGGCTGCGCCATGGCTGTCGTACAAAAGGGGGAGGTCGTCAGCGCCTCCATCCAATCCTCCGGCCTCCAGAACCCGAAACCGGCCATGGGCCTTCAAATCATGCACAACGGTGTATCGAAAGCCTATTATGACATCAAGCTTGACGACAGCGGAAAAGCTACCGTCGAAATTCCGTCCGACCAACTCCCTACGGGAGTAAACCAGTTTACGCTGTTCGACGGGAAAGGACGTGTGTACGCCGACCGCCTGATATTCGTTAACCACCACGAATATGACACACCGCAATTAACCGTCGACGGAGTAAAAGCACAATACGAACCTTTCGAGCCCATCTCCCTGCAACTCCAACTGACGAATCCTACCACCGGCACGCCCAATGTGTCGTTGGCAATACGCGATCACGCCACGGACGAACTGACATACGACAACGGCAACATCCTTACGGAAATGCTGTTGGGAAGCGAATTGAAAGGTTTCGTCGAGAACCCGGGTTACTATTTCGAAGCGGACGACAGTATCCGACGTCAGGCACTCGACCTCCTCATGATGGTACAGGGATGGCGACGTTATTCATGGAAAACCATGTCAGGTATCGAACCTATGGCTCTTCAACACATGCCGGAACAGCTCCAAACCATTTCCGGTTGTGTGAACCGGATAGAAGATTTCCGATTGGCCTACGGGACGTATGTCAAAGAAGAAAACTGGTTGCCCGAAACCGGAACCATGCGCGCCCCTGACACCTCCGTGGAACGGGACGGCACAATAGAAGACATCATGGAAGCCGCCGACAACCAGAACCAAGAAAACAAAGGACTTGAATCCGGCAACACCTCGAACCACAATCCTATGACCCAAATGTTTCAGGACAACCAACGTGACCCGTTCACCACAGGTTCCATCATGAGCAACCTGAAAGAAGAAGTCAACGTATGGCCCACATTCATCCAAGGCAACCAGACCATGGACCTGATGCAAACAACGGAGAATGGAATGTTTTACATGAAGACTCCGTTATTATACGACAAATACATCCTGTTCCTCCCGGCTGCGGACAAAGACAAAGGAGAAGACTACATCAAGGAAAAAAGGAAGAAGGACTTCACCAACGAGGAGGCCTACCCGGATTATTTTGTCAAGTTGAACCGATTCAATCCCTTATTCCCGAAACCGTACAGCTATTACCACGACGCACCGCGCTATGACGCAGACGAACGGTTCGACAGCCAAGGTGGACAAACATCTTTCACAGACCGCCAACTTGCCACGATAACGGTACGAACCAAACGGGGCGGGTTGCGCAAGCTCGACCTTAGCAAGCCGGCCTTGGTAGTAGACGCTTACGACGCGTTCAACCTCACGGCAGACTATGGCATGAGCACCGGCACACACAACTGGGTCACCTTCCCGCAGCAAGTCGCCCTGACCTATATCGGTGACATGGGCATGGACAGGGACTATTTCCTGCAAGTCCGGTACGACGGCAAACCGATAAACCTGAAGCATACCCGCAAGAACGTTGCCCCACAGCGCATGCTCAACGGCACGCAGATTGAGATTCCTCCTGTCATCACGGCCGGAGAAGGTAAAATGGAGGCTTACAGGCACCTCCGGAACTTAGACAAGCTTTATATTTACACTGATTATGCCCCCCGCGAACAAGGCAGTCCGAAATACCAAGGGGACAACCAACCGGATGTCATCATCGACTACCGCCTATTCCCCAACGACGGCTACCAACCCACATACCGTGACCGACGTTATGTGTTGGACGGATATGCCGTATGCGAAGACTTCTATAGCCCCGATTACAGCCAAAAGCCCTTGCCGGACACAAAAGACTATCGCCGTACCTTGTACTGGATGCCCAATGTGAAATTCGACTCGGAAGGAAAGGCTACCGTCAATTTGTATAACAACAGCAAACCTACGGTACTCAGCATCCAAGCCGAGGGTATTACGACTACGGGAACGCCCATCGTATGGAATAGCAAAAATTAAAACCAACACCTACCCCCAATCCCTAAAAGCCATGAGGAATTATACTTTTCTTAGCATGTTCAGGAAATACGTGAACTCCAGCCTGATTCTGATTATCGTTACAATTTTGGCCCTGGTCGTGGCCAATTCCGGTTGGGGAGATGCCTACCGTGCCTTGTGGGACAAACCAGTCAGTTTCTCCATCGGAAACTTCAACCTGTTCAGCCACGGGAAGGAATGCCTCACCTTGTTGGAATTCATCAACGATTTCTTAATGGCACTGTTCTTCTTTTCCGTGGGACTGGAAATCAAACGGGAAATTCTCGTAGGCGAACTTTCCACGATGAAGAAAGCCCTGCTCCCCATCATCGGAGCCTGCGGCGGAATGGCTATTCCCGTGTTGATTTTCGTCCTCACCTGCCCCGACGACCCGCTTATGCTACGGGGTAGCGCAATTCCTATGGCTACTGACATTGCGTTCTCATTGGGGGTACTCTCCATGTTCGGCAAACGGGTTCCCATCGGCCTGAAGATATTTCTGGCCACCTTGGCCGTAGCCGATGACTTGGGCGGCATTTTGGTCATTGCCATTTTTTATTCTACCGAATTGCATTTCCAATACTTGGCCTACGCCGCTCTCCTGCTTGTGATTTTGGCCTTCGGCAACCATCGTCATGTCATGTCCAAAATGTTCTACATCGTCATCGGGACATTCGTTTGGTACTCCCTACTGAATTCCGGTATCCATGCCACCATAGCCGGAGTAATCGTGGCCTTCTTCGTCCCGGCACGCCCCGGAGTTTCTGCCCTTCACTTTGTCAAACACCTGCGCAACAAAATCAACCGTTTCCCCATAGACCAGGCAACCACCAATCATAAGGGGACTACTATCCTGTCCAACGAACAAATCATATTGCTTAAAAATATAGAACACGCCTCGGACCGTACGATTAGCCCTTTACAGGATTTGGAAGACGCTTTGCAGAACCCCATCAATTATTTCGTAATTCCGGTCTTCGCCTTCGCCAATGCAGGAGTGAACTTAGAAGGCATCAGCATGGACAGCCTGCTCAACGGAGTAGGTCTGGCAGTCTTTTTAGGATTGGCCATCGGGAAATTCGTAGGCGTATTCTCGTTCTCTTGGCTGGCAGTCAAGTTGGGATTCGTCCAATTACCCCAGGGCTGCAACTGGAAAAACTTTTTCAGCGTCTGCATGTTGACGGGCATCGGGTTCACCGTCTCCATGTTCATTGCCGACCTTTCCTACTATAATATAGGTATGGAAGGCAGTACACTCCTCAATGATGCGAAACTGGGCATTCTTTGCGGCTCCATCGTAGCCGGTGTTGCGGGTTGGCTGCTGTTGGCAGCCAATCTTCCCCGACAAGACCTCGAAGAGGACAAAAAGAACCTGCCTTAAACAGCAGACCTATTTTTCCGTGTAAAAACTGCCTTTTTCTTTTTTATTAGGTAATATCTAAAAAAGAAGGCAGTTTTTACGTCTTTTATCTCCCTATTGCGTCATTATTACAGATTGCAGTCTAAAAAACATGAATGAAATATGAAACAAACCCTAAACAACCATCCGGAAAAGAAACCGCATCGGGAGATAGCCGCATTGATGGAGAGCGAAAGACCTCATTTGCTGAGATACGCCTGTTACCGGTTAGGAAACGCAGACGATGCCGAAGATGCCGTACAAGACATTTTCCTGCAACTGCATACTAAAAAACAAGATGCAGGTGGTCATCCCCTGGCAAACTTGCGCAGTTACCTCTATCGAAGCCTTTCCAATTTCTGCACCGACCGGTTGCGCCGACGGCAAACACGGCAATTCGTGCCGATAGAGCAAGCCACACACGTCAGTGAAGAAAAAGCCGAAAACTTCGAACAAGAGTTCCAACTTATCTCGACCCTGCTAGCAGGAATCCCGGAGGAACAAGCCGAAGTCATCCGGCTCCGTATCCACGGCAATAACAGTTTCTCGGACATTGCCGCCATCCTGGACATACCGGTCACAACCGCCAAATCCAGATTCCAGTACGGAATAGAAAAAATCAGAAAAGGAATCAAATCCTAAAGTAGAAAAACCCAAAAAACAAAACATCATGAAATGCGAAGATTTTAAGAAATATATGGCCGACTTATGTGACAAACAAACCGATCCGGCCATTGCAGAAGCTTGTAGACAACACATGAAGGAATGCGCTTCGTGCCGTGCTTATTACGAAGACTTCATGCAAACGGTAGACTTACTTACGCCCAAGCATTCACCGGAGTTTGGAAAACAAAAACCGGTTATCACGTTACAGCCCTCACAACCACAAGGTGCCCCCCAACAAAAACTGATACGCAGAATCCTGCAGGTAGCGGCCGCCATAGCCATATTCTTAGCCGGTGTGGGCACAGGGCTAAGCAACCTGTTCTCCACACAAGCGGAGGCCGTCACTGCCATCCCTTTGGTTTTCGAGCAATCCATCCAAAAATCACGAGACGCGGAAAGCTTCTCCATGTCTATCTACGCCCGTACCACTCCGAAAGAGAACTTCGCCTACATCAATCCGGAATCCGGATTCACGCATATCAGTATCAAATCCATGCGGCAAGAAGCCAAGACATTCTGGAGGATTGAAAAAGAAGGCGGACGCACCATCATGTCGGACGGCGAGAATCAGTACATGTGGGACACGAACGGTTCAGGGGTATACGGCACACCCGATGCCAACTTTGCCGAAGGATTCGCCACACTGCTCCACCCCGAAACTCTGTTAGAGCGACAAAAAAGGGCATTACTGGATGACAAAGGTGCCCGGATGGAAACGACCGAAACAGACTCCACCATCACCATAGTTACCCATACCCAGATATACGGTTCCGACATAGCGACTTTGATGGAAGGGGAAGAAACAAGCTACCGGTGTACCACCGAGAACGTGTTCTCAAAAGAAGACAAGATGCTGAAGAGCATACAAATATGGTGGGAACGCAATGGACAAAAGACGCTTGTGCTGAAAAGTGAACACATTGACTATAATCTTCACCTCACACCGACCCAACTCATACAACGCCCCGACACGACACAAGTGACCTGGCTACCGGCCCACGCACCGGAAATCCAAGCCCCGGTACGCCTGAAAAAGCTAAAGAACGAGACTGCCCCGGAAGCCGCACAAAGAGTCCTGAAAGCACTCACCTGTGGAAAGCCCCAAATGGCAGGAGAAGCACTTTACTATTACACGGCCTCACTTCCCACACTCAGCGAAGACTTGAAAGGCTGCAAGGCTTCAGATTTCAGCGAAGCCAAAGAGAAGAAAGGCTACAACGGAGTCATCGTGTTCTATAAGCTGACCCACCCCGACGGCAGTTCTGCAATCCGCCACATAGCCTTGCGCCGCGACAATCCGCAAGGAATCTGGATGGTAGACGGAGGACTGTAAACCCCAAAAAGGAGAGGAACACCCTATCGGTTCCTCTCCTTTTATCATATACAGGACACAAATACCATTGCCCCTGCCATCTTGTCAACAAACCTCTGAACCGGGCTTCACCTCACGGTCTACGGTAATGACACTCAGCGACTCGTCATAATTCAGTGCCGAAAGTATCATGCCTTGGCTTTCGATGCCTTTCAGTTTACGGGGAGCAAGGTTGGCAATGAAGCAAACCTGCTTGCCCACCAGTTCCTCGGGCTTGTAGAATTTGGAGATACCGCTTACGATTGTGCGGTTTTCCAACCCGTCGGCAATCTTGAAGCACAACAGTTTGTCCGCTTTGGGCACTTTGGTGCATTCCAATACCGTTCCCACACGGATATCCAACTTCTGGAAATCCTCGAATGCGATATTCTCGCGGACAGGCTTGGCCTTGTAATTGGCTTCCTCATTGGCTTTTTTCGTATCCAGCAGCTTCTGCACTTGTGCTTCGATTACATCGTCTTCTATTTTCTCGAACAACAGTTCCGGCTTGGCCAACCGGTGGCCTGCCTGCAAGAGGTCCGTACGCCCCAACTGGTTCCACTCAAAGCTTTCCATGTTCAACATCTTGCGGAGCTTCTCGCTGCTAAAGGGCAGGAACGGCTCAAAAGCAATGGCCAAATTGGCCGTGAGCTGCAAAGAGATGTAGATGACGGTCTTCACCCGCTCCGGATCGGTCTTCACCACCTTCCAAGGCTCGCTGTCGGCGATATATTTGTTACCGATGCGTGCCAAGTTCATCGCTTCCTTCTGCGCGTCGCGGAACTTGAACGCATCGAGCAATTCTTCCACCTTCGCTTTCACGTCCTTGAACTCATCCAACGTCTGGCGGTCATACTCCGTCAACTCGCCGCAGGCGGGCACCACACCATCGTAATACTTCTGCGTAAGCTGCAAGGCACGGTTCACGAAATTACCATAGACTGCCACCAATTCGTTATTATTGCGGGCCTGAAAATCCTTCCACGTGAAATCGTTGTCTTTCGTTTCCGGAGCATTGGCCGTCAGCACATAGCGCAATACGTCCTGCTTGCCCGGAAAATCGCGCAAGTACTCATGCAACCACACCGCCCAATTCCGTGACGTGGAAATCTTGTCGCCTTCCAGGTTCAGGAACTCGTTGCTCGGCACGTTGTCCGGCAGGATATAGCTTCCCTCGGCCTTCAGCATGGCCGGGAACACGATGCAATGGAACACGATATTGTCCTTCCCGATGAAGTGCACCAGACGGGTTTCAGGGTCTTTCCACCATTTCTCCCACGAATCGGGCAGCAATTCCTTCGTATTGCTGATATAGCCGATGGGCGCATCGAACCACACATAAAGCACCTTGCCCTCGGCACCTTCCACCGGCACGGGGATGCCCCAGTCCAAGTCACGGCTCACGGCACGGGGCTGCAAACCCATGTCGAGCCAACTCTTGCACTGCCCGTACACGTTGTTACGCCACTCCTTGTGGTCTTCCAGAATCCACTGGCGCAACCATGCCTCGTGCTTGTCCAACGGCAGATACCAATGCTTCGTCTCACGCATCACCGGTTTCGAACCGCTGATGGCACTCTTGGGGTTGATCAAGTCGGTGGGGGACAGCGACGTGCCGCACTTCTCGCACTGGTCGCCGTATGCTCCTTCTGCATGGCAATGGGGGCATTCGCCCGTGATGTAACGGTCGGCCAGGAAAGTATGTGCCTCCTCATCGTAATACTGCATAGAAGTTTTCTCCACGAACTCGCCCTTGTCGTACAAGGTACGGAAAAACTCCGAAGCCGTCTCACAATGCACTTCGGACGTCGTGCGCCCGTACACATCGAACGAAATGCCGAATTCCTCGAAGGAGTCCTTGATGATTTTATGATAACGGTCTACCACGTCCTGCGGCGTGATGCCCTCCTTCTTGGCCCGGATGGTGATGGGCACGCCATGCTCGTCAGAACCGCCGATGAAAAGCACGTCCTCCTTCTTCAGACGGAGGTAACGCACGTAAATGTCCGCCGGGACATACACCCCTGCCAAATGACCGATATGCACCGGACCGTTGGCGTATGGCAAAGCCGACGTGACGGTTGTTCTCTTGAATTTCTTTTCCATTTTCTATATTTTTAGCAATTATATCCTACATTGTCGGGTATTAGATAAACCACTCACGCTCGGCAGAAGCAAGCGAGCTTGCCCCCTGCTTTCGCTTAATCGTGGTTTTCATGGCACAAAGTTACGGAATTATTCCTATTTTCAGGTCAAACCGTCCCGACAAGTGCCACATGTCGGACATTTAATAACAACAATCCAACAACTTGTTCCGGTAATCCTTCGGCTTGCAACCCGCAATCTTGGCAAACAGACGGGTAAACTGTGCCGGACTGTAAATGCCGACCCTTTCCGCGACTTGTGTTATCGTCATATTGGTGGTCAGCAACAAGGTTTGCGCCCGTTTGATACGCCGGTTCTGTATATAAAGGCAGGGGGACGTGCCCATCACCTGTTTGAATACTTTAGAGAAATGCCCCGCCGTCAGACAAGCCCTGTCTGCCAACTCGGCCAAAGGGGATATGCCGGTCCAAATGGCTGTGGATATAGTTCACAATTTCGTCGAACTTGCCACCGGCTGCCGCTCCCAAGCAATATCCCAGGCACTCGTCCGTAACAAAACGGGAAAACAACTGCATCAGGATGCCACAACTCTCCATCTCCTTTCGGGCATGGGAGAGACAGGTTGCCCCATCGTACACTGCCCGGTTATAGACCTTGGGGTCTACATTGACAAGTTCCATACACGGATTCAACTGCAGGAACCGTCGCATCAAAGCCAAATCATAAGGCTCTGCCTGTACCTGCAAAGCCATCTTGTCGGGACGAGGCACCCCGTTCCCTACCCAATCATCAAAGAAACAGATATAGTAATGGTTCATCCCTCCCGTGCATTCATAACTATGGCAAGCATATTTCGGAATGAGGAACAACTGCCCGGAGCGCAACTCATACCACACATCATCCACGCACACGCGAGCCGCCCCGCTCTCCACATAATACAAACGATAGAAAGGGCTGATAACATGCTTGAAATTCCACCAAGGCCCCACTTGCTTCACGCCCGCAAAAACCGGCAACAACGAAATATCCCGTAACGACAAAGCTCCCATATCCGACGCACACAACGTTGATTCATACAAACATCGAAAATAACGCTTTTCCGGATAAAAATCAAGAAAAAAAGAAAAAGAATGACGGGTATGCCCGTCATTCTTCATATCCTTGTCTGTATAAGTTTTATTTCCCCGTCCTTATTTTCCACAAAAGCCCAAAGCCGCCCTTTATCGACCGTCATACAATTTATATAAACAATAT
Organism: Paraprevotella sp.; assembly: GCF_986071375.1. Lineage (NCBI taxonomy): Bacteria > Pseudomonadati > Bacteroidota > Bacteroidia > Bacteroidales > Prevotellaceae > Paraprevotella > Paraprevotella sp. The sequence continues at coordinate 16,543 of NZ_CFQRNQ010000012.1, read as the reverse complement.
CCGACGGAAAACAATATCTATGCACACATTCCCCACCAAAATCAAATTTCAAGATTTCATTGTACCGCTCTTCCGGCCCGGCTAACACGGCATAAAAACAATCATTTGCCACATGCAGGGCATTAAATCCGACTACTGTTTCCGGACATACGACGACACAAGTCGGAACGGCTCCCTGAGCAATAGAATATTTCGGAGCATAGAAGCCTTTCACCAACTTATGGCTTATTTTTTCCCCACTCAAAGACAATATCTCAAAGGCCGCCCCTATCCCGGTGGTTGTGACGATATGTTTTTCATCCGGAGATACACCAAAAGATGCCAAATTACCCCAAACAGACCTGTTGTTCTCTTCTTTTTCGTCAAGAACCGGAAAATCTGAATACGCGGCAAGCACCTTTAACCGATTAAAGATTTGAACCCTATTTTCAGGATGGTTGCCAAAGCCAAGGAAACGGTTGTTTGACAAAGCCAAGACTTGATGGAAGCGATGCTCCACAGGTCGCCCGCTTTCTACTTCTTCCATTCTTATCACATCTTGGACAGGATTGCCTCCACCCAGTGCCTCTTTTACGGAAAAGCAAACAGTATATTGCGTATTATAATCGTACACGCAACAAGTCTCCTTATCTTTAGACAAGGACAATCCTTGCGGCAAGATAAATTCTCCGCGCGCCCGTCCCCATTCACCAAAACTTTTAACTACATACCCTTTCGTATGGATAAAATGGCAAAGTTTGTCACTTCTATTATCATCAAAAACGAGAATCAACGAATCATCTATAATGAAAAGAGCAGTCGGATTAGAAAAAAAGGTATTCATGCGCACCGAATCTATTTCCAACGTATCCGACACTATAGAACTGACAGGCAGAGCATGAAACTCTACCTTTTTACCGTCTTCTTTTTTACATGCAAACAACCACAATGTTGCAAGCACAACAAAAACAACTTTCTTCATACCTACTAATTCATGTGACATGAATACGAACCTGACAGCGAACCATCCGACTTACCGCTTGCCGGGATTCCGGCCACATCCTCGTACACAAACTCTATACGTTTGGTCTTGCCGAAACGACCCTCTACGACTTTCTCTTTTCCTACGAAGCGATAGCCGTCTTGCGACAAGTCTTCGGCCTTGACGGTAAAGCCAACCCCTTTCTTCCCATAAAGATAACGGGTGGGAAATGCCACATACCCCTTGGTCGTCACATAATCTATGCGCACAGCCTTCTCATCCTTATCCGGATTCAAACGGGCTTCCCCACGGGCTATGCCCAACGCACGAGCCCCTTCATACAAAGCTTCTACATCATAGTCTTTCAACAATCCGTCCTTGCCGGGAGCCAGGTTGACCACCAAGGTATTGCCCTGTTCCACCATGTGTTCGTATGCCGCCTTGATTTTATCGGCCGACATGACACTCTCCGCATTATTCTTTTCAGACCAAAACCAACTGTTGTTCATACAGACCGTGGCTTCGAAAGGCAAATAATAGTCCTGTCCCTCACGACGGTAGACTTTCGGGTCAGCATCCGCACCGCGCCGAGTAAACATCGGGTCGTGCAAACGAAAGTCGGAAGGGAAATAATAGATTTCTTCTCCGCCTTGGTATTGGTCCGGGGTGCGTCCACAACGGATGCAAGTATTGACCGCCATCTGGCAGGAAGGCTGCAAACGCTTCACCTTGTCATACATCCGGCCGAATTCCCATGCCTTATTGCTCTTCACCCACGCCCCGTCTATCCAGAATTCCGAAATCTCGCCGTAACGCCCGTCCATCAGTTCGGTGATTTGCGCCAAAGCGAAATCATTATATTCCTGCGCCAACTGTACACGGTCTAACCCCGTGGAGGCCTGCGTATGGTTCGCATCCCAGTTCCGGTCCCAAGCAGAATAATATAGCCCCAACTTGATTCCATACTTGCGGCAAGCATCCGCTACTTCTTTTACGATGTCCCGACGGTCGCCTTTCCGGCCCGTATGATTGATGTTATACGTACCGACCTGAGTATTCCACAAAGCAAAACCGTCATGATGCTTCGTAACCAACACAATGAAATTCATACCGCCTTCGTATGCCACCTTGACCCAAGCCTCGGGATTGAGCGTGGACAAGTCCGGATGGTAGGCCGAGGCCGGAGATGAACCATCGCTCCATTCCTGCCCCAAAAAGGTATTCATACCGTAATGGATAAACATTCCGTACTTCAAATGTGCCTTACGCTGTTGGTACACATTGGCCTCACGGGAAGGCAGTTGACGAATCCAACCGAGAGCATCCTCCCTCCACGCCGTCGGTTCGGGCGTAGCCACAGCTTGCGGGTCGTCATAGATACCGATTTCATCTACGTTGATGCCCTCCGGACTACACTCCAAAAAAGAGACCTGTACATAACGTGCTGTCATCTCTTCACCAACCAACACTGTCCGTGCATCACTCGGTCTGCGGTTCAGCCAACGTTTCCATCCTATTCCGTCATTGGACACTGAAATGACAATCTCCTCTATGCGTCCTTTGTAACCTTCTGTCTCATAAACATCAATGCAGTTGAACGTCCTTTCCCCTTTCAAGTCCAAGGTAAGCCATACCGTCCCAGACAGTCCGGCTGATGCCCAACGCGTATCCCAATTGCCATCCGTCACATACTTGGCCTCATATCCGGCACCATAGCAAGAGCCGGAAAATGCTTCCGCCCCCAAAGCCAAATTCACGGCTTTACCGCTTCCTTGCGGCAAAGCAGCGGCAACCTTTGCCGGGACAACACCTACCATTCCAGCACACAACAAACTCCATAAACCATGTGTCCATGCTTTCATACTTACCATTCTCTTCTTTAATTATAGGTTAAAACAAACTAAAGCAAAGATACAAAGAGAGAGCATTAAGAAGTTTCCCAAAAAAAGGGAATGTTTTGCCTATTTCGGTGAAATGCAAGCTACTCTCCCCATCCGGCCCGGTCCAAATTCCGGTAACCGATGGCTTCAGCTATATGGGGAAGCCCGACAGTTTCCTTCCCGTCCAAATCCGCAATTGTACGAGCCACACGCAAAATACGGTCATAAGCACGGGCTGAGAGCTGAAGCCGCGACATAGCCGCCCGCAACATCTCCACCCCCTGTTCATCAGGAGCTGCATATTCCCGTAACAGACGAGAGGTCATCTGCGCATTACAATGTACTCCCTTGCTATCGGCATAACGCTGTTCCTGAATACGGCGGGCACGAACCACCCGCTCCCGAATCACGGCACTGCATTCTCCGGGAGCTGTCCGCGAAAGTTCTTCAAACGACAAAGGAGTAATCTCTATCTGCAAGTCTATGCGATCCAACAACGGCCCAGATATTTTATGCAGGTAACGGTGAATCTGTCCCGGTGTGCAGACACAAGCCTTCGTGGGATGATTGTAATAACCGCACGGACACGGATTCATGGAAGCCACGAACATAAACGAACAAGGATAAGTGACACTATACTTGGCACGGGATATGTTGATTTGCCGGTCCTCGAGCGGCTGACGCAACACTTCGAGCACCGAACGGGAAAACTCCGGCAACTCATCACAAAACAGCACCCCGTTATGCGCCAGACTCACTTCGCCGGGTTGGGGATTCGCCCCTCCTCCCACCAAGGCAATCTGCGAAATCGTATGATGAGGAGAACGGAACGGACGCCGGGCGATGAGCGAACTTTCACGCTCCAGTTTTCCGGCCACCGAATGTATCTGGGTGGTTTCCAAACTTTCAGCCAATGACAAAGGAGGCAAGATAGAAGGCAAACGCTTTGCCATCATGGATTTCCCACTTCCGGGAGGACCTATCATGATGACATTATGACCACCTGCCGCAGCCACCTCTAATGCCCGTTTCACATGCTCTTGGCCTTTCACATCTGCAAAGTCGAAATCAAACTCAGTCTGTTGGGCATAAAATTCAGCCCGTGTATCTACTTCAGTAGGCAAAAGACCTCCCTCATCATTCAAGAAACGCACCACCTCACTGATATGACGCGCCCCATACACCTTAAGTTGGTTGACCACTGCGGCTTCCCGGACATTCTGCTCTGGAACAATCAAATGCTCAAACCCCATCTCCCGGGCCTTGATGGCTATCAGCAAAGCCCCTTTCACCGGTTGCAAGCTACCGTCAAGGCTCAACTCACCAAGCATCATGGTGCGGGATAACTTTTCGAGTTTCACCTTTTCGTCCGTCGCCAAGATTCCGATGGCCAAGGGCAAGTCATATCCCGCTCCCTCCTTACGGATATCCGCAGGAGCCATATTGACCACGAACTGTTTCGAGGGGAAACGGAATCCACTGTTTTCTACTGCCGCCACAATGCGCTCGTGGCTCTCTTTTACCGCATTGTCCGGCAAACCAACCAAAAAGAACTTAATCCCCCTTGAGGCATTCACCTCAATGGTTACGGGTATGGCAGAAAGCCCCCGGACCGATGCACCATAAACCTTTACTAACATAACGGCCCGTTTATCGCGATTCAAAAAGTTTCTTGATTTCCGGCTCTATGTCCTTCTCATAAGAAGCTCCGGCAGCAAGCACTTTACCGTCTGCCCCTACCAATATAAAGAAAGGTATGGAACGGATGCCGAACAGTTTGACCAACGGACTATTCCACGCCTGAAAGTCACAATAGCTTGTCCACGACACACTGTCCATACGTTCAATTCCCTTTCGGGCCGCATCGTTAACATCCAACGAAATACTGACGGCCTCTATCTTCCCGGAATTTCCTTTCAACATCCGCCTGATACGGAAAGTTTCAGCCCGGCTACGGCTTTCCCACGAAGCCCAAAAATTGACCAAAAGCGGTTTCCCACGATAATCGGAAGCCTGTACCTTCCTGCCGTCTTTCAAAGTAAAAACAAAATCGGGCAAAGAGCTTCCCTTTTTCAAAAGTCGCCCCCTGTTTTCTATATCAGACTGCCAACTTAAAAGCAGTAGGTTGTCGGGCTGTGCCTCGCACAATGCACGATAGTGTTTTTTTACCTCATCTTGCGATACATCATTAGCAAGCAAAAAATACTCCTTGAATAAAAAAACACTTACGGGCGATGAAGGCGAATGCGTCATAAAAGCCACAGCAGCTTCCCTTATCCCAACAAGCCCCTTATCTTTATTCTCCAAACGAAAAGCCGTCAGTTCCTCATTCGGCTTACTCCCCTTCACCTCCACGCTTTTCAAGTTACGGGCATCCCCCTTAAGCGTAATTACGTCGCCCGAGGTACCGAAAATAACCTGTTCGGACAAGTTGGGGTATAAAAGATAATAAATGGCATGGTTTCTCAAGTCCGTTTCATAGTCGAACTGTCCATCTTCAATCTTGATGGTATCGAATCCTGAGGTTCCTCCATCATTGCTATATATATAGAATTCACCCTGCCGCAGGTGTTCGAATTCTCCTTTCAGCCGAAACCGGCCTTCAGATCCTCCACAACTGAGCAGGGTGAATGCTACTAATGTATAGAGAATAAATCTCTTCATCTAAAAAGTCATCGATTACAAACTTTCAACAGCTGATTTGTATTCTGCAAATTCAAGATCCTTGACTGCGCGGCTCTTCAAAGAAGAATCCTTGCTGACAGCATCCTTCAAATTCGTGTTTACACCAGCTGCGTCATTTGTGCGGGCAGCAACGATAGCCAACAGATATGAAGTATAAGCATCCTTATTAGCTACGCCGTTCAATGTAGACTTGGCAGCAGCATAATCCTTATTCAGAATCTGAGCCAAAGCAGCTGTATTTGACTTCACGCCGTTCGCAGCACTGGCAGCCTGTTGGTAAGATCCCTTAGCAATATTCAATGCAGCATTGGCTTCGTTGAAACCTTCAGCACCGGAAGCCTTGCCCATATACGTTTCGGCATCCTTCACATTACCTTTGCTTAAAGCAATCAACGCCAAGTTAGCGTTCACTTCACCGGCATCGCCCTTCAAAGACTTGGCCTTGTTGAAATAGTTTTCAGCTGCACTCAAATCTCCTTTCTGGTATGCCAACATACCGAGGTTGTTGTATGCACGGTAATCGTTGGGATAAAGTTGTGAAGTCTTTTGGTACCAAGCTTTCTTATTGGATACAGAAGCCAAGTTTGCACCATAAAGCAATTCTTCCACGCTTAACTTCGAGGCATCGCTACCGAATTGTGCCACAATCTGCTCGTCGCTACGACCGATGATTTCATAATTCATCGTCAAACGTGCACGACGCAATTCAGGAAGAATCGTCTCGGCCAATTCCTTGAATACGGCAGACATGTTCTTAATCTGCGCTTCACGTTCCTCGGGATCCTTATACATAGAAAGTACACGCAAGATAACTTCCTTATCTTGGATATTGCTCTGTGAAACCAATTCCTGGAAACCATCCCAGTCCTCAGCAGTATACTTCGTATCCACTTCGGCAGTCACCTCATTGGCTTTCATTTTCTTTTGGAGGAACTTTTCAGAATTGTCCTGACGCTGTTCAGCCAAACGGGTGTTCAAATCAAGGGCTCCATCGGGAGAAGCATAAGCCGAAATCTCGATATTGTTCAATGCACGCGTTTCTTTGGCGTCATTGATTTCTTTCATCATTGCGATGAATTCTTTCATGTTTTCAGAATTCAATTCAGAATCGCGCAACTTGGCTTGCTGAATCAAGAACTTAATGTTAGCTTCCTGCTTTTCTTTGATAATGCGCTGATAAGCATCTGCAGCCAAAGACGGTTTCACAGAAGCCAAGGTATTCTGCAACAACTGAGATGTGGCAATAACCCCGTAACCCACTTTCACTTCAGGAACAGACACCGTCTTCTTGCCTACCTTCGCATCGAACTGCAGGTAAAGATCGGACTGCTGCATAGCCGGAACAAAGTCAAATATAGACTTCATCGTATAAGTGCCGCCTGCCTTGTAAGCGATAGTCTGGTCGTTACCTTGTACTTTTTCGCCTTGGAACGTAGCACTCTGTCCTTTAGCCTCGCCGCCTTCGTACTTCAATACCGGAGTCACCGTTACCACGGCTTTCTTCTTCATATACTTCTCGGGGAATTTACCGTCGATAGTGGCAGGCACCTGACCGGCAATCGCCTCCAACGGAGTCGGAGTCACCGTAAAGTTGTCGGCAGAAAGTTCGCCTAACTTCTTGCATGACGAAAGAGCCGCAACGGCAGCCAACGACATGACTAAATAATAATTTTTACGCATACTAACACTGTTTTAATTAATAGTTCCGGCTGCAAAGATACAAATCTTTAATAGACCGTGTTATTTTTAACTTTAAAATATTGCAAAAAAAATGCGTATTATACCATATTCAACCCACTTCCGCCTTTATTTTGAAGAATCGTCACGAATATTCCGCGGATGATGTTCCATGATTTCCCGCCGCAAACGGCTTCTGTCGATATGGGTATAAATTTCTGTCGTGGAAATGCTCTCATGCCCCAACATAGCCTGTATGACCCTCAAGTTCGCGCCCCCCTCCAACAAATGGGTAGCAAAAGAATGGCGGAAAGTATGGGGACTTATCGTCTTCTGGATTCCGGCTGCAACTGCCAGTTCTTTGACCCAATAAAAAATAGTAATCCGCGACAAGGCAGTCCCCCTCCTCAAACTCAAAAACACAAAATCCTCATGTCCAGGCTTGATACGGATAAGATTCCTGCAAAGGAACCAATTCTCCAATTCGTGTACGGCACGGCCGGAAATGGGAACCAAACGTTCCTTCTCCCCTTTGCCCTTCACCCTGATGAAGCCCTCTTCCAAAAACAAATCGGAAATCCGAAGCCCGCATAACTCACTTACCCGCAAGCCACAACTGTAAAGCATCTCCAGAATGGCACGGTTCCGTTGTCCCTCCGGTTGACTCAAATCAATGCCCTCGATCATAGCATCTATTTCTGCCACGGTCAGGACCTCCGGTAAACGTCGCCCTATTTTCGGAGATTCAAGCAGTTCCGTCGGATCCTGCTCGATTTCTTTCTCCACATACAGGAAACGGTAGAATGAACGGATTCCGGACAAGATACGCGCCATAGAACGGGGGCTGATTCCCACGTCTGCCAATTCTGCCATAAACTGATGCAAATCATCCAGAGAGACAGCCCTGAAATCCAGTTCCTCATCTGAAAAAAAGTCCAAAAGCTTCCTTAAATCTTCGGTATAAGCATCCAACGTATTTTCTGAAAGCCCTCTTTCCAACTTCAAATACTGGTAATATCTTCGTAGCAGCACTTTCGAGACATCCCCACCTCTATTATAAGACGTTTTTTCGCTGTATTCCATTCTTTTTTTGTATTTTTGCGGCACGTTTTCTACAAAATTATAGAAAAAGATGAGAATACAAATCATAAACGGGCCAAATATCAACTTGTTGGGTAAACGAGAACCTAGCATATACGGCGCAGAATCCTTTGAAAGTTATTTAGAGAAGCTGCGCATGGCCTATCCCGATTTGACCATTGATTACTATCAAAGCAACATCGAGGGGAAGATGATCGATAAAATCCACGAAGTTGGATTTGAAGACACAGGCATCATCCTGAATGCCGGTGCCTACACGCATACGTCCATTGCCCTGCAAGATGCCATCAGGGCTATTTCCGCCCCGGTTGTCGAAGTGCACATCAGCAATGTGCACAAACGGGAAGAGTTCCGCCACAGATCCATGATTTCATGTGCTTGCTTAGGTGTTATTTGCGGTTTTGGCCTTGACTCTTACAGACTGGCGGTCGAAGCACTGCTACGCGCAGGAAAGGCACAATAAAAAAGTATAGGTATTAAAATTTAAAAGGTATAAAGATTATGATGTTGAAAAAGACGAAGATCGTCGCTTCCATATCAGACTTGCGCTGCGATGTGGATTTTATTCGCGACCTTTTCAATGCCGGTATGAACGTGGTACGCATGAATACAGCCCACGCTAGCCGGGAAGGTTTCGAGAAACTGATTTCCAACGTTCGTGAGGTATCCAACCGCATCGGCATATTAATGGATACCAAAGGGCCGGAAGTGAGAACTACGAAGAATGCAGAAGAAACTACTGAATATAAGACCGGCGACAAAGTTAAAATCATAGGAAACCCGGACAAGGAAACCGTGCGCGGATGCATTTATGTCACTTATCCGCACTTCGTAAACGACTTATCCGTAGGTGCCAAGATATTGATAGACGATGGAGACCTTGAACTGAAAGTAACGGATAAGGATGAAGAAGCTTTGTATTGCGAAGTATGCAACGATGCGACACTGGCCAGTCGCAAAAGCGTGAACGTGCCGGGTGTACGCATCAATCTGCCATCCCTCACAGAAAAAGACCGTAACAACATCCTTTATGCCATCGAAAAAGACATAGATTTCATCGCCCATTCTTTCGTCCGCAACAAGCAAGACGTTTTGGACATCCGCGAAATTCTGAACGCATACGGCAGCGACATCAAAATTATCGCAAAAATCGAGAATCAGGAAGGCGTGGATAACATCGATGAAATTCTGGAAGAGGCAGACGGCATCATGGTTGCCCGGGGAGATTTGGGCATCGAAGTACCTCAGGAACGCATCCCAGGCATACAGCGTATCTTGATTAAGAAGTGTATCCTGGCCAAAAAGCCGGTTATCGTAGCCACACAAATGCTCCATACGATGATCAACAACCCACGTCCGACACGGGCAGAAGTAACGGACATCGCCAATGCCATCTACTACCGTACAGATGCCTTGATGTTGAGCGGCGAAACGGCTTACGGCAAATATCCGGTAGAGGCCGTACGCACGATGGCCACTATTGCAGCACAAGCTGAAAAAGACAAACTGGAGGAAAACGACATACAAATACCGCTCACGCCGGAAAAGGCAGACGTAACTTCATTCTTGGCCAAGTCGGCCGTACGTGCCACGAACTTGATGCCCATCCGTGCCATCATTACCGATAGTTTCAGCGGACTAACCGCACGGTCTTTGGCAGCCTACCGCGGCAAATATCCGGTATTGGCCGTCTGCTACAAGGAAAAGACCATGCGCCATCTCGCACTGTCCTACGGAGTGGAAGCCATCTTTATGCCGGAAAAGGCCAACGGGCAAGCATATTACTTCGCCGCCCTTCAGAAACTGCTCAAAGACGGCGTGCTCTCCGAAAACGAAATGGTGGCATACCTGAGCGGCGGAAAGCAAGGCACGAAGACCTCTTTCCTTGAAATCAACGTAGTAGGCGACGTATTGGAACACGCCATGGAGTACGTACTGCCCAATCGGACACGCTATCTCTAATATCTACCGAATATGCAGGAAACGGACCGGTTGGACCAATATATCCTCGAACATATCGACGAAGAAAGCGAATATCTGAAAGCCTTGTATCGGGACACGCATGTAAAACTGCTGCGTCCCCGCATGGCTTCCGGACATTTGCAAGGACGTTTGCTCAAAATGCTGGTCCGCATGATACGTCCGCAGCGTATTCTGGAAATCGGGACTTACAGTGGCTATTCAGCCCTCTGCATGGCAGAAGGCCTTGAACCGGACGGCCGCTTGTACACCTTTGAAATCAATGACGAACAGGAGGATTTCACCCGACCATGGATTGAGAACTCCCCATACGCCTCACAAATAGAGTTCATCATCGGCGATGCCTTGGAACGAGTCCCGGAAATGGGACTCACGTTCGACATGGCTTTCGTAGACGGTGACAAGCGACGCTACACGGACTACTACGAAATGATTCTCCCACGCCTCGAACCGGGAGGGTATATCTTGGCCGACAACACCTTGTGGGACGGCCACGTATTAGAACCTCCCCCCCATAAGGACGCACAGACAAGGGGAATCACCGCCTTTAACGACCGTATAGCCACAGACCCACGTGTGGAGAAAGTCATCCTGCCTTTACGTGACGGGTTGACCCTCATCCGCAAAAAATAAAATAAAAAATATGGAAACAACCAGACAAAACAAAATCTCCCGGCTGATACAAAAGGAACTCAGCGAAATATTCATGTTGCAAACCAAGGCGATGAAAGGAGTATTGGTTTCGGTAAGTGCCTGCCGCATCAGTCCGGACCTCAGCATCTGCCGCGTGTACCTGAGCATATTTCCGAGCCGGCAAAGCGAAGAAATCATAAAGAACATCAACGGCAACATGAAAGCCATCCGTTACGAACTGGGGACACGGGTACGCCATCAGTTACGCATCATCCCCGAATTGAAATTCTTCGTAGATGACTCCTTGGACTATATCGAAAACATCGACAAGCTGCTGAAAGAATGAACTTCCCGTTCTACATCGCACGACGATACCTGTTTTCCAAGAAATCGCACCATGCCATCAACATCATTTCTGCGATTTCGGTATGCGGTGTAGCCCTGGCCACCATGGCATTGGTCTGTACGATGTCCGTATTCAACGGGTTCCAAGACCTTGTCGCCTCATTTTTCACCGCCATCGACCCACAGCTGAAGGTCACGCCATCCCAAGGGAAGACCATGGCCGCAGACGACCCGAGACTCACAGCCCTAAAAACCTATCCGGGAATCAAAATCTACACGGAAACGTTGGAAGACCATGCACTTGTCATTTGCGGTGACCACCAAGCCATGGTCACCATCAAAGGTGTAGACGACAACTTCGCCCAAATGGCAGACCTGAACAAACTGCTTTACGGAGACGGTACGTTCACTTTACATGCCGATGTACTGGAATTCGGAGTGTTGGGCATACAACTGGCTGCGCAATTAGGACTGGGAGCCAGTTTCGACACTCCCTTAAAGGTTTACGCCCCCCAAAAGGGAGAGCGGGTTAACCTGTCCAATCCTACGGAAAGCTTCACACAAAGCGAATTATACTCACCCGGCGTGGTTTTTGCCGTGAAACAGGCCAAATACGATGCCGGTTACATTCTTACCTCCCTTCGTTTTGCCCGGGATTTGTTCGGGCAACAGGGACGTGTTTCTGCCATAGAATTGCAACTGCAAGACGGTGTGGATATCCACCAGGCACAAGCCGACATCCAAAAAATATTAGGTAACGGATTTACGGTAAAAGACCGCTACGAACAACAGGAAGACGTGTTCCGCATCATGGAAGTGGAAAAGCTCATCGCCTACCTGTTTCTTACGTTTATCCTTTTAGTAGCTAGCTTCAACATCATCGGTTCCATCTCCATGCTGATTATAGACAAGAAAGAAGACGTGCGTACCCTGCGCAACTTAGGAGCCAAAGACAACCAGATTATCCGTATCTTCCTGTTTGAAGGACGCATGATATCCGGCTTCGGGGCTTTAATCGGCATCCTTGTCGGACTGGGTCTCTGTTACCTGCAGCAAACCTACGAACTTATCACTTTAGGTAACTCCTCCGGCAGTTTCGTCGTAGATGCCTACCCCGTCAGTATCCACCTGTGGGATGTCGTCATCGTATTCTTTACCGTATTGTTGGTCAGCTATGGTGCATTATGGTACCCCGTAAGATACTTGAGCAAAAGGTTGCTCGAGTGACGATTTTACATAACTGTACTTCCCGTTCTTATCCCAACCTGCATAAACACCAAGGTGTATTTACGTTTTTACTTTAAACCACCTTTAAAACGCCAATACCATAATGACAAGCATCGGCATGTCTTCATGTCATTTACGCCATCCTAACAAGTTAAGAATTCACATCCTTCTACTACGTATTTGACGGAATGTTCCAAACACATTGTCTCTGTGATATTGGAGAAACCTTGGCAATGGACGGAAATATTCAACCTGCGGTATGAATATCTTCTTCCCATTATATTCATTCAAGTATGAATCAGTGGCAAGAACGTCAGCATGCACAATGACCGTATAGTCGTCTTCTATTGTGAAGAAACCCTTATCAAAAACACAATGCATGTCCCGACTCATAGCAATACCATTACAAGGGAGAAAACTACCCTTATGAGCTTGCGGCATAATATGAGCGGCTTCCAGATTGTTAAACCCATTGCATGATATAACCCTGTGGGTAATGGCACATCTTTCCCCGTAGGCCATCATCACAAAGTCATGGAAAGTACGGCTGTTGAACAGTTCTGCGCCCATGGAAGCTTCTATTTCAGAAATAGCCATGGCATCTATTACCTGTTTTTGCTGCGTCTCAATCGCATTTACAACCCGGTTGTCTCCAATGACTGATGCCGATTTAGTTGGCAAGTGAAACTCATGGTCAAAGGTTGGTGCAGAATCCCCCTCCCATACCCCATAAGCCTTTCCATTCAGTTTCTGATTCCAAAAGCTGTAATATGGCGAAGTGGCTTGAAATATATGCAACACATAAAATGTAACATCTTGCTCCCTACATTTCATCATTACCACAATATCACCTGGCATGAACAATGTTTTTTCATTATCCAATTTACCATTCAAGTAGATTCTTGACTCGTCACGGGGTTGGCCGTCAACCAATGCCGTATCAACATGCTTTGAATTATGGTAGACATATTGCGCATAGATGATTTCATCAGAATGTTCTGTCAAAATCGGAAGCGCCGTACAATCATTAAGTATAGTAGTCGACAAATGTGGGAAGAAACTATAAAATTCCTTTGAGATTAACATATAACGTCCTCTATGGAATTGCCAACCACCACCCTCCTTTGGCGTAGGAGACCCCATCTCTTGCCTCCCCAACCGTTTAATGAAAAATTCTGCCATCTTCGTAATTATCAGTATATAATTTATATAGAGCCTCTGCTATTATTTTAGAAAAGTCAACAGGTACTGCATTCCCAATCATTTTGTATTGGTACATTGCCGCACCCAAAAATTCAAAATCGTCCGGGAATGTTTGCAAACGAGCCGCTTCCCTTGGAGTAATCGACCGAGCCTGTTCAGGGTCTGGATGGATATGCCGCATACCATCCTTGAAAAGATGTGCAGGAATGGTATTACTGGGTTCGTTTTCCCTCAATACATAATATTTATGTATGTTGCTCACTTTTCCTGTAACCTCTGTATAAAGTTTCTTCAAGCGTTCAATACTGACATACTCCCTTTTGCCACTCTTTATGTCCTCGGCAAGCAACTTGAATACGGCTATATCCCTCGCATTATGAAAGCGAGGAATATGATTCGTAAAATATCGTGTATCACGTTGCATGTGTGACATCTTAGATTTCCCCTCCTTCTTCGGAAATTCCAATGGATACAGCGCCGGCAAATCAGAGATTGCATCGTGGACATTCCTTGCTTTCCCTTTTAGGGAAGGCAATATGCATGTATAGAATGAATCAAGCATCTTACCACATTTATCTCCAAACAGGCCCTTGGATATACCAAGGATGATTACCCTTTTACGGTGTTGGGGAATACCATAATCAGCCACATCAAACAGGGCAGTTTTGAAATTGGGCGTAACCACGTATCCCGCCCCATTAAAAGCTTCTGATATCCTACTTGTAATCAATGTACCATCGGGTGCTGCACTTAACAACCCTACCACATTTTCAAACACAAAAAACTTAGGCTTAAAATATTTGACTATTTTGACATAGCATTCAAACAGATAATTTCGGTAATCATTGCGCATACCATGTTCGTCGCGTATACGTCCGGCCAAAGAATATGCTTGGCATGGAGGGCCTCCAATTATGACATCAACAGCCCGCCCTCCTACCAGATTTTCCAACCCTTCATGCAAACCATATACCGGGTCATCAAAACCATGTATAAGTTCTTCTGTACGTTGGATATCAAAGCGCACCACAACATTATCCGCGTCATTATACCCCCAAGCTGTTTGCAAACGATGCTTAAGAGTTTCACGGGGAGCCCTTTCCCATTCCACGGCTCCTATTGTATGATAGTGGCCTGACTGGAGGAACCCCTCCGTAAGCCCCCCGCAACCTGCAAAAAGATCAAGCGTGTTTAAAACGACATTACGTTTCATAAGGCATGTAATCCAAAAGTTTTGTAGCCAAAGCTTTTGCCATCAGGACAGGAACAGCGTTACCCACTTGCTTGTTTTGTTGCCCTCTATTACCCAGGAACACAAAATCATCAGGAAATGTTTGTATCCTTGCACTCTCTCGTACCGTCGGACATCGGTTATATTTATAATGGAACAAATTCCGGTGCCCAGTATCAACTGTCCGGGCAGGCTTTTTACTGTTGAGCCGTGTCCAAGCCATGTGGAATGTCCGGCTTTCACCCACACCTGAAGGTAAGTCCTTGTAATTCCCCCCATCTGGCACAAGGGCTATGACATCCTTGACAAATTGCTTATGATTGATTGCCGTATGATTGTATAAGGTCGTACAAGCTCCTCTCATCAGTTTTTGGAAATCATTCAAAGGCTCCATTTCATACTTACCCACTTCTTCCCCCAAAGTATCAACAAGTGCAGGCAAGTCACTTATGGCATCCTCACAGGTTAGATAATTATCCGGTAACCGATAAGGAACCGGAAATTCATAAGAAGCTTTTGAATCCCGAAGGCCAATGAAGACCAACCGTTTCCTAATTTGAGGAACCCCATAATCTGCGGCACACACAATTTTGCACGACACCTTATACCCCATTTGGGTAAACCTCCTTATAATCTCTTCCTTTACAGCTCCACCATACAGGTTTGCCATACCAGGAACATTTTCTATGAGAAATGCCTTGGGCTTGAAGCGTCGCACCGTTTCAATCATAGCGAGGTAAAGTTTATTGCGTTGGTCATCAATATTACGAGGACCTGTCAGACTAAACCCTTGACAAGGGGGACCACCGATTATAATATCGACCAAACGACCGTCAACAGCATCAACTATGGCATCAAAAGACTCTGGCTCCGAAAGGTCTAATCTCAAGCCTACCGCACCGTTGTGATTGTAACTGAATGTATTCAAGGCACTCTGCTCAAAGTCAACCCCAACGAGTATATTGTATCCAGCCTCTTCAAATCCCTTTGAAAGACCTCCACAACCACAAAACAAATCCACGACATTGTACTTTTTGTCAGCCATTTATAACACAAGCTACAACCTCACAGTACTGACTGGCGACCAACCATTTGCGACCATGAAGGATTTTTAAGACAGTTTTATTCAATTACTCTTTTATTACTGGTCTGTTCGTCTACGACAAGACGAAATTGGATTGCAAAGTTACTCAAAAAACACGAAAAGCACTAATCCATAAAGAAGTTTAAGTTAAAAAGAACAAGAGCAACAAAAACAAACAAACTATATATTAACAAAGCCACCCATAAAATCCTTTACCTGAAACTATTGCCCAATAGAATACAAAACCGCCCGTACATCCTGCGCCAAACGATCTTCCGTTCTGCTGCAAACGATTTTTCAATCCGCTGAGAACGGTTTTCAGCTATGCAGACATCCATTTTACGGGCTTTGCTGTACCGGATACCGGGTAAAAAGGATGCGTGAATGTTTTCCGGAGGGTGTTCTCTGCTCCCACTCCTCCTACAAACGGATTTTCACCCGGAAAGGTTCGCATCCTTCAGACGCCCTCTGTACCAACGCCTTAAGGTGAACTTTCTGACTTTACATCCTTCACCGGGATTTCACCGGAAAATGAG
>NZ_CFQRNQ010000011.1:0-120562 GCF_986071375.1 Paraprevotella sp. | reverse complement strand
TGCAGCGGTGCAATCTCGTTGTCTTCTGTCGCTGACTGGTAACCGGGCTTCTGCTGATCGGTCTCAACCCCTGAAGCAACTCTCGCATATTGTTTGGTATGGAGTATTCTCCGACTAATACCCCCTCTACGCATCGATTCATCGGAATGGGATGACCCTCCCACGAAAGTTAAGCAAACTCACTTTCCCCTTTTTAGGAAAGAGCACCTTTTGGTCATGGCTTGCCATAAATGCATTGCATTTGCAAAGTTACAACATTATTCTGTAAATCAATATATCAATGGAATATATTTGAGTTTATTTGACTGTAATGTGTCGCCACGCGAACAAAAACTTTGAGTAAAGATACTACAGGATTGCATGAAGCATCACTGAAATTCTATAAGTAAACACGTCCAACTCAAACAGTTTGTTTACGCATTGTTTACGCAGACAAAGAAAAAAGCACTTGCGATTTCTCGTAAGTGCTTGATTTTAAGAGTGGACCAGCCTGGGCTTGAACCAGGGACCTCCAGATTATGAGTCTGTTGCTCTAACCAACTGAGCTACAAGTCCGAAACAACTTCTTTCTGAAATTGCATTGCAAAAGTAATATGATTTATTGAGATATGCAAACAATAAAGGTAAAAAATGGGGGGAAAGCTTTCAATATTGCCGGAACTATTGTATTTTCGCGTCGTGGAATGATGTATGAAACAGAAATCGTATATAATTAAAGGTAAAGATGAGTACAAAAGAGACAGATTGGTTGAGTGTCGGTTTGAATGACCGACAAGTGGAAGAGAGCCGTGCCCGTCATGGGAGCAATGAACTGACCCCACCGAAACGCCCTTCAATGTGGAGGCTTTATCTGGAGAAATTCCAGGATCCCGTAATACAGATATTGTTGGTAGCTGCCTTGCTGTCTTTTGTAGTCGCTTTTGTGGAAAATGAATTTGCAGAGACCATAGGAATCGTGTGTGCCATATTGTTGGCCACGGGCATCGGTTTTTATTTTGAGTACGATGCCGCCCGTAAATTTGATGTGTTGAATGCTTTGGGGAGCGAGGCCCTTGTGCGGGTTGTACGGAACGGACAGGTGTGTGAAGTTACACGCAAGGAGCTTGTGGTGGGAGACATCATCATGTTGGACACCGGAGACGAGATACCTGCCGATGCCGAGTTGTTGAAGGCTGAAAGTTTGCAGGTGAATGAATCGAATCTGACGGGAGAACCGGTTACGCGGAAAAGTACGGACCATTCGGATTTTGATAAAAATGCCCCGTATGCCACGAATCGATTGATGCGTGGCACGACCATTGTAGAGGGAAGTGCTGCGGCCCGTGTGATCGCTGTGGGCGACCATACGGAGATTGGCCAGGTAGCTCGCGAAGCGACCGTGCTGACCGGTGAAAAGACACCATTGAACAAGCAGTTGGACCGTTTGGCCGGTTTCATTAGTAAGATAGGGTATACTGTGGCATTCCTTACGTTTACGATATTTACGGTACATGGTTTGATGGAATATATTCCCAAGGTAGGTGTGTGGGGGAGTGAAAACTATTGGCATGTGTTTGGGATGGTGCTGAATAATTTCATGATGGCTGTGACGCTGATTGTCATGGCTGTTCCCGAGGGATTGCCGATGGCTGTGACGTTAAGTCTGGCATTGAATATGCGTCGTATGCTGAAAACCAATAATTTGGTACGTAAGATGCATGCTTGCGAGACGATGGGGGCCATTACGGTAATTTGTACGGACAAGACTGGCACATTGACACAAAATCGCATGACCGTGTCGCAAATGCTGATGCAAGATGAGAATTCGGCACTCTTGGATGAAGCTATCGCATGCAATACGACAGCCTTTTTAAATGAATCCCGTACGGAAGGGTTGGGAAATCCCACGGAGGTGGCTTTGTTGCTTTGGATGCAAGGACGTGGTTCGGATTATATGAAGGTGCGCCAAGAGGTGGAAGAGGTGGCTCGTCTGCCTTTCTCTTCAGAGCGGAAATATATGGCTACGGTAGTGAATTCCTCCGTGTTGGGCCGAAAGGTTGTATATGTGAAAGGGGCACCCGAAATTGTTTTGGGACTTTGCCGGGGTTTATCGGAAGAGCAAATTGCCGGATATCACGTCCAACTGAAAGACTGGCAGATGCATGCGCAGCGTACTTTGTTGTTGGCTTATAAGGAAGTGGCGGATACGGAAGATGATTGTGCGGCTTTGGTACAATCCGGCGGGTTGACCTTGTTGGGCTTGGCGGCTATTAGTGACCCTGTGCGCCCGGAAGTGCCCCAGGCCGTGGAGAACTGCTTGAAGGCCGGAGTGCAAATCAAGGTCGTGACGGGCGACAGCACGGGTACCGCTGTGGAAATAGCCCGTCAAATCGGTTTGTGGAAAGAAGGGGATGACGAAAAGAAGAATTGCATGCGGGGCGTTGACTTTGCTGCGTTGAGCGATGAAGAAGCCCTGCAACGTATCAAGGATTTGAAGGTGATGAGCCGTGCCCGTCCGTTGGACAAGCAACGGCTAGTGAAGTTGTTGCAGACGGAGGGAGAAGTCGTGGCTGTGACCGGCGATGGGACGAACGATGCTCCGGCGTTGAACTTTGCCCAAGTCGGCTTGTCGATGGGGTCGGGGACTTCGGTGGCCAAGGAAGCCAGTGACATTACATTGCTTGATGATTCGTTCCGTAGTATTGTCACGGCTGTCATGTGGGGGCGTTCGTTGTATAAGAATATCCAACGTTTTGTCATGTTCCAGTTGACTATTAATTTCACCGCTTTGTTGGTCGTGCTTATCGGTGCGTTCATGGGAACGACTCTTCCGTTGACCGTTACCCAAATGTTGTGGGTGAATATCATCATGGACACTTTTGCGGCTTTGGCTTTGGCATCGTTGCCGGCTGACCCGAACGTGATGAATGAGAGGCCTCGTCCTGTAGGGCAATTCATTATCACCCGTCCGATATGGACGTCGATATTGGGTTATGGGATGGCCTTTGTCGGGTTCTTGTTGGCCATGCTTCTCCGTATAGAAACCACGGGAGGAATGGATGTGTATGAACTGACCGTGTTTTTCACATTCTTTGTCTTGTTGCAGTTCTGGAATTTGTTGAATGCAAAGACCTATTCTACGACAGATTCGGCTTTCAAGCATCTTTCCCGGTGCGTCGGCGTGTTGACCGTATTATGCCTTATCCTGTGTGGCCAGTGGTTGATTGTACAGTTCGGCGGACCGGTATTCCGCACTGTACCTTTGGCGGCCGGGGACTGGGGAATATTGCTTGCTGTAAGCTCTCTTGTATTATGGGTCGGAGAGGCAGGCCGTTTCTTCAAAAGGCTTTGCCGGAAAAAAGCAGAATGAAATGGATAAACGGATAAAAAATATTATTTTCGATTTCGGCGGTATTATCGTGGATTTGGACAAGCAGGCAGCGGTTCATGCTTTCGAGGCGTTGGGTTTTGAAGCCCGTGCTTATATCAATGATTATGTGCAGGACGGAGTGTTTGCCTTGATGGAAACCGGAGATATGTCACCGGATGAGTTTTGCACTTATGTGCGGAAGAAAGTCGGGGCAGATGTGAAAGATGAAGAAATCTTTCGGGCTTGGAATAAGATGTTGGTCGGGATTCCGGCTCGTCGCATGCAAACCATCCGTAATCTGCGGACGGATTACCGCACTTATATGCTCAGCAACACGAATGCTATGCACTGGGCATATTCATGCCGTGAATTGATGGCTTCTACGGGGCTGGAGATGGAAGATTGTTTCGACCGCATATTCCTATCCTTCCAGATGCATCTGGCCAAACCGGACGAACGGATATTCCGTAAGGTGTTGTCGGAAGCCGGGTTGAAGCCGGAAGAGACATTGTTTGTCGATGACTCTTCCGAAAATTGCAGGACGGCAGAGAGTTTGGGTATACAGGTGTTCCATTCCCGGCAGCCGGAAGATTGGTTCGGTTTGTTGGAGTAATGACGAAGGAGAATGAAGTTTATCACGCTTACTGACCCCTTGCCTTATCAGGCTTGTGTCGCCACGATTGGTTTTTTCGATGGCGTGCACCGGGGGCATCGCTTTTTGATACGGCAGTTGACCCGTTATGCCGTCGGGCACGATTTGGCTTCTTTGCTGGTCACTTTCCGTACGCATCCGCGTCAAGTCATGCAAGCCGCTTATCAGCCTCAGTTGCTGACCACGTATGACGAGAAATGCGGGCAGTTGGCTACGACGGGAGCGGATTATTGCCTGACGTTGGATTTCACCACGGCATTGGCAGCTTTGTCGGCCCGTCGCTTTATGGCTGAAATACTGAAAGAGAAGTTATCTGTAAAGGTCCTGGTTATCGGATACGACCATCGTTTCGGACATGACCGTTCGGAGGGATTTGCGGAATATGTGGAATATGGACGGGAATTGGGGATGGAAGTCGTTCGTGCGGACGCCTTTGCCATGAGCGAGGTGAACGTAAGTTCGTCTATGGTCAGGGCTTGTCTGGCCGAAGGCGAGGTAGGAATAGCGGCACGTTGCCTGACTCGCCCGTACGAAATTACGGGGCGTGTGGTTCATGGTTTCCACGTAGGGCATGAACTGGGCTTTCCTACGGCGAATATACAGGTAGAGGATTCACAGAAGCTGATTCCGAAAAACGGTGTATATGCCGTTTGGGTCAAAGGAAAAATAGGAGGAGAGGAACACGTTTGGGGCGGAATGTTGAATATCGGTCTTCGGCCGACGATGGAAAACGGTGAGAATCGCACCATAGAAGTACATTTGTTGGATTTTGCCGGGGACTTGTACGGTTGTCGTTTGACGTTGAGTTTCGTCAGGCGTTTGAGAGATGAAAGGAAGTTCAGGAATAAAGGGGAATTGGTTCATCAGCTTCGCGAGGATGAGGCTATGGTGAGAATGATTTTAAACAAGGAGCAATAGCTTGGAAAGGAGATGGGTATGAAACGTACGATTTGTCTGGTGATTATTTTTTTGTTGGCCCAGGTTTTGTCTTCCTTGGTAGTCTTGTTCTTTTTCAATCTTTCGGATTTGCTTCACGAAGGGCGTTTGGATGTGAACGCATTGGCAGCTTCTCCATCGGCCTTGGGGATTTCTCTGTTATTAAACGGGGTTGTGGTATGGGCGGTGATGACTTTGTTGAGATGGACAGACCGTAAAAGTTTCCGTTTCGGGCAAATAAAATGGCCGGTATACGCCGGTGTGGTCTTATGGATGTTGCCCGTCATTTTTATTGTGAACCTGTTATTGGAGACTTTGACATTAGAGGACTTGAATAAGGATGTATTTGCCACGCTTGTGTATAACCCTTGGGGAGTTTTGGCCATTGTTTTAGTCGGGCCTGTTACCGAGGAACTGGTGTTCCGGATGGGAATCCAGCGGCATCTTATCCGGCACAGGATGCGTCCGTGGATGGCCATTTTGCTTTCAGCCTTGATATTCGGAGTCATACATGGCAATCCTGCACAAATACCGGGAGCTGTAGTTTTTGGTTGGGTTTTGGGTTGGTTGTATTGGCGGTCGGGAACGATCTGGATTCCGGTGGCGGCACATGTCTTCAATAATTTTGTGGGTGTTGCCATGATTTGGTGTACAGGAGATTCGGATACGACTTTGGTGGAGTTGTGCGGCGGGGCCGTCGCAGCTTCCGTTTGGGCTTTGGCAGCTGCGGTTTGCGGATATGTGGGTTACCGTTATTTGGACAAGGTGTTCAGTTAGGAAAGGGGTAAATATTAATCCTGTTTATACTAAAAGAAATCAGGATGCACAGCTAAGGAAAAGGCAGTGCGTCCTGATTTCTTTTGGTATAAACCTGTTGGTTACTGGTTCTTTTTCTTCATCACGATGGCATCAATAACCGCTACGGCCGTGATGTTCACGATGTCGCGTACGGAACTTTCGAAGTCGGTGAAATGAATCGGTTTGTTCAATCCCATCTGAATAGGGCCTATCATTTCAATTTCGTCTCCATTCAGGGCCTGGAGTAACTGGTAACCGGCATTGGCCGAACTCAGGTTCGGGAATACCAAGGTGTTGACCTCCTTGCCCTGTAGGCGAGTGAACGGGTACTTACGGTCGCGAAGTTCATTGTTCATGGCGAAGTTCACCTGCATCTCCCCGTCGATGGGTAGGTTCGGGTAGTTCTCCTGCATATACTCTACGGCTTTATGGATGCTGGCCGGGCTTCCGCATGTGTCCGTCCCGAAATTGGAATAGGACAACATGGCGATGACCGGTTCGTGATTGAAGAAACGCACGGTCTTTTCGGATAGCCGTGCAATGTCTATCATCGTTTCCGTGTCGGGATGGCGGTTGATAAGCGTGTCTGCCAGGAAGTACGTACCTTTCTTACTGTTCATGATGTGCATGGTACCGAAATGGTTGTATTCCGGTTGTATGCCGATGACTTCTTTGGCAACCTTGATGGTGTTGGAGTATTTGGTATACACGCCCGTGATGAATGCGTCCGCTTCGCCAGTCTCTACCATCATCATGCCGAAATAGTTACGCTCGAACATCTTGTCGTTGGCTTCCTCGAATGTATAACCTTCGCGGGCTTTCTTCTCGGCCAATATCTTGGCATAACGTTCGCGGCGTTCAGCTTCGCGGTCGTGGCGCAGGTTAACGATTTCGATGCCTTCCAGGCTGAGGTCGAGTTCTTTCGCCAATTTCTCGATACGCTCGTCGTTACCCAACAGGATAGGATGGCAGATGCCTTCAGCCTTGGCCTCTACGGCGGCTTTCAGCATGTTGGGATGGATACCCTCGGCAAACACTACGCGTTGGGGATTGCGGCGGGCCGTATCTCTCAACTGGCGGGTCAGTTTCGACTCATATCCCATCAGTTCCTTCAAGTGGAGGGTGTAAGCGTCCCAGTTTTCGATGGGCTTGCGGGCCACTCCGCTTTCCATGGCGGCTTTGGCCACAGCCATGGACACCTCGGTGATGAGGCGCGGGTCTACCGGTTTCGGAATGAAATATGAAGGGCCGAAGGTGAGGTTGTTCACGTGGTAAGCCTCGTTCACTACGTCCGGCACGGGTTGTTTGGCAATGCCTGCGATAGCCCGTACGGCGGCCAGTTTCATTTCTTCGTTGATGGCCGTGGCGCCGGTATCTAACGCGCCACGGAAGATATAAGGGAATCCGATGACGTTGTTAATCTGGTTCGGGTAGTCGGAACGTCCAGTAGCCA
Organism: Paraprevotella sp.; assembly: GCF_986071375.1. Taxonomy (NCBI): domain Bacteria; kingdom Pseudomonadati; phylum Bacteroidota; class Bacteroidia; order Bacteroidales; family Prevotellaceae; genus Paraprevotella; species Paraprevotella sp. The sequence continues at coordinate 113,374 of NZ_CFQRNQ010000011.1, read as the reverse complement.
TCAACACGTCGGGACGCGAATCCATGGCATCCTCATACGAGATTTCGGGTACCGGGTTAGCCAATGCAAACACGATGGGTGACGGAGCCATGCTGCGTACCATGTCCTTGCTCAACACATTGCCGCGTGACAAACCAAGGAATACGTCGGCACCCTTGATGGCTTCTTCCAACGTATGGATGTCCGTACGACTGGTGGCGAAGTAACGCTTCTGCTCGTTCAGGTCGGTACGGTCTTTTGAAATCACACCCTTGCTGTCCAACATGACGATGTTTTCCAACCGTGCGCCGAGCGATACATACAGTTTTGTGCATGATACGGCCGAAGCCCCGGCTCCGTTCACAACGATTCTCACGTCTTCGATTTTCTTTCCTGCCACTTCCAACGCATTCAACAGTCCGGCACTGGAGATGATGGCCGTACCGTGTTGGTCGTCGTGCATGACGGGGATGTCGAGTTCTTCTTTCAAGCGGCGTTCGATTTCAAAGCATTCGGGTGCCTTAATGTCTTCCAGATTGATGCCGCCGAAAGTCGGGGCAATAGCTTTTACGGCCTGAATGAACTTTTCGGGGTCTTTTTCGTTTACCTCGATGTCAAACACATCAATGCCTGAGTATATCTTGAAAAGTAGTCCTTTTCCTTCCATTACCGGTTTGCCGGCCAATGCACCGATGTCGCCCAATCCGAGGACAGCAGTACCATTGGAAATTACGGCTACAAGATTTCCTTTGGCTGTATAGCGGTAGGCATCCTGCGGGTTCTTTTCTATTTCGAGACAGGGTTCTGCCACGCCGGGCGAATAAGCCAGTGAAAGGTCCGTTTGTGTACTGTGGGGCTTGGTAGGCACCACTTCGATTTTTCCAGGCTTGCCTTGTTCATGATAGCGCAAAGCCATTTCTTTGGTTATTTTTGCCATTTTGTTATGATTTGGAATATATTCTTTCGCTAATACCGGACAAAGATACTAATAAAATTATATTTTGACGTGTTACAATCGCGTTTTTCATTATATTGTAAGCTCTTTGCTGCAAAACCAAAAGAAAATGATACCTTTGTAAACTATAAAAAGGAAAGAAAGCATGCTAATTAGAATTTATCCGGAAAATCCGAACCCCCGTGAGATGGTCAAGGCCCTCAAAATGCTGAGAGACGGTGAGTTGATTATTTATCCTACCGACACGGTATATGCCATAGGATGCGATGCCCTGAACGTACGGGCGGTGGAGAGGATTTGTGCACTGAAGGGAGTGAATCCACAGAAGAGCAACTTGTCGATTATTTGCTATGACTTGTCCAACATCAGCGAATATGCGCAAGTCAGCAATGCTGCTTTCAAACTTTTGAAGAAAAACTTGCCGGGGCCGTTCACGTTCATTCTGCCCACGAGCAGCCGGCTTCCTAAAATATATAAGAATAAGAAAGAGGTGGGTATCCGTGTGCCGGACAATAGTATTGCGCGTGGATTGGTGGAGGGATTGGGGAATCCACTCCTCACGATGTCGGTGCATGATGAGGACGAGATTATCGAATACTCTATCGATCCTGAGTTGATTCATGAGAAATACGAAGGCCGTGTGGCTTTGGTCATTGACGGGGGATATGGAGGTAGCGAGGCTTCAACGGTGGTGGACTGTGTGGACGATGCTTTCGAAATTGTCCGGCAAGGCAAAGGAGAACTTTTGTTTTAGAAAGTCATACTTTTACGGAATTGTTGGGGGGATAGTCCGGTTTGTTTTCGGAAAAAGGTACCGAAGTAAGATGCGTTGGGGAAGTGTAGGTCATTGGAGATTTCCTGGATGTTCTTTTGGGTATTTTTGAGCAGTGAAATGCTTTTGCAGATAATGGACTTGAATACGAGTTCTTGTACGGTGTATCCACAAATAGATTTAGATAATGCGGAAAGGTATTTAGGGGACAAGCATAATTTGTCAGCGTAAAAATCCACGCTTCTTTTTCGGGTGTAATGTTGTTCTATGAGTTGGATGAGGCGCATGAATATTTCGTTTTTGTGACCGATAGAATCTAATTTGGCGACAAGTTTACGATTGTAGATGGAACAGAGGCGATGGGTCAGGGCTAATAAAAGCAGTTTTTGTTCATAAAGGTTGAATGAATCGTTTTCAGTGTGCAGGGTACTATTGAGCAGGTGCATATAGCGGATAACTTCAGCTTCTTCTCCAGTATTCCAGACATAGCAGGGTTCCGGCACGAATTTCATGTAGAGGTACATGGATACGACTAAGTTTCCCATGATGTTACGAAGCGTATCTGTTTTGTAGATGAGGATGAAAATCTTCAAGTCATTGGTGGACTGTAATGCGCGGAAAGTTGAATTCTCCGGGATGAAGAGCGTCTCGCCTGCTTGTGCTTGAAAGTCTTTTTGGTTCAGTGAAAATGAAAAATGTCCTTGCAGGCATACAATTAACCCGACTCCGTTTGTTTCAAACGAGGTCTTTAAAATCGGGGGGAAATCAGTGAGAAATCCTTCCGAACTGCAAATGTTATGTCCTGCAGTTAAGCTGCGGTTTAGTTGGACTAAACGTTCTTTATGGTTTTCCATACATGGCTTGCTAAACTTTTCGCTAAGTTAGCAATTTTCGTTTGGGATACGGTATGATTAAGGTGAAAATTGTGCAGAAAAGGCAAGCATAGAGTGTCCCCCCCGCCATTTCTTTGACGGCCGAAAGTGTGGCTTGTACCTGAATGCGGCCTTTGGTGGAAGTTGCCGCCATATTGATAGCTTCCGCTTTGCTTTTCCCTTGGTAGTACATTCCCTGAAGTGTGCCGTTGAACGAGGTAGAGGCATCTGGATTTAGCATGTCTACGTTTTGAGCGTAACGTGTAATGTAATGTTGTTGCCGTTCTTGTAGCAAATTGCTGTAGACAGCTCCCCCTATGCTAGGTGCTAACACCATCCGTACGGTGAGCATTGTGCAAATCCACGTGGACAAGTATTTGTAGGGCATACGTTGGGTGGCATACGTTGGGATGAGGGAGTATAGCATCATCATTCCAGTGGAGCGTATGATGACGGGGTATTTCATCCGTTCGTATAGTCCGGCGCTTTGAACCTCGAAATACATGAACATGGCTGAAAGTCCGAGTAAGAGGAAACCTCCGGCAAACAGGTATTTGAAGTGCACGCCTTTTACGCTCAGCCCGATGGTGAGCAGGCCGCCGATGGCGTAACCCGCCATGCACCAGTTGCCTAACGTGGCGTTTTGCCAATTGTCCAATTTCATGCCGATGCCGGTGAATACGTTGACAAACATGGCACTGGAGTTAAGGAACATGAGCAGAAAATAGAAAAGGATGCCCATACGGATGGTGCGCAGGCGCAATACTCCCAAGATATAATAGGGATTGCGGTGCATGCTTTCCAAATATATGAATAGTCCGGCTGATATTACTCCCCCCACTGTGGCCCAACGGATGGTCGGGTCGTCATACCAATCCAAGACTTTCCCGTAGGTCATGATGTAGGTGAAGCACAGCAGCATGGTGCAGAGTACAGTTGCATTGCCGAACTGTCTCATGTTGATGGGGAAGCGGTGGCTTTGGAACTTGTGATAGGGCATGGTGATGAAAATCACCAAGATGCTAAGCAACAGCATACCCATCATGAAGTAGTAGACATATTGCCATTCGTATTCAAAAGCCATCCAAGCAGTGATAGAGGTGCCAATCTGTCCCAAAATCATGAAGAACAAATAGATTGCAGGTTGGGCGGCACTACGTTCAATGTCAAGTTTGTCCCAACCGTTTGCTGTTTCGGGTTCCATGCCCGGGGTGATTTTGAGATAAGCTTCAATGCCTCCTGCGTAAAGAATCAGTGTGAATAGGTTAACCATCATAAGTACCATGCGTAGGAATCCCATGAGCAGGCTGCACAAGGCTAATAAAAATACACTGTCGGTCTTGGCGCAGATGAAACTGAAGATATACATGAGCGAGAAGCCGGCGAGGCACATCATTTTCTCACGTCGGATGAGGACCAGGCGGTAAAGGAAAGGTGCAAAGGCGGCCATGCCGATAGAGGTGGCAAAGTTGGTGAATTGGATGTGTTCGGAGATAATGCCTAATCCGCTCATCATTTCGGTACTGTTGACAGAGTATACTCCTCCTGCCGTGAGAATGGGTAGGAACAATAATACCAAAATGAGGATACCGAGAGGTTTGGGTACCCAATTATAGAACGGATAATTTTTCGGATAAGAAGGCATAGGCTCAGAATTTAGCTTTTACGATGACCATCATGCCGGCCGCCAGTTTTTCGTTGTCTTCTTTCGATAAGTTGGTGAAGTCTATCCGGACCGGAATCCTTTGTTGTATTTTCACGAAGTTGCCGGCTGAGTTGTCCGTCGGAACCAAAGAATACTTGGAGCCGGTGGCACCGGATATGGCGGTGATTTTACCGCTGAAAGTCTTTTGGCTCACTGCATCTACCGTGATGGAAACTTCTTGTCCGACCGAGAGGTTTTCTATTTGCGTTTCTTTGTAGTTGGCGACGACCCATTTTTGCGTATCAGGCAAGATATAGGTAATTGTCTGTCCGGCACTGATATATTGCCCTTCTTCCAAGGCCCTACGTCCCAATTTCCCGTCACACGGGGCTACGACTACGGTATAGGAAAGGTTCAATTTGGCCATTTCTAATGCGGCTGTGGCTCGTTGTATCGCCGCTTCTGCGCTTTGGCGGCGGTGCGATACTTCGTTCACGCCGGAGAGGGCGGCCATGCGTTGGCGTTTGGTAGCTTCCAATTTTTTGCGGGTAGCCTCATATTCGGTCTCAATCTGTTCCAATTGGATGGGGGTGGCGGCATTACGTTTTACCAAATTTTCATAGCGTTGGCGGTCTTTTTCCAATTTGGCCAGACGGATTTCTATTTCCGAAATGGATGCGTCATATACGGAAGCGGTGTTTTGGGTGGTCTGTAAGCTTGCTCCGATGATGGTTTGTCCGGCTAAGGCGTCTTTTAGTGCGGCTTCGGCTTCCATTACTCTGATTTTATATTCACGGTCGTCCAAAACCAATAGCGTATCGCCTTTGTGTACGTCTTGGTGTTCGGTGAAATAGATTCTTTTGATATATCCCGATGCGCGTAGGTTTACGGGGGATATATATTGTTCGATTTGTGCGTCGTTGCTAGTTTCCGTGTGTTTGTATCCGATGAAGAGGAAAATGACTTCGATGACCCCCCAAACCATGACGGCAATACCCAACAGGCTGACGGCAATTTGCCAACGTCTCACTTTTCTTAGTTTTTGGGCTTTTTCCTGATGAGTCCCAGTTGTCTTGTTCGTATCTGTTGCTTCCATTTTTACAATAGGGTTTATGTTTTTTATTTAACTAAGGAGTCCAATTGTCCGCTCAGTTTCATGAGCGTGAGCCGGGTAATCCGGTAGTTGTAATGTGCGCTGATATAGTTGTTTTGTGCTTCGCTCATCCGCATCTCGTCTTGTAGGACTTCTGTCATGGAAGCGATGCCTTCCCGATAGCGGTCGGAGGTGACTTCGTAAACATCTTCGGCCAACAAGTAGTTGTCTCTTTGTTTTTTGAAATTACGTTGATTGTTCAGCAGGTCACTGGTGGCGTTCAGGTACTGGGTTTGCAAGTTTTTCCGTGTGTCTTCTTGGGTAAGTTTGATGTTTTCAATATCCAAGAGGGCTTTACGTTTCTTGTAACGTTTGTCCAAACCGTCAAAAATGGGCACACGTAATGAGAGCCCCAGGCTCAGGGCATCGTACCAGTGGTTGGACGGGCCAGAGTGAAACCAATGGTAGCCTTTGTCTGTATATGCTGAATACATCCAGCTTCCGCTCAGGCTAAGTGAAGGTATATAGCCGTGGTTGATTATTTTTTTCTGTTGCTCTGCCAGGCGTTCTTGGGATTGTAGCATTCGGAGTTCGTATAAGTCTTCAGACAGGCCGTTGAACGAGTCTTGTGAAATCGTTTCGGTGTTGGCCGGGACTAATGCAATTTCTTTTTCTTCCGGATAGTCGAGAATGTATTTCAGCATGTTGAGCTGTTGGATTAACATGGCTTGTGCGTTGTCATATTGCACTTGAAGGTTCTCTAAGTTGATATTGACGCGTTTGACATCTACGTCCAATGCCATGTCATTGTCGTAAAAGGCTTGTGTGATGTCTCTCAGTTCTTCCAATCGTGCGATATTGGCCTTGATGAGTGAAATCTGTTCCGTTGTGGTTTGTCCCAGATAATATATTTTGCAGATTTGCATGATGAGGTCTTCGCGTGCTTTTCCGTATGATAAGCGGCTAATCTCATCCATGGTTTTAGCGATGGATACGGCTGTATAGACCGTTTGGTTGTAGAGGGGCATTTGTAATTGTACGCCCGCATTGGCACTGTATTGCAGGGTGTGGGTCACGTTATAGGGTACACCGTACGATGAGCCGTCCGTTACGGAAACCGGAGGTCGCGGGTTGTCGTTGAAATTTGCGAATCCGTTGATTTGCGGCAAGAGTTTAGCCCGGTTTTCAGAGATGCCGTACTGGCTTTTCCGGATTTCGTTCCGTCTGTTTTGTAAGGACAAGTTGTTTTCGATGCCCCATTGCAGGCAACGTTCTAATGTCAGGGTCTCTTGTGAGTTCCCTTTGGCAATAGGCAGGCAAAATATAGAAAATATGAACAATAGCCTTTTCATGATGTTTCCCCTATGTTTGTCGCAAAGTTAGCGGCTTATGGATAAACAGGGGTATTCATAAATAGGTCTTTTATGTTCATATTTACCTTTTCTTGTTCAGCCTTATACCTATTATATAATAGTGTGGGATATGGCGAAGTATTTCGGCTTTCATTTCCGGGTCTATTTCGTTTTCACCGCAGAAACGGAAGAAGGTCGTGCCCGGTTCAGCCCATGCCGAGCCATATAGCAAGAGGGGTATTTTCATTTCATCGGCTGTTTGTATGGCATGGAAGGCAAATGGTCGTGTATGGTAGCTGTAGAAATCCCGTCCGTCGGCAGGATGTAAGGTGAATCTGAAACCTTGCGTGCCGACGTTGGGGCAAGATATGCGGATTTCTGCAGTGGAATCGTTCTTTTCATCTTGTCGTATATAAATGGAAATCTCCTTGATGTTGTCCCACTCTTTTTCCCCGTTAGGGATTTTGTAGGCCTTTCGGAAACCTTCCTTGTGTTCTTCCGGTATTTCGTCTAAAGAGCAGATATTCTTTCCCAAATCAAAGTGGTGTGTTCTGCCTGTTTTTTGGTGGTTTTTATATTCATCCACGTAGATTTCCATTTGATATGTGGCATCGAGGAACTGGCTCACATCGAAACGGTGTATGTGGATGTCCATGTCTTCGAGCACATTGAGTACATCCTGCAATTGAGTTTCCATGTGCTTTACTGTATGTGTGGTTTGAGCTTGTATGGTGGTAAATAAAGACATACATAGCAATCCAACAGATAAAAATCTTTTCATATTTTAAATTTTATGTGATATCCTTTATTTTTCTAATTCTTCTATTAGCGTCTTTATCATCAAACTGTGGTCGCGGAAGTCGTTACGCAGCTTGTATGCCCCCGACTTGTCCACCAACACGTAGGAGGGGATGCCGTCTATCTTGAATTTGTCACACAGATAGTTCCATTGTTCCTGGTTCAGGCGGTAGTGCAAGCCTTGGATGTCCGGAATCATGGTCTTGTATTTCACGATGGGAGAGGTCTCGTTGGCAATGTAAACCCATACGAGGTTGTCACTTTTCAGGTTGGAGGACTTGAGCGGTTCGTTGGCTTGGATGGCCGCACGGCACGGGCCGCACCATGTATTCCAGAAGTCTACAATCACAACTTTGCCTTTGTAGGGCGCGATGAGGGCGTCGAACAACCGTTCTTTGGGCACGTCGGGCGTGGTTTCCACTTTCGACTTGGCTTCCACTGCGGCCAGTTCGTCTTTGGCCTTCTTTTGCATGAGGGTGAACGCTTCGAGGTAGAACGGGTTGTCCATGGCTTTCATTTGGGCAAAGTCCGCATCGGTGAGCGCGACATTCTCCGCTTTGGCTGGGTAACCGGCGATTTGGCGCAAGTCCTTTACCAGTCCTTTTGGGATACCGGCCAGTTGCGGCCAGTCGAAAGAGGATGAACTGGCGGCACGCACATAGTCCGAAAGGTAGATTCCCATCAAGAGTTTGGAATCGTTGATGTCAAACAGTTGGCAGATGGTCTTGGCATCCTCCGGTTTCAGCGGTTCGATACCTTCCACTTTGAAGTTGTAATCCCATTGATGGTTTATGTATCGGTAGTTATGTTCGCGCAGGTAATTGCCTTGTGCCATGGCCGAGAAGGCATCCTGTCGAAGAGCGAGCAGTTTCATTTCCTTTTTGAGCGGAGAAAGGTTGCTTTGGGCGATGCTGTCTTCGAGAGCCTTGTAGGTGTCCACGACATGGGCGGCATATTCGGCCGAGGTCATGCGGTAGTCTGCAAATTCTCCAGTAAGCAAGTTCATGCTATAATAAGGACTGTTGTCTAATTGGTTGTCGACGTTATTCAGGTTGGCATACGTGCCCGAGGAATAGAGTCGTTGGAAAGTAGCCGGATATGTCGTTTTTTTCTTTTCCTCACGGCGGAGCGAAAGGTAATACCCCAATACACGCATGTCCACATATAGTTCGGTCGTTTCGCCTGGAGCTAACCATGCGCTTCCTGCCATACTGTTGTTGAGGACTACGGCTGCTTGCACCGTTCCGCATTGCAGGAAGCTGAACGAAGCCTTGCCCGTTTCGGGGTCGACGGTTGCCGTATAAGGCTGTTGCGTCCCGAAGAGGGTGTTGACATAGAGGTTGGCCTCTTTGCCTAATTCCGGACGATAATGCAGGAAATGGACGTTGACGGTCGTGGTGCCCGTTTTGAAAATCGGTTCGGGCACTTCCGCATCCCAGTCGACCAACCGCAAGCTTTCGGGTACGTTATCTGGTATGTCGAATGTTTTTTTCCCCGTCAGGTCTATCCCGAAGAGCTTGAAACAGTCCTCGCAGTCGGATTCGATAAAGTCGAATGATGTCGTGCCGGAAGGGAGCGGCTCGAAGCAGAGGGTAAATGAAGCTTCGCCCGATTCGGGCATCCAGAAAAGTGAGTCCGGAGTGATTCCCTCGGCACCGGTCAGCATATACCGTTTTCCTCCGGCTTGCAGGTACGACTCCGAAGAAATGCGAATCCAGTTGTGGGGACGGTAATACGCGTCGGTGTGCAGGATGGTAGCTGAGTCCGTCAGTTCCACCTTTGCAATGTCAAGTGCGTTGGTATTGGCCGTTTCAATCAAAGGGTATTCCACTGCTTTGTTGTTCGGGCCACAGGACGTGAGCCATGCCAAGAGGGTCAGTACGCCCGCTCCGGTTCTCCACTTGGGAGCATGCATAAAGAAATGATTCATGATATTGATGTTTAAAAAGGGGATGCCCTTTTGGATAATCAGGCATCCCCCGGTTAATATTTTCAGGTATAGGCGCCTTTATTGTTTCACCAACGTCAACGCTTCCGCGCCGTTTTCATCCAACAGGGCAGCCGTATGCTCGTCTTTGACGATAAAGCTTCTCACTTTGTTCATGGCTTCCAGCACTTTGCCTTCTACCGTCATGCCCGGGCCGGCCATCATCGTGGAAAGCAACTTGTCGAACTTCAGTGAAGCGGGTTTTTCCTTTTCCTGTTCGATGCCCCCGTTTACGATGTTGCATCCGGCATTGCCGTGCAATGTCTTTTTGTCGGCATTGAATTCAAGGAACGGTGTTTTCTCCGTTTTTTCGATATCTTCTACCGCTTCGTCGTAGACCTTCGTGATATTCCATTTGCCGTTCAAGGAAGCCAAAGTGGCGGCGGGACGTTTGCTCAGTGTGAACAGGGCGTTGCCGTTGCCGTCTGTCAGGGTCAGTTCTTTTTCCGTACCTTTATAACCGGTCACATTGCCCAAAGCTTCCAATACGGCACGTTCGGTTGCCATGTCGCTGCAAAGCATCCGTGTGGAAGCCACTTGCCCGAAAGACAAGCGTCCGGCTTTGTCTTTATCCACTTGGATGGACCCCATGATGCGGTTGCACCCGGCACAGCCGTATATCCGGTTCTCTTTCATGTCCATTCCTATATATGGTTCTTTGTCGGCTATAGCCTCTTTGCCATTTACGGTAATGATATTCCATTCGCCCTCCAAGGCACTGGTTTGTAGGGTGTTCTTGCTGCTTCCGCAACCACTTGCTAAAACAATGGTAAGAATGGCTATTCCCATTGCGCTTGATTTTTTCATTTTCATTTTTGAGTTGATTTAGTATTGTAAATTGCAAATATACCTCTTTTTCCTTGTATCCTCATCTTTTTAAGTTGTTTTAATTTACAGGAACGATTGTTTTCTATTGTGAGGGGCCGGAGAAATTTTCTGTGTAAAAGCGTTGTGCTGATTGGCCCGTTTCAATCTCCTTTGATTGAAAAATCGTTTGGCTTAGAATGAAAAATTGTTTGGCTTAGATTGATTTTCCGTTCTGCTGAGTTTGAAATTAAGGTCTTTGGATGTCGTATAATTTATTTATAATGAGTGATTTAAAATAACTTTGCGTTGGAATGCCGATTTGCATCGGAAAAATGTTATCTTTGCAGAGGCGTTTGTGAAAACAAGGTGTGAAAAATACTGATAAATAAAGATGGGAAAAACAAGATATATGCAGGCTGACGAAGCCTTCTTCAAGCTTCTGCGTTTAGGAATCGGGACGTGCCACGACCGTGACGTGGCTTTAGACAAGGACGGATGGGCGGCAGTGTATGACATGGCTTGCAAACAAGCCGTGGCTGCCATCGTGTTGGATGGCGTGGAGCGTTTATCCGTCATCCAGAAGCCTCCGGTGGATGTCGTGATGCCTTGGATCGGACTGGTGCAGCAAATAGAAACACGCAACCGCAGGCTCAACCGGACGCTCGTGATGGTGTATGACAAGTTTTTGAAAGAAGGAATGGGCACCGTCCTGCTGAAAGGACAGGGTAATTCCTTGTTTTATCCCCGCCCGCTGCATCGCACGCCCGGCGACATCGACCTGTGGATGAACGACGGACGCAAGATGGTGGTGGATTATGCCCGGAAGTATTGCCCCGGCGTGGAGGTGGTTTATCATCATGTGGACTTTCCCGTATTGAAAGAGGCTGAGATTGAATTGCATTTTACGCCTTCATGGATGAACAGTTGGGGGATGAACCTCAGGCTACAACGTTATTTTAAGGAATGGAAAACGTTGTCATTGCTCCATAAGGTGCAGTTACCCGAACGGGTGGGCGAGGTGGCCGTGCCCACTTTGGCGATGAACCGTGTGTACCTGTTGGTGCATGTTTACCGTCATTTGTTCGATGAAGGCATCGGTTTGCGCCAATTATTGGACTACCACTTTGTGCTGAGGCAACCCTGTTCCGAAGCGGAGCGGGAGGAAGCCGTGCGGTGCTTGGAGCGTTTGCATCTCAAACGTTTTGCCGGCGCGGTGATGTATGTATTGCAAACGGTTTTCGGGCTGGAGGAAGAACATCTGTTGGTGCCGTCATCGCCCGGACGGGGGCAGCGCCTGTTGGCCGAAATCATGAAGGCCGGAAATTTCGGGCAACATGATGAACGCATCCGGCATGATGCAAATGAGACACCTTTCGGCCGTTTCCGTCGCAAGGTGTCGCGTAACATGGGATTCCTGACGGATTATCCCGGTGAAGTCCTTTGGAGTCCTTTGTTTAAAATATGGCATTACGTGTGGCGGTCGCGTCACGGTTATTTTCCGGCAAAAAAATAATCGGGCAACGGCTTGCGGTTCACTTTTGTTTCCGATAAGTCAGAAGAGCCTTCAAGGTTTCGATGTCTTCGGGCAACGTAAGCTTGAAGTTGAGTTCGGAGCCGGATGAGATGTAGAGTTTTTTTAGAGGGAAAACTTCCGTAATCAGGGTATACAGGGATTGGCTGCGGCTGATTCGGATTTGGCTTGCCCTGCGGAAGGCTTCTGTCAGGTCGTTCAGGCTGAAGGTTATCGGGGTCTGTGCGCGGTGCAGAAGCTCACGTGGAATGCACTTTTCCGAAGAAATACCGTCGGGGCTTACCATGTAAGCCTCTTGGCTACGGACGGCAGTGACGGCATTTCCATGCGTGCGGAAAGTGTCCAGGTTGAGGCTGATGATTTCGTCAGATACCAAAGGGCGTACGGCTTCGTGGGTCAGGACGGTAGGGTTCTGTTCCCCCAGTTCTGCATATAGGCCTGCGATACCGTTTCTCAGGGAGTCGATGCTAGTGTCTCCGGCCGGGAACAGCGTATGCAGCTTGCTTATTCTGCCGTTTCGAGCCGTCGTTTTTACAAAATCGTTCCATTCCGGATTGCAGACCACATAAATACGGTCGATTTCGTGATGGCGTTGGAACGCTTGCAGGGTGTAGGAGATGACCGGCTCACCTGCAATCTCTATGAATTGTTTGGGGCGGTCGGTGTGCATGCGGAAGCCATGTCCTCCGGCTAACAGTAATACGACGTTGAGTGGCTTATCCATTTTCTATCTCCTTTGTGAACCGGTCACAAAAAGTTTCATGTACATGGCGGGTGTAGTAACGCAAGGCTTCGAGTACGATAATCTCGAAAACGAAGAAGAGCCAGGGCATGTCGATAAACAGCGATACGAACAGTACGATAACCCGTGTATCGAAAGTCAGGATGTTCGTGTATTTCATCAAAGGAAGGCTCGCTGTACGGAATCGTTCTTTCAACGTTTGCGGTACCTCGTCCGGATAACGTTGCTGGACGAGGGCATAGAACTTTTGGAATTTGGGCGTTTGCCGCTCCTGTCCCCGCGTGTAGTTTCCATAAAAATAGAGGTATATCTTGTGAAACCATTCCTTGCGGTTCCAGGGTAACGATCGCATCAGGGCGCGTTGTTGGGCATAGTTGTCCAATTCGCTTCCCGATGCCCCTTTGAGGAAATAAAGGTGGATGTTGCGGTAATAGTCAGCCACGGCACATTGTTTGGCATGGCAGTGGAAACCGGAGAAAGCGGCCATCAGCCAAATCCATATCCCCCATGGTTGCCCCCACGGAGCCGGTTCGCCAGTGAGGCGCAGGCACAGGAAAAAATAAATGGAGAAGAACCATACGTCGCCGGCAAAGCCGTCCAAGATACGTCCGATTAGCGTTTTCTGCCCCGTCATGCGAGCCAGTTGCCCGTCGGCGCAGTCGTACCAGTTGGCCCATATCAGAAGAAACATACCGATGAGGTTCATGTACAGGTCGTCCCACCAGAAGAAGTAACCGGCCAATGCTCCGATGACGATGGAGAGCAGCGTGACGGCGATGGGATGGATATGTAGTTTCTTGAACAGCAAAGCCCAAAGATAACCCGGAGTGCGCGTGACGTAAAGTTCGAACGTCCCTTCCGTGTCTTCTGATTTCAGCGTGTCTTGTACACGTTCTTTCAGTGTGGATGATGTCATATTTTGTGAGCCTCCTAAAGTTCTGGTTTTCCCTTTCTTTCTAAAAGTGTTGCAATATTCGTAAAAAAAAGCGGAATCTGCAAGCTGTCAGTGGAAAAAGGCCGGAATAAAAGAACGAAACCTTTGTTTTTGTGGGTATTTTACGTAAAAGGCGAGAGGAAAACGCAAAATGAGGCAAGGGGATAGAGAAGAGGCATTTGGGGAGGTTTGTCGGTTTTCTTGAAACGCCATGGTCTTTTATGGCTCCGTATCTGAAGTAGGGGCTGCACTGTCCCGATTGGGGTTTTGTCTTTCCCGTTTCAGGTAAATCATGTCCTTCAGCAGTATGCCTCCTTCTATGATGGGATGGTCATAGTGCCGGGTGAAGAAATCGGGCAGGGTGTGTGAATAGGTAAATCCGCAACTACGGTAAAATGGTAGAGTTAACGGGCTGTTGCCCGTGCCGACCAACAGGGTGTGGCAGTCTGCATAGTAATGCCATACGTGCTCCACCATCATCCGTCCGTAACCTTTGCGTTGGCAGGCGGGAGCTACGGCAAGGTTTTTAAGTTCATAAACTCCTTGTTTTTCGCGAGTGACTACGGCTACGGCTTTTGCTTCGCCTCTTTCTTCCATGATGAACAAGTCGCCTCGTTCTATATAGCGGTCTATCATCGATTCTTGTTCATCAGCCAGAAGCAATAGGTATAGGAAACGTTTCTTGTCAAATTTTACAAGTCGGATATGCATGGTTTTTCTTTCGTTGGTCGGGTGGTAAGGATTGGTTTCCATTGATTGGTCAAATGAAGGCGGTTTTTATAAAGACTTTGGGAAGGTGGATGGCGTGTTGGAGGACGTTAAGGAGAGGCAGAGGCTTTCTTCCGTCTCGATGTTATTCTATCGGAAAGGAGACGGGTAGTGGCGCAACTCGTTTCTGAGCGTGCCGGATTGCCGTTGGGTCACTTTGTCCATTAAGGTCCAAAAGCGAGGGCCGTGGTTCATCTCTTGGGTGTGGCAAAGCTCGTGGAGCAGTACGTAATCGGATAACCGAAGAGGGAGAATCATCAGATATAGCGACAGGTTGATATGTCCTTTGTTGGAGCAGCTTCCCCAACGTGTACGGGCCGAATTGATGCTGAGCCGGGTGTAATGGAATCCGTGACTGGAAGCCAACTCCTCAATCCGTGGCAGTAGTATGGCCTTGGCTTGCTTGCGCAATGCCTCCGTGACGACCTTGAAAAGCCAAGGTTGCAAGTGTTCGAAATCCGTTTGCGGAGGATAGATGATTTCCACGCGGTGGGGAGTATGCCGGATGAAAAAGTCCTGCCGCTGTCCCTCTGTAAATGTGAGGGTCAGTTGGTCGGTAGTTATCTTAAAATTACCGTCTATCATCATTTTGTTGGGTTTGTCATGAAGGCATATCACGGTTCCAAAATCCCCGCCAAACGTTTCTTGCGGTGAGAATCGTGGCGGGGAAGTCAGGCATTTAATATGTGTAACTTTGCCTATTTCTTTTTGAAGACATCCAGATTCCATTCAGCATGCCATGGAATCGTAATTTTGTTGGTCTGCTTGTCAATCATCATAGGCAACCAAATGTAACGGCTGTCTTGCAGATCTTTCTTTTTCCACATGTCGAAGCACGCGATATAGGCATTTTTCTTGCCCTGCACGGGGATGACGAAAGTGCTTTGTCCGTAGAATGTCTTTTCGGCATCCGGTCCCGTACAAGGGTCTCCCAAAACTGTCCACTCTCCCATGATGGAATCGGCTACAGCTAATTCAGCACTGTTGGGATCCCAACCGGTGCAACCGCTAGAAAGCATATAATACTTATTTCCGTGCTTGAAGACGGCAGGTGCTTCTCTTGCCATGCCGACAAAGCGGCGTACGTATTTTCCGTCCGGTTTGGTGTAATCGTCGGTCAACCGGTTGATGTGCATGGTTTGGTTTTCTTCCGATGAAGAGAACTGGTAAGCAGTTCCGTCATCGTCTACGAATACGGTTTGGTCACGGCTCATCGTACCGTTCGGACGGAATCCGTCCAGATATTTAAACGGACCTGTCGGTGAATCAGCGATGGCCACACCGGCTTCAGCCTTGCTGTAATCCGGGCTGTCTATGTGCATCCACATGACAAACTTTTTGGTCTTTTTGTTGTAAACTACCTTGGGGCGTTCGAGTACTTGCGTCGGGTGGATGTCGCTGTTAGGGTCGTCGGTAATGGCTTTCAAGGCCACTCCTTCGAATTTCCAATTCAGTAAGTCCTTACTGGAGTAGCAGCTTACTCCGGTTACGTCCGTACGATAGCGTTCCCAAGTCGCGTCGGCGGGCAGGACAGTCTTGCCGACCTTGTATTCACCGTACCAATAGTATGTACCTCTATGGTATAAGATACCGCCTCCGTGAGCGTTGATGGGGTTGCCTTCCGTGTCGTTCCAAACTTCTTTGGGACGGAAGAACTCGTTTTTTTGTGCCTGAATGTGTACTGTTCCCAATGCACATACGGCCACTGCAGCAATTACAAATCTTCTCAACATAATATAATGGCCAGGTTTATAAAATTAGAATTCGCTTCAAAGATAGTATAATCTTGAGTAAAAATCAAGGTTTGGGCATGCAAAATCCGTAAAAATGAAAAAGGGCCACCTCCACAGGCAGCCCTTTTCGTCGTTAGTATGTTATGAAAAAATTTGAGAGAATTGAAACTTCACAGTTTCATTGCGTTTTATTAAGCACTAACTTGTTTATATAGAAAAAGCATAAAATGTTCCATTAATCTTGTTTGAGTGTCCCCGATGAAAGCATTTTCATGAACCGATCGTCCATATCTCCTGTAAGATTGACGATGGTCAGTGTTTTCTCATCCGGATTCAGGTTCAGCACTACCAGTTCCCGTATCACTTCATCGTGTTTACGGACAAAGATTTTATTGTTTTGTCCGGGTTGGTTCTCTACCCACGGGGTAAATCTGTTTTTGTTCTTTTCTATGAGATGTTCGGCTTTTCGGAAAAACTTCTCACTTTGTTTTGTTGCCGTGATGATTCGGGCACTTTTCAGTTTGGAAAGGAGATATCCCGGAACCTCTTCATCTCTGTCTCCATTCGGGGCCGTCATGGTGTCCACGAGTTTCTCCATCATTTTCGGACTGACAGTCTGGCATTGTATTTCACCGTTTTCCTTGGAACATTGTTCCATGAACTTAGACGCAAAATCCTGCCCCCACGTGTGGATTGAACATGCTATTAACAATAAGCAAAGAACGCGTTTCATTTTATTGTTCTTTTTGTGCCTCTTTAGGCTGCATTTGCAGGAGAGAATCCTGTTTGGATGCTTCGCTCAGGCTTTGCGACACCATTTGTAAGGCATCGGATATCTGATTGTAAGCCATTTCCGGATCATTGTATGAATCCTGGTAATTCTCATAGTTATAGTCATTCTCCACGGCGGCTTCACGGTGGAAAGAACTTTGTGCAGCATTGCCTAACGTGAGGATGATGGCTACGGATGCAGCGGCTTTGTAGAGGGGCATCATCCGGCGTACCCACGTTATTCTACGTGCTTTCACCGGTTCGTCCTTCTCTATGTGCGCCATGATTCTTGCGTCAAAATTCTCACCCAATTTTATTTCCTGCCACATCTTTTCGCTTACAAAGAGTGGCTTGTAAGGCATGAGGTGGCTTGGTATATGGGTTTGGTTGAAGAAGGTTTTCAGTATGGCTTCTTCTTCCAATGAGGTTTCGCATCGCCAATAGCGTTCCAGAAGTTGTTCTATGTACTTATAGTCCATATCCTTGTATTTCTGTGTACTTTTGCTTGATTCGTTGTCTGGCACGGAACAGATAGACTTTCACCTGTTCTTCGCTCAGATTCAGAATCGCTGCAATCTCTTTATAGCTTTTGCCTTCTATTTCTCTCAGTTGGACGATGTCCTGTTGGGCTTGCGGCAATTCCTTCAACAGTTTTTGGAGAAGTCCGATCCCTTCACGAGCCGTCAGGCTGTCGTATGGAGTGGAAGTATCGGGGCGGCCATGCAGGCTTTCGTCCAAGGCGATATGCTGCGCTTCTTTTTTTTCGCTTCTGTCCAAGGAAAGGTGCCTGCAAATGGTCAGGCAATAAGCTTCGATAGAGTTCAGTTGCGACCATTCGTTGCGTTTGTCCCACACCCTTATCAGTGTTTCTTGAACGATGTCTTCCGCTTCTGCCGTGTCGAATGTGATACGAAGAGCCAACCGATAGAGTTTGTCTTTCAGGGGCAATATATCGTTCCGAAAACTGATTTCTTTCATCTCTCTGTAATAATGACGGGCGAGTGCCTGAAAAGTTACACTCACCCGCCATTTTTTTTGAAATATTTTTTTCGTCTTGTCCTATCTCTCTATAACTGTGCCGGATACGCCGTCGATAGCTGTGGCTAAAGTGATAATGACTTTGCTTACTCCGGCATGGATGGCTTCAAATGAGTTTTCCAATTTCGGAATCATTCCGCCTTGTATGATGCCTTCCTCCACATAACGTTTAAATTCGCTTTCGTTGATATGAGGGATGAGGCTGTCATCGTCTTCTGCGTCTCTCAATACGCCTTTCTTTTCAAAACAGTACATCAGGGTGACATCGAACGCATCGGCCATGGCTTTGGCGGTTTCCCCGGCAATGGTGTCGGCATTGGTATTCAGGATATGTCCCTGCCCGTCGTGCGTCAAGGGAGCCATGACGGGCACGATGCCTTTACGGACCAGGTCGGCCAGAAGCGTACCGTTAACTGCGTCTACGTCTCCTACGAAACCGTAGTCCACATCCTTCACCGGACGTTTGTGGGAACGTATCACATCCATGTCGGCACCGGTCAAGCCTAAGGCGTTGACACCTTGCGCCTGAAGGCGTACCACGATGTTTTTGTTGACCAGTCCGCCATACACCATGGTGACTACGTTCAGCATGTCTACGTCCGTGACGCGGCGACCGTTGATCATTTGGCTTTCTATTCCTAATTGGGCTGAGACTTTGGTGGCAGAACGTCCTCCGCCATGTACTAAAATCTTATTGCCTTCAACGGCCGTGAAAGCTGCCAACAGTTGGCGGAGCGAGTCTTCTTCCTCTACGATTTTGCCGCCCACTTTGATGATGGTGAGTTTCTCTTTCATGTTCATTCCAAATAAGTATAACCATAAAGTCCCGAGCGATAGTTGTTCAGGAACTCTTTACCCTCTTCGAGCGAAATCTTTCCGCTTTGGATGGATTTGGATACCCATATTTCGAGACGGCGAACTAGTTTCTTCGGTTCATACTGGACATATTCCAACACCTCGGCTACGGTTTCCCCGTCGATGATTTGGTCGATAGTATATCCCTTGTCCGTCACGGAAACGTGTACGGCATTGGTGTCGCCGAACAGGTTGTGCATGTCGCCTAATATTTCTTGGTAAGCGCCGACCAGGAACACGGCGAGGTAATAGTTTTCGCCTTTCTTCAACGTATGCACCGGCAGGCTGTGGGAAATATGGCTGTTGGTTACGAAGTTTGCGATTTTCCCGTCCGAATCGCAGGTGATGTCCTGTATCGTGGCATGCGTGTTCGGACGTTCGTCCAACCGTTGTATCGGCATGATGGGGAAGAGTTGGTCTATGGCCCATGTGTCCGGCAGGCTTTGGAACAGCGAAAAGTTACAGAAATACTTGTCTGCCAACAGTTTGTCGAGCGTCATAAGCTCTTCCGGTATATGTTTCTGGGTTTGTGCCAAAAGGTTGACTTCACGTGTGACGCTCCAATACATGCTTTCGATGTCGGCACGTGTCCGTAAATCTACGATGCCGTGGCTGAACAGGTCCAGTGATTCTTCTCTGATTTGTTGGGCATCGTGCCAGTCTTCCAGAAGGGTACGCGGGTTCAGGTTGTCCCAAATCTCATACAGGTCCTTTACCAGTTGGTGAGCTTCCGGCGAAGGCTCGAAATTCTCGTCCATACGGGGAAGGGAGGCGGTTTCCAGTACTTGCATGATGAGCACCGAATGGTGGGCGGACAGAGACCGTCCGCTTTCCGTAATCAGGTTCGGATGCGGAAGGTTGTTTTTATTGGCCGCATCGACGAAAGTATAGATACAGTCGTTCACATATTCCTGGATGGAGTAGTTCACAGAACTTTCGCTATTGCTGGAGCGTGTACCGTCGTAGTCTACTCCCAGGCCGCCGCCGCAATCCACGAACTCTACATCATAACCCAAATGATGGAGTTGGATGTAAAATTGCGAAGCTTCGCGCAGGGCGGTCTGTATGCGGCGTATCTTGGTAATCTGGCTACCGATGTGGAAATGGATAAGCTTCAGGCAGTCTTTCATGCCTTTGGCTTCCAACATGTCGAGCGCTTCCAACAGTTCACTGGATGTCAGGCCGAACTTGCTGGCGTCGCCGCCACTTTCTTCCCATTTCCCGCTGCCAGACGAAGCCAATTTGATACGGATGCCGATATTGGGCCTTACGTTGAGTTTCTGGGCAACCTCGTAGATTGTGTTCAGCTCATTGAGTTTCTCTACCACCAGGAAGATGCGTTTGCCCATCTTTTGGGCCAATAGAGCCAGTTCTATGTAATTATGGTCCTTGTAACCGTTGCAGATGATGGGAGAGGCTGAGTCGGTATTGACGGCAATGACCGCATGCAGTTCCGGTTTGGAGCCGGCTTCCAGGCCTAAGTTGAATTTCTTGCCATGGCTGATGACCTCTTCTACTACGGGACGTATTTGGTTGACCTTAATGGGATAAATGATAAAATTCTCTCCTTTGTAGTCATATTCCTTGGCTGCCTTCTCGAAGCAGTTGCTAGTTTTCTCGATACGGTTGTCCAGGATGTCGGGGAAACGAACCAATACAGGGGCCGACATGTCCCGGATGGCCAATTCGTCCATCAGTTCCCTCAAATCGACTTTCACGCTATCCTTTCTCGGGGTTACGTAAACGTGTCCTTTTTCGTTGATTCCAAAATAGTTGACTCCCCATCCGTTGATGTTGTACAATTCTTCGGAGTCTTCAATACGCCATTTTCTCATTACGTTCTTTATAGGTTTAATAGTTCACGAAGCAAACGGACGGAGTCCTTTATTTTATCGTAGTTCTCTAATAAATTGACATCTAATGTATATTGTGCCCGGCTATAAAAGGGTTCGCGTACCGCGAGGGAATCCCGGATATATTGTTTCATTTCATCCTCCGTTTTGTCTTTCAGCAGGGGGCGTTCCACTTTTCCCATTTTCAGATGTTGGAACAGCACGTCGGGAGAGGCTTTCAAGTATACCGTCTGAGCTTGCCGGTTCATGTATTCCATATTGTCGAAAAAGCATGGCGTTCCTCCACCGCAGGAGATGATGACATTCTCGAACTCAGCTACCTCGTGCAGGACTTTCTGTTCAATCTCGCGGAATCCGTTTTCTCCGTTTTCCGCGAATATTTGGGGGATGGTCCGGCGGTAGCGTTCTTCGATATACCAGTCTAAATCATAAAACGGGAGAGCCAGGCTTTGTGACAATGCCTTTCCTACGGTCGTCTTTCCGGCTCCCATGTAACCGATTAAGATGATACGTGTCATTTTTTCTTGCTATAAGTTCTTTTACGTGCCGTTGTTTTAGGTTTCTCGTCTTGTTCCTTGACCACGGCCATGCACTCCTCAAGAGTCAGCTCTTTGGCCCGTTCTGCCAAGGTCTTCGGCAAGCGGTAATTATTGCCTTTATAGGCGATATAAGGGCCGTAGCGCCCGTTGAGAACTTCCAATTCCGGTTCTTCTTCGAATTTTCTCAAATGCCGTTCCACTTCGGCCTTCCGTTTTTCAAGGATGAGTTTGATGGCCTCTTGGAGGGTGACACTCATCGGGTCGTTGCCTTTGGGAAGCGATACATATTTCTTGTTATGCAAGACGTAAGGTCCGAAACGTCCTGTACCGATGGATACGGTCGTGCCTTCGAAAGTGCCGAGGTCGCGAGGAAGTTTGAACAGTTCGAGGGCTTCTTCCAAGGTAATGGTTTCCAAGCTTTGCTCGTTCTTCATCTGGGCGAACCTCGGTTTCTCCTCGTCCTCTGCCGTTCCGATTTGCACCACCGGGCCGAAACGTCCGATTTTGACAAACACAGGCTTTCCGCTTTGCGGGTCTGTGCCCAACAAACGTTCGCCCACTTTATGCTCGGATTTGGCATTGAGGGTTTTTTCCACCTCCGGTTCGAAGTCGCCGTAGAAGTCTTTCATCATTTGCGTCCATTCCGTTTTTCCTTCTGCGATGTCATCAAACTTCTTTTCCACCTCGGCCGTGAAGTTGTAATCCATGATTTCGGGGAAATATTGCAAAAGGAAGTCGTTGACCACCGTCCCCACGTCTGTTGGGACCAGTTTGCCCCTTTCTGCTCCGATGACGGTTTGTTTGGCTTGTTGGCTGATGCAGTTTCCTTTCAACGTAAGAATGACCAGTTCCTTTTCTTCTCCTTCCTTGTCCCCTTTGGCCACGTATTCGCGTTGCTGTATGGTGCTGATGGTCGGCGCGTAAGTGGAAGGACGTCCGATGCCCAATTCTTCCAGTTTTTTAACCAAGCTTGCTTCGTTGTAGCGTGGAGGGTGTTGGGTGAACCGTTGCAGGGCTTGTATCTCTTTCCGTTCCAGTTGCTGCCCGGTCTCCATCGGGGGCAGCAGGTTGCCTTCTGCCGTTTCATTTTCGGGGTCTTCGTCGAAACTTTCCCGGTATACCTTCAGGAATCCGTCGAATTTGATGACTTCTCCTGTGGCAACGAAAGCAGCGTCTTGCCCGCTTATCTGAATGGTAGCGGTGGTCTTTTCTATTTCTGCATCGGCCATTTGGGAAGCGACCGTACGTTTCCATATCAAATCGTACAAACGGCGTTCCTGTGGCGTGCCCTCTATTTCCGTCTGGTCCATATAGGTGGGGCGGATGGCTTCATGGGCTTCCTGCGCCCCCTTCGTTTTGGTATGGAATTGGCGGCTCTTGACGTAACGTTCGCCCATCAAATCCTTGATGACGGCCGTGCTGGCATTGATGCACAGCGAAGATAAATTGACAGAGTCCGTACGCATGTAGGTGATGCGCCCGGATTCATACAAGCGTTGGGCTATCATCATGGTTTGTGCCACGGTAAAACCGAGCTTGTGAGCCGCTTCCTGTTGTAGCGTGGAAGTGGTGAACGGAGCCGCCGGTGTACGCTTTTGCGGCCGGGTAGCGATGTCGCGGATGGTAAAGGCCGCGTCTTTGCAGTTTTCCAGGAAACGGGTGGCTTCCTCCTTGTTTTTGAAGCGTTGGTTCAGTTCGGCCTTGATTTCCGTGCCTTCCTTGCTATTGGCAAGCGTGAAAAGGGCTACTACGCGATAACTTTCTTCGCTTCTGAACTGTTGGATTTCCCGTTCGCGTTCCACAATCAGGCGTACGGCCACGCTTTGCACGCGTCCGGCCGAGAGCGCGGGCTTTACTTTCTTCCAAAGTACCGGAGAGAGTTTGAAGCCCACGATACGGTCGAGTACCCGCCGTGCCTGTTGGGCGTTTACCAGATTGAGGTCGATGTCCCTCGGGTGTTCGATGGCTTGCAGGATGGCAGGTTTGGTGATTTCGTGGAACACGATACGTTTGGTTTGTTCCGGTTTCAGGCCGAGCACTTCATACAAATGCCATGAGATAGCCTCTCCTTCACGGTCCTCATCGGAAGCCAACCAGACGGTTCCGGCATTTTTGGCTTCCGCTTTCAGTTCGTTCACCAGTTTGGTCTTTTCGGAAGGTATCTCATATTGCGGTGCGAAGTTCGTCGTGTCGATGCTGAACTCTTTTTTCTTTAAGTCACGGATGTGCCCGTAACTGGATAATACTTTGTAGTCTGCTCCCAAAAACTTTTCGATGGTTTTGGCTTTGGCAGGAGACTCCACGATCACCAAATTTTTCTGCATGGTCTGTACCTTTATAAAATTTCGGCAGCAAAAGTAGAAAAAAAAGATAGATTACACCTTATATATAACAATTTTTTTGAATAAATGGAATAGCATGCGCCAAGTCTCCCTTTGGGAGAGGGGATTAAGGGCATTGTGCCAACAGCTTTTCGATGCCTTTTCTCACGGATGCCAGACCGAAGTCTTCCGGGCGCAATTCTTTCATGGGAATCCACAACAGTTCGGCTGCATCGTCCATGGCATGGGCCAGGCTGCTGTCTGCCACCGTACAGTGGAAGAAACAATCTACGGTGTGTACCAGAAATCCGGAATACAGGTAAGTGTTGGGCAGGGAAAACAGAAATTCCGTGTGGGTTACTTCCAGTCCGGTTTCTTCTTTGACTTCCCGTGCTACTCCCTCCTCGCTGCTCTCGAAACAGTCTGAGAATCCGCCGGGCAGGTCGAGCGTGCCTTTGGCCGGTTCCTTTCCTCTCCGGCATGTCAGCAGTTCCTGCCGTTCGTTCAGGATGACCGCTACTGTAGCTGCACTTGGGTTGAAATAGTAAACGAAGCCGCAGTCTTCGCATTGTTTCGATTTTTCGTTATGCTCCACGAAGCGCGGTGAGCCGCACTTCGGGCAGAAGTGGAATTGTGCGAAAGGATGTTCGTGCATCATGATGACAGTCTGTTTTTTTAAGTTTATTTTCTCTTGGATTGCAAAGCTACGGAATAAATCCGGTTTGTCAAAACGTCAATTCCGGTTTTGAGTGGTTCGTTTATTCGCATTCCAACCGGAATTTCGTTGCAAATACGCGATTCTCGCACCATTGTGAGAAACCGAAGTGTCATTTCCAAAGGATTTTTTGCTTCCAAAAAGTCAGCCGGACCATGGTGTCCTACGCTCTTGGATGAGGGGTGTGTAAGCCCGCAGGGTGCTCCGCCTTGCAAAAGGACATTGCATTTTTGTGCTTCTTTTCTCTCCAAATAGCGGAAAAAGAGGTGTTTTCAGCAGTTTGTTTTTCCGTTTTCAGGAGCGTTTTCCGCCGACATATGGATAACGGTATCCCGTCTTGCTGAGAAAAAAAACGTTTTCTCAGCCGAACGAAAAATTTCTCTCAGCCAAACAAAATGCCTTTTTGCTTAATGAATGCAAAAATATAGCCCCAATCCTAAAAATATGTATCTGGAAATCTCTTCATTTGCTCCTGTTTTGAATGCTTAACGGCTACTCGACCGTTCATGAAACACTCTCTTTTCTTTCATATTGTCCATGAGGGGGGGGTAAAAATGTTGTCATATTGTCAAATAAGAAATGTGCCGGTCTACTCCGGCTCGTGCGGTTGCCTGTCCGTCAAAGGTCGTGTGGGGCGGGACGGTGCTGGCAGCCCTATTTCCATTCATAATATGTGGTGTCTTCTTCAACGAAATGTCCATGGTTGGAATGTGTACATGTACTGAATGAGATGAGTCCGTTTTCCATTCGGTAATTATAGACGAATTTTGTATCAGGGTTGCCTTCCGATTCCATTTTATAAGGCAAATTCTGCGGATGTTTGCCGAACCATCCGTATTGTGATAGGGGTGACCAATCCGAATTGACTCCGGGAAGGATGGAACTTGGCAGGTTGTTTGTCAAATGTGTATATGTGTAGATTGTACCATCCATACGCGTTATGTTTCCGTTTTCCCATTGGCAGGTGGTTTTTGGCCTAAACCGTCCTAAAACGGAAGTAATGAGTTGCCCGTTGTCGTCGTATTCAAAGTAATATGTCCATCTTCGCTTTCTTGTTCCGTTCACGCAGTCATTCCGTACGGCATATTCTATATTCATTTGTGGGTTCAGGTACAAAGTGTCTACGATGGTAATGTGCGATAATTGGGGAGCAATGTCCAAGTCTTCGTACCGGTAGTACTCACCGGTAGCTATGATGCGGTTATTTTCCGGTTCGTAACGGTAAAAGAATTCTATGGTGTCGGAAGTCGTTGAGTATCTTATTTGGGCAGTGAAATGGATAACTCGGCCGATGGAATCGTAATCGAATGTTTCAAAAAACGGATTGTGTGGATTGTTACTCCACATTTTGCTTAACCGCTTCGGTTTCTCTTTTTGGGGAAGTCCGAGTTCTGTGTCCGGAGTGTATGCCTCGTTGGGCGAGCAGTTGGCAAATAACAGAACTGTCAAAACTACCGTGCTGAATACCTTGTTCATAATATCATTTTAATTATGTCTTTACAACGAATAATCAGTTTTTTTAGTGTGGCATTCTGATGTTTTTTTCGTAGATTTGTCCGTAATATTATGTTGGAGATTCATGGAAAGATACACGACCGTTATACCCTGGAGTTCAAGGTGGGGTATTCGCGCTACAGTCCTTCGGCTGCGGTGAGCGACTTCATGATGGATACGTGGATCTTCATTCCGGACTCCCTTTATATCAACGCCAAAACGTATCCCAAAAGTAATTTCTACCGGGACTTCCGGGCTTTGGTGCGCCTGATTACGCCGGTCTATACTTTGGAGGAAGTGGCCGACGAAGAAGCCCTGCCATTGTCGCGGCTGCAGATGTGTTGCCGAGAATTGGCGGAGGAACCTTCGGAAGAGCATGAAAAAACGTATGAACACCAGATAAAGATGTTCGGCAGTATCACCCGTAGTGCCTTGCGTACGGCTGCCGTCGGGCTTTACCGCGAAACGAAAGTGAATGCCTTCAAGGTTCGCCTGGACGGCATTGTGCTTTTGTTGGCACGCATTATGGCTGCTTATCGGGAGATACCCCGTAAGGCCGGTCTTGACCGTGTGGCTTTCGAGTTGCGGTCGCGTTACGATTTGGGAGAGGAGTATCTGTGCCGTATGGTCAACATGCATCTGTTCCGTATCATGGAATATGCACGCGAGCATTTTCCGAAGGATTATACCCGTGTGGTGGCGGCTGCGGCAACCTATATAGATGGGGATTTGGCTTACCAGCGGGAGCGGGGATTTCTGTTGCCGGAGGAAGGCAACAGTGATAATAACCGTAATTTCCTGCACAGGGCCGGGCAACTGAAGAAGTACATCGAGAGCGATTTGTATATATTGGCAGACAAGAAAAGCAATACTTTCGTCCTTCAGCAAGTGTTTTTCATGTTAGCGGCCGGGCTGAGCATGGTTTTTGCCACGGTCGTTTCTTTTTCCTTCCAGCAGACCTACGGGAATTTCACCATGCCGCTTTTCATTGCATTGGTGGTGAGTTATATGTTCAAAGACCGCATCAAGGACCTGATGCATTATTGGTTTGCCAACAAGTTGGGCAGTAAGTTCTACGACTATAAAATCAAACTGGTGATGCACGGCGAGCCGGTGGGATGGGGAAAGGAAGGATGTGATTTTGTGAACGAAGAAAAATTGCCGCTCGAAGTGCGTGCGCAGCGTGGCCGTGTGTCGGAGTTGGAGGCCGGCCATTGTGCCTTGCGGGAGACGGTTATCGTGTACCGTCGCCGTATTTCCATATTGGATAAGCAGTTGAAGCATTTGAGTCATTACCCGCTGCAAGGGTTCAATGACATCATTCGTGTCAATCTGCGGGATTTCTTGCGGCGGATGGACAGTCCTCATGTACCGGTGTATATGAATGAAGGGAAAGGTGAGTTTCACACGCAGGCGGCCGAGAAGGTTTATTATGTCCATTTCATCATGCGCTACCGTTATCAGGGCAAGACCGGTTATCGTAGGTTTCGGATCACACTGACCCGCAGGGGCATCGGAGGCTTGATGGAGTGGTGAAACTTGTTTTTTTGAAATAGTTTGGAAGAATCGGATACGAAGTTTTTTCACGTGCATTAAGAACATGTTACGATGAGGTGCTGTCTCGGAAGATTCATCCTTTTGTAAGCTTTTTGAAATGTGACATGCCTACTTTTGCAGCGAACAAAAAGAGGCATAAGAATGAGTTTATCGAAAAAGCGTAATTTGGCTGTAGCGTTGATGGCCGCTGTCGTGGCGGTAGCCCAGGCAGGCGACATCAAGGGCGTGGTCATCGACAAAGAATTGAACGAACCGCTGATGGGTGCTTCCGTGCGTATTGTCGGTACGCACATCGGCACTACGGCCGACATCAATGGAAATTTTCATTTGCGTGGATTGAAGAAGGGAACCTATACCTTGGAGGTTTCCTATGTTTCGTTTTTCCCCCAGAAACTGACGTTGCAGGTCCCGGCCAAAGGCGATGTGGCCGTGAAGGTCGAGATGTCTACTGATGACAAACAACTGAACGAAGTGACCGTTACCGCGCGCAAGAACTTGGAGTTGGAGCGCGCCTTGTTGGCTGAACGCCAGAACGCGGTGCTTTCCATTGAAAACCTTGGCGCAAGTGAAATGTCTGTCAAAGGTATTTCCAACGTGCAAGAAGGAGTGAAAAAACTTACCGGTATCTCCATCGCCGAAGCCGGCCAGTTGATTGTGCGCGGTTTGGGTGACCGTTACAGTTCCACTACGCTCAATGGGCTTCCCATTGCTTCGCCCAACCCGGATAACAAACTGATACCGTTGGACATCTTTCCTTCCTCCGCCGTGCAGAACATCACGGTGAGCAAGGTGTACGAGGCTAGTGCGTTTGCCGACTATTCCGGTGCCCATGTGGACATCAGTACCAAAGAAGGCGGCACGAAGGATTTTTTCAACGTATCCTTCGGTACCGGTGGTAAGGTGGGGACGGTCTTTGGCGACTTCTATCAGATGGATAGGGCGAATACGATGTTCAAGACTCCTTCTATGGACCGGAAGGCCATGGATTTGCCGCTTTCCGATTACCGGCAGTACAGTCGCAATCATAATATCTTCCCCACCACATTCGAAGTGAATAAGTCTTCTGCTATGCCCGACTTGAACGGTAGTTTTGGTTCCGGCCGCACTTTCCGGTTGGGGAGCAACAAGATGGATGTGTTGGCTACTTTCGGTATTGATACCGACAACGAAAGTCTGGATAATGCTTATGTCCGTACTTTCGAGGCGTCAGGTACGGAGATGAGCCGTTTTGATTACGATTCTTTTACCCAAACGCTCAAGATGGCCGGTTTGGCCAGTGTGGGCTATTCGTTCCGCAAGGCAGACCGTGTGGGCTTTTCGGCCTTTTATGCCCGTAATGCGGTGGACAGCTATATGGCGCGTCAAGGGCATGACGAGGAAGGTATCCGCTTGAAAGGCAGTAACCAAAACAGCCATGTGTATGAACTGCAGAATTACCAGTTGGCCGGGCACCACGTGTTGGGCAAGTGGGATACGGATTGGAGCGGTTCGTATAGTAAGACTTCCAGTGAGGAACCCGACCGTCGTCAGGTGATGTTCCGGCAGATGTCCGACGGTACTTGGGATTTGTTCAAGCTCAATGCCCAGGAAACCATGCGCTATTTCGGCAAGTTGGACGAGGACGAATGGGTAGGTGACGTACAGGCTCAGTACCGTTTTTCCGATGAAAACAAGTTGAGGTTCGGTGCGGCCTTGCGTGACAAGACGAGGGATTTTACCTGCACGAGCTTCTATTATAACTTGAAAGAGATGGAATCTCTTAATGTGACCGACATCTATCATACCGACGGTTACTTGAACTTTGGGAACGTGCAGAATGGTAGCATTACCATCAACCGCAGCCATCAGAAACGCAATGAGTACTCGGCCGGTAGCCGCATCTGGGCCGGTTTCATCGAGGCCGACTATTATCCGGTGAAGGCCTTGTTGGTGAACTTGGGCGTACGTATGGAAAGCACGCGTCAGTGGGTGAAATACTATAACGACGGCGGCATGGAGATGCGGCGCGACCTGAACACCGATGAGTTTTTCCCGGCCTTGAATCTTAAGTACACGTTCGACAAGAAAAACAGCTTGCGTCTGGCGGCTTCGCGTACGGTGACACGGCCTTCGTTTGTCGAGATGGCTCCTTTCCTTTATCAGGAGTCTTATGGCGGCACTCAAGTACGTGGTAATGAAAACCTGGACAACGGTTACAACTACAATATAGACTTGCGTTATGAGTTCTTTCGTCCGTCATCTACCGACATGGTGGCTGTCACGGCCTACTACAAGTATTTGGACAGTCCTATCGAGCGTACGCAGACTACGTCCGGCGGAGCCATGATGCATTCTTTCCAGAACGCGTCCGACGGTTTGGCAGCAGGGATTGAAGTGGAAGCACGCAAGGAAATAGTGAAAGACTTGAAAGCGGGAATCAACGCGTCTTACATGTACACCAACGTAAACCTTCCGGAAGGTGGGGTTTACACCAATGCCGAACGTCCGCTGCAAGGTGCGTCGCCCTACCTGATGAATGCCGACCTCACCTATTCGCCTAAGTTCGGAAAGGAAAGCCAGCTCACTGTAGCCTTGCTCTACAACTTGCAAGGCGAGCGCATACAGGCAGTGGGTATACAGGGTATAGGTGATGTGAAGCAGCTTGCTCTCCATACATTGGATTTCAATGCCAATATGAAGTTCAACGCTCATTGGAGCGTGAAGTTCTCGGCCAAGAATCTTTTGAATACCGATGTGGTGTTCCGTCAGGAGATACCGAGTAAGAATACCGAGGTGGAAGTGGAGCGCTTTAACGAAGGTGTGGGGTTGAGCTTCGGAGTGACGTATACATTATAAAAGTAGTAAAAGCATAAATTAATTCAATTCAAAACTTTAAAAAGAGAGAAAGATGAAAACAAATTTCATGAAAGTTTCCACGTGGGCTATGGCTCTGTGCGCTTCTATGGCTGTGTTTACGGCTTGTAACGACGACGAGAACGGAACTACACCGCCTCCCGCTCCGAGTGTTGAAAACTTGGGCGGCATCGTGACGGAAAACATGACCCTCACGGCCAATACGGAGTACAAGCTGACCAGTCAGTTGCAGGTAAAGGCGCCCGCCGTACTTACCA
The DNA here is from genome assembly GCF_986071375.1 of Paraprevotella sp. Taxonomy (NCBI): domain Bacteria; kingdom Pseudomonadati; phylum Bacteroidota; class Bacteroidia; order Bacteroidales; family Prevotellaceae; genus Paraprevotella; species Paraprevotella sp. The sequence goes on along the minus strand of NZ_CFQRNQ010000011.1, from coordinate 83,153 downwards.
TCGAAGAAGGTGTGAAGATAACGGCTGCCGACAGCGAAGATCCTATTTACATCCTGATCGAGCAAGGAGCCAAAATCAATGCAGTGGGCACAGTGGAAAATCCTATCGTGATGACGGCCGAAAATAAGACTGCCGGTGGTTGGGGTGGTTTGCACATCTGCGGTTATGCTCCCACCAATGCGGGTTCGGGCTTTTCTGAAATCGGTAATGCCGCTTATGGTGGCAACGATGCCAATGATAATTCCGGTGTGCTGAAATATGTACGTTTGGAATATACGGGTTTTGCCCTGGATGACGAACACGAGGCCAACGGTATTTCTTTCTATGGAGTGGGTGCCGGCACCACTGTATCGTATGTGCAGACTTACGTAGGTGCCGATGACGGTTTGGAGTTCTTTGGCGGTACGGTGAATGTAGACCATTGCGCAGTAGTGGATTGCACGGACGATAGTTTCGACTGGACAGAAGGTTGGAGCGGCACGGCTACCAACCTTGTGGCTTACCAGACCGATGCTTCCTGCGACTGTTTGATTGAGGCCGACAACAACGGCGACAATTTCGACGCAACTCCGGTGGCTCATCCCACTTTGCGCAACCTTTATTTGGTGGGCAACGGCAGCAGCGAGAACAAGCGCGGCATCCGTTTGCGTGCCGGTACACGGGCTGATATCGACGGCGCGAAGGTAGCGGGCAAGCCTAATCCGCTCACTATTGAAACGACGCAGACCGACGATGCTTTGGCCAACGGTACTTCCGTGTTGAAAAATGTACAGATTGCAGGTGTGTTGAAGAACGACGTGACGGGTGGAAAATATCTTTCGGCCAATTTCCTGACAGGACAAGGCAATGCTGAAAACGCCCAGATAGCCACGACGTGGGACGATGTGGCCGGTAATTTGTCTTTCGCTTGGTTGAATGACGCTTGGGTGACGGCTGTTCAATAAGCAATATCTTTATTTTAAAAGACAATCCCTCGGAATGCACAGTGGTGCAACCGGGGGATTGTTTCGGTCTTTCCGTATGCCTCTTGTTTATCGGACGCTGGCGGTGCACGGGCTGTCCAATTCGGTTTTCCACAGACGCAAGTAATCGAACCATGCTTTGCTGTCCTCGAAACCGTCTTTTTCACGCCGGGCACATACGGTGATATAGTAACTGTTTATTCTACGGCTTCTCCTTGCCCGTCTTCGGTGAGGTAGAAGAGCGGAGAAGGGTTGGTTTGTTTCACCTTATAATAATGTAAGCCGCTGTCGTTCGTGCGTGGATGCCAATGACCGAGCAGGCGTATCATTTCCGCACCGGCCCAAATGACGGGACCGTAACCGTGGGCGGCCTGATAGTTGGCCGGACGGTAGTAGTAGAACGCAGGATCGAATCCCATTCCTGTACCCACGCAAGTACCGTCCACTTGCCCGCCCTCCTTGATTTGCGTACTGACGGCATGCCATCCGAGCTGCGCCACCGGGCCGTAAGTGATGCCTTCTATCCATCCTTTGTTGATGGCGTGGGCGATGCAATATACATAAATGGCCGTGGCCGAAGTTTCTAAGTAGGAATCGCTGCGGTCCACAAGCTGGTGCCAGAAACCTTCCGAACTTTGGTAGGCCGCCAATCCCTTGATGTGGCGGCGCAGTTGTTCGAGCAGGAACGGGCGGTCGGGATGGTCTTCGGGCAGGGCGTCGAGCAGTTCGCAGTTGGTCAGTATGGCCCATCCGTTGGCACGTGCCCAATGGAAAGTGGGCTGTTGTGCCAGTCCTTCCACGTAACCGTGGCGGTAAAGCCCCTTTTCCGGTACAAACATGCGGTCGATGAACTGACGGCTGACCTTGGCCGCCTCGTTGAAATATTTTGTGGATTCCTCTTTTTTATAAATGCCACGATAGGCCAAAGAAGGGACTCCCATGAACATGTCGTCCAACCAGATGGTGTTGTGTTGCGGGCGGTGGCGTGCGAATGTGCCGTCGGGCAGGCGGTATTGTCCGTGTTCGATGAAAGCGAAATAATTTTCTATCAGGTCGGACAGCGGCAAGGACGGGTCGGCGATACACGCCTTCATCATGGCGCAACACATGGCTCCGGCATCGTCCAATGCTTTCGGGTGCAGGATTTGTTCCATCTGTGCGTCGGTATCTTTGTACTGTTCGTAAAGCTTGCGGAATCCCGGAGCGACTTCGGCCAAGAATCTGAAACGGCGGACGACGTAATCTTTGTACCGGGCATCTCCTGTCACTTCGGAAGCATCTAGCAGTGCCTGGTAAGTCACGCCCCATTCATAACTTCCGATGCGGAATGTGCCTCGGTCGAGCGTGGAGCCGTGGGGGATGTGCCGGTAGTCGGTCACTTCTTTTCCGTCGGTATCCAATACGCGTACGGGGGTATGCTGCTCAATGTAGGCGAACACCCGGTCGATGTCTTTCTTGACTTGTTCGACGGTCAGGTTGCCATAGGGTACTTTGTATTCCGGTTGGAGCAAGTGCAACGGAGTGGTCATGTCGTTGATTTCAGTTTCCTGTGCAGTGACGGAGTGACCGAGGGATAGGATGCCTACGGCAAGGAAGCAGGCTTTGCAGATGGTTTTCATGCGTCTCGTTTATAAAATCAGGTTAATAATCTGTGTCGGATTGTCGCAAAAATACAGGTAATCCAAATGCAAAATTAGGAATAAATCCGTAACGTAAGAGGATAATCCTGCGGTTTTTTAAAATTTATTTTCCGATAAAATTGGAAATTACGGAAGTTATGTTGAATTTTGCATGCAGATAATTGTAGCATCATGAAAAACCTGATTTCAATTTTGTGTATGGGATTGTCCATGCTTTCCATGGGACTTTATGGTAAAAACAAGGTTTCGGGCGATTTGCGTTGGGTCGGTACGCGGCCTTCGTCTGACCGTCCGGTCAGTTTGGGCATTCCGTTCCTGAAGGGGGAACTGGAGGCCGATGGCCGTGTGGTGTTGAAATACGGGGACGGGACGGACATCCCGTCGGACTGTTGGCCGTTGGCTTACTGGCCGGACGGTTCGGTCAAATGGGCCGGAGTGGCCGCCGTGATACCGGAAGAAGCGGAAGACATCCGTTTTGAAACCATCTTGAAGAAACCCAAAAAAGAGAACCGTTCCGGGGCAAAGGTGCGGGTAGACGAGACACCCTCTTTCTTCCGGGTGTCCACCGGAAAGGTTGAGGCTTATATTCCCAAACTGGGTGGTTGCCTGCTTGACAGCCTCCGCTACGGAGGGAAGACGGTAGGCGGACAAGCCGCCTTGCTGTGCTCCACGCAGGACCGTCCGTCGGCAGAAGGAGAGGCGGTATTGCATTTCACCGGCTATCGCGGGCAAGTGGAACGCGTCACGGTGGAACGTGCCGGGGATGTCCGGGCATTGGTGCGGGCGGAAGGCCGCTATGCGAACGATGCCACGGGGCGGAAATGGCTTCCGTTCACCGTACGCTTTTATTTTTATGCCGGGAGCGAACAAGTCAAGATGGTACATACCTTTGTGTTCGATGGTGACATGGATCACGATTTCATCCGTAGTCTGGGCATCCGTTTCGAGGTTCCCATGCGCGAGGCCGTTTACAATCGTCACATAGCTTTCGCCACGGCCGATGGTGGGGTATGGGCGGAACCGGTGCAGCCTTTGGTGGGCCGTCGCGTGTTGTCGTTGGATGGGAAAAAGGATTGGCAGGCGAGGCAGATGCGTGGCGGACGCATACCGGCCTATGAGAAGTTCGATGCCAAGAACCGTCATCTTCTCGACCGTTGGGCGGTGTGGGACGGTTTCCGGTTGAGCCAGACGACGGCCGACGCTTTTTCTATCCGTAAACGTACGCATGCCGACCGTCCGTGGATTGGGACTTTCTCGGGAACCCGTGCGCCGGGTTATGTGTTTGCCGGAGACGTAAGCGGCGGATTGGGCGTGGCTCTGAAAGATTTTTGGCAATCCTATCCCACGGCTTTGCAGGTGGACAGTGCTGCTACCCGGAACGCCAACCTGACCGTATGGATGTGGAACCCCGACGCAGGGCCGATGGACTTGCGGCATTACGACGATGTGGCGCACGACCTGGAGGCCAGTTATGAGGACGTGCAGGAAGGGATGAGCACGCCCTATGGCGTGGCGCGCACCCATACGCTGACTCTCGTTCCGTCTGTGGCTTATCGGGGAAAGGAGACGGTAGCCCGGACGGCATCCATGTTGGCCGAAGACGCCCCCTTGTTGTGCACACCGGAATACCTCCACGCCAAGCATGCCTTTGGGGTGTGGAGCCTGCCCGACCGGAGCAACCCGAAGCGGGCACGGGTGGAGGACCGTCTGGAAGACTATTTGGACTATTATGTGAAGGCTGTCGATCAACATCGCTGGTACGGTTTCTGGAACTACGGTGACTTTATGCACACCTACGATTCCGTGCGCCATACGTGGAGGTATGACGTGGGAGGATATGCGTGGGATAACACGGAACTGGCCTCTAACATGTGGTTGTGGTACAGTTTCCTGCGGACAGGCCGTGCCGACCTTTGGCGGATGGCCGTGGCCATGAGTCGTCATACGACAGAATGCGACGTGTACCATCTTGGCCCGATGGCCGGGTTAGGTTCGTGCCACAACGTGAGCCACTGGGGGTGTGGAGCGAAGGAGGCACGCATCAGCCAAGCGGCGTGGAACCGTTTCTATTATTATCTGACCACGGATGAGCGCAGCGGTGACCTGATGACCGAAGTGCGCGATGCCGAACAAAAGCTTTACGACATCGATCCGATGAGGTTGGCTCTTCCGCGTGAGAAGTATCCCTGTACGGCTCCGGCACGTTTGCGTGTCGGGCCCGATTGGTTGGCCTACGCCGGAAACTGGATGACGGAATGGGAACGGACGGGCAACACGGCTTACCGCGACAAAATCATCGCAGGCATGAAGAGCATCTCGGCCTTGCCCCACGGCATCTTCACAGGGCCGGGCGTGTTGGGTTTCGACCCTGCCACGGGCGTGTTGAGCTACGAGGGAGACCCCGGTTTGCAGCGCACCGAACATTTGACCACCATCATGGGCGGTTTCCAAGTGATGAACGAGCTGATGGAAATGATAGACTTGCCGGAATGGAACCGCACGTGGCTCACCTTTGCCCGGGAATACAAGGAGAAGGCGCGCACGATTACGCACAATCCTTTTCCCGTGACGCGCCTTACGGCCTATGCCGCCGCCCAGACGGGAAGCCGGGAACTGGCAGCCGAAGCTTGGGATGAGCTGTGGCACGTGTGGCACAATGACAAACCTTTCACGGTGCGCCGTGTGGAGGTGCCCGAGGTCCCAGCACCGGTGGACGAGAATCCCGTGGTATGTACCAACGATGCGGCCACATGGAGCTTGGCAGCCATTTACATGCAGGAAGTCATTCCCGAATAGTTGATATCCGCGTGACGTGTATGTATAAGTAACATTTTGTTAGTTTTTGGAGTTCCCGAGGAAGATAAAATACGGTGTAATACGATTCAAAAAAGTATCCGGACTGCATAAATATTTAGTTATGCAGGTCTTATGCAACGTAAACCTGCATATATGCAAATCGTTTGCAGGCGAATGATTTTTCATTTGGCTGCAAACGGAAAATGTTTCTCCGCAGAACTTTTTGAAGTAGTCCTCGTGACGGTATTGGAGAGGGCGAAAAATGCCTGTGCAATCGGGTTTTATTCCGTTTCTTGGAGCTATCTGGTGAATTCTCATGTACGAAAACATCCGGCAAAAAGTCAGCGGTTTCCGGTTGGGGCTTACGCCACGTTTGATCCGGGCGTACAAAGTCCTTCTTTCCGTTCCGTTTTGTTTCCCAACGCCTTTGTGTCCTTCCCTTTTGTCAGTATCCCGTTTCGCGAGAATCGTTTATTTTCGGTTCGTGCCGGAGGAACCTGCCAATGGGCGATTCTCGTGAGGGAGGTTTTGACAGATTGTCAGTCCGATGTTTGGGCTGTGCATTTGGTCCAAAAAATGTAAACTATGCGTTTTTGACTTGAAAATCTTCTGTTGCTTTCCGGTATGAGGATGAAGGCAGGAGTGTCTGTTTCCAAGGCTTTGGATGGTTTGCGTCCCAGCGTGTATGTCGTGGGCGGCAAGAAAGTATTGAAATGAGGATGCTCCGATAGTCTTTTCCCGAAAGGATAAGGGTCGCACGGTAACTTCTTGTGAGGTTGCCGTGCGATTGTTTTTTCTTGGTAAGGAATGACGGATGACAAAGGAAAAGCGTGGTGTCGCAGCATCCGTAATGGGTAAAATATCGTATCTTTGCCGTATGGATGAGATGAAACTAAGCATAAGCCCGGTCGACTTGTCGGTACCGCAGGTTCTTCCTTATTCCGAGGAGGGGGTAAGAGCCGGATTTCCCTCCCCGGCGCAGGATTACATGTCGGGCGGTATTGATTTGAATAAAGAGTTGGTGCGGCATCGTGAGACGACGTTCTATGCCCGGGTGTCTGGTCATTCCATGGCCGGTGCCGGCATCGAGGACGGGGATTTGGTAGTGGTGGACAAGTCGCTCGAGGCTCGGACGGGAGACTATGTGGTGGCTTGTATTGACGGGGAGTTCACCCTCAAACAGTTCCGGCTCGATGCGGCAAACTGTTGTGCTTGGCTTGTCCCCGCCAACGAAGAGTTCCAACCGATAAAGATTACGGGAGAAAATGATTTCAGGGTTTGGGGCGTGGTGACTTACGTCATTAAAAAACTGCATAAAGGATGAAAGATGGGGTGTTCGGGTTGGTGGACTGCAACAATTTCTTTGTATCGTGCGAACGGGTGTTCCGTCCGGACTTGCGGGACAAGCCAGTAGTGGTGCTTTCCAACAACGACGGATGTGTCATTGCGCGGAGCAACGAGAGCAAGGCTTTGGGCATCCGGATGGGGGAGCCGTTTTTCAAGGTGCGCGACGTGGTGGCGCGGCATGGGGTGGCGGTGTTTTCCAGTAACTTTTCGCTTTATGGCGACATGAGCCGGCGGGTGATGTCTTTGCTTTCGGCTTATACGCCCCGGTTGGATATTTATAGTGTGGATGAGGCCGTACTTGATTTGACGGGAATGGGGGATGCGGAGTTTCTGCGCGGGTATGGCCGGGATATTGTGCGCAAGATTGGAAAGGGCGTGGGGATACCAGTCTCGTTGGGTGTAGCCGGGACCAAGACATTGGCCAAGATGGCCAGCAAATATGCCAAACGTTATCCGGCATACGAGGGGGTATGTTTAATAGATACGGAAGAGAAGCGCGAGAAGGCCTTGAGGCGGTTTGCGGTCGGCGACGTGTGGGGCATAGGCCGTCGCATGCAAAAGGTTCTGGAATACCATGGCGTCCGTACGGCGTGGGATTTCGTGTGCCGTTCCGAAGGATGGGTACGCCATGAATTTTCAGTGGCCGGAGTCCGTACGTGGCGCGAATTGCAGGGCGAGAGCTGTATTGCTTTGGATGACTTGCCTTATAAAAAAAGTATTTGCATGAGCCGCAGTTTTCCCGGGCATGGATTGTCTGAATGGCATGTCTTGGAAGAGGCCGTGGCTTATTTTGCTTCGGAGTGTGCCCGTAAGTTGCGCGAACAAGGTACTTGTTGCGGACAAGTCACGGTGTTTGCCTATACTAGCCGTTTCCGGACAGATGTTCCCGGCAATATGATTCAACAACAGGTACGTATGCCCGTACCGACACAGGATACGGCCGAAATCGTGCATGCGGCTTTGGAAGCGTTGCGGTTGCATGCGCATGACGGGGGCTTCGACTATAAGAAATCCGGAGTTATCGTTTGGGATTTGTCACCGCGTGAAGCGGTTCAAACGGATTTGTTTGATAAGATGGATCGTGGAAAGCGTGGGGCATTGATACGTGCCGTGGATGAGATAAACCGTAAGAACGGGCATAACGTGGTGAAAGTGGCTGCATTGGGGGCTGAACAGGAATATGCTTCGGAGAGGCAATACGCTTCGCGACGTTATACGACGAATCTGGATGAGGTCTTGGTAGTGAAAGTGTGAGAGCTTCAGTTTACCTCTTTATGTTATTTTATGCTAAAATGAACCCTTGATCCGTTTTTTTTCTCCTGATTGTCATTCTGATATTGGAAACATTTGCTTCCTTTGTAATAGAAAGAAAAACAATTTTTAGGAACCTTTTAATTTTTGAGAATCATGAGAAACGTTTACTTTACTTTATTACTGATGCTTTGCATGAGTGCCCATGTGAAAGCTGGAGATTGGATGAAACGTCTGCCGGACAATCTTTTTGTATCCCAAGTTTCTATTCCCGGAACGCATGATGCAGCTACGGGGAACGGGGTTACTTTGGCAACCTTTTCCCAGTGCCAAGACATAGATGTGGCCACACAGTGGTCCATCGGTATCCGCGCTTTCGATTTCCGCCCGAAGGTGAAAGATGACTATCTGAATATCAACCATGGTATTTCTGAGACGAAACTTCGTTTTGATGCCGCTTTGTACTTGCTGCGGGATTCGTTGAAAGCCCATCCTTCCGAATTTGCGATAATCCATTGTTTGTATGCCTCCAATTACGATAACGATAAAGCCACGTATGAAACCATGTTGCGCGAATTGTTGTCGCGTGAGGATTTGAAGGATTATTTTGTGCCGTTCCGGCGGAATTTGACGGTGGGGGACATGCGGGGGAAAATCTTGCTGTTGAGCCGTGACCAATATGCCGCCAAACCGATAACAGGCGGTTTTTTCCAAAGTTGGTGCGGTTGGTTGGATTGGAATGCACAGTCTTCTTGCAGTATTATAGGGGAGAGCGCGGCATTGGATTATAAATCTCCTTTGTGGGTGCAGGATTATGCCAATACGAAAGATAGTGAAGGAGGTGTGGCCAAGAAGGTAAGCGCGGTAACCGAAATGTTGGATCATAGTACGAAACATGTGACAAAAGACGAGTCGGACGTGGTGTGGGTATTTAACTTTGCATCGGCTTATCCCGGGTCGCTATCTACAGCTAATGGTTATCGCGAGAATGCGACCTACACGAATGCGGCTATTATAGAGTATTTGCAGACGCATGAAGCGGGACCTACGGGGGTTATCCTGATGGATTATTGTGTGGACCGGAGCCCTAACGAGGTGGATGGAAAGTACCTGACGCGTGGGCGCGAGTTGGTGGATACCTTGATTGCTAACAATTATAAGTGGTTGGAACGGAGAAATAGGACTGTGTACGATAGGGCATTAGATAGGATAGATAAACTTTATACGAAGTTACAAGAGGTTCGGGAAGCTATTGCGACCGAATGTGCAGATGTTGCCGCAGACTTTGAGGATGAACTGGCTGCGGCAAAAGAGGTTATCGACCAACAAAAATATGAGATTGACAGTTTGTACGCCGGATGGCTGTTCACGGAAAGTTATACGGTGGATTATACCGGAACCTATAAAATTATAAGGCAAATCGAGAAGGATGCCGAAGAAGCCCAAGCTAAGTTTGATGAGGAGTCGGATATTCATGCAGTGCAGGTTGAACATATAGGAAACGATTGTCAGATATTCTCGCTCACCGGAGAACGTTTGGATGCTCTTCGTCGTGGTACGGTTAACATTGTGAAGTTCCCTGACGGCAAGGTACGGAAGGTTGTTTGTCAATAAGGCCGCTTCTGGTATTGGGTACAGACAAGTTGGATTGGGATTGCGAAAGCCAAGCCGGAAGGAGGCTTTTGATGTCCATAAAAAAAGAAATCCTGAGCACCCCATCAATAAGTGTTCAGGATTCTTTTTCTGTGCGCCTGATAGGACTCGAACCTACACGCCGCAAAGCACCAGATCCTAAGTCTGGCGTGTCTACCAATTTCACCACAGGCGCGGTAAGACGGCTGCAAAGATAGAAAGATTTATCGGCTTGGCCAAATTATCGTTTCAGAAATTCTCGTGCGGCTTCTATCATTGTGTCTTTGTTGCGTGCCAGGTCTTCTTGTGTGAGCGATACGCAAGTGTCCGGTTCGATACCGAATTCGATTTGGTTCATTCCGGCATCGTACATCGGGCAGGCGGAGAAGCGGACAGACCATCCGTTGGGGAGTTCGGACGAAAAGGGGAGGCCGGAACCGCCACCTGTGCGGTCGCCCATAATGGTGACCAAGGGGCATTCTTTCATATCGCGTACGAACGTATTGGTGGCACTATAACACGAACGGTTGGTCAGCACGACGGCTTTCTTTTGCCAACGTATGCCTTTCGACGGTTCGATGTATTCGGTTTCGGGGGACGAAAAATCATTGTGTCCCGTTCCGGTTTTATGGGCGATGTAGCCTACCAGTCGTTTTTCGTTGGTGAACCGTTCGGCCAATCGTTCGGCGTAGGTCAGCGTGCCGCCGGAATTGTTGCGTACGTCCACAATCAGTCCGTTGCACAAGCGCAGATAATACATGACTTCATCCAGATTGCCTTCACCGATGCCGGAGCTGAAGCTTCCATAATATATATAACCGATGTTGTCGTCGAGAATCTTGTAATACATACCGGCGGCGATACGGTAGTCCGTACCCAAATAAACTTGATGGATGCTGTCGTTGAAATTACTCGGGTAATCCTCATGCCAACTCCAGTAACGTCCTACGTCGGCAGCAGAATAGAGGTTGACGTGGCCGTCGCGAAGTTCGGACAGCATGTCGCATAAGACTTCGAATAGTTGGGCAGAAGTCATTCCGTCATGTACGTGCGGACGGTATTTGGCATATACCTCGTTCCACGGCAGGCATCCTTCCTGCACCTTGTAGTCATGGAAGCAGTATTGGGTGTCGATAATGCGCCAAAGCGTCTCGAAATTATTGACCGGCGTGTTGTCCGGCTCTTCTTCACGAATGCAACTCGGGCAGAAAAGCAGGGCGAGAATGGCGCAGAATATAAAAAAGATGTAATGTTTCATACCGATGGTGGGTTACAGGATAAACGGGCGGTGTTGCGGCTCTTTACGTTTGACGAAGCTGAAATGCTTCACGTAGCCTACCATGAAACTATGGTTCCAGATATGGCTGCGCAGCCCGTTCACACGGCTTTGGCGGATGTCGCACAAATAACCGGCCCGGAACGTAAATCCTGCAATGGGAAAGTCCAATGTCAGGAAATGGCGCATGGACGGCGCATTGCCCGGATAAGTAAAACATACGTTGTGGTCATAGTTGCCTAATGACATCTCATAGTAAGACTGTCCGTAGCGTGGGGAGAACATGGCTCCGATGAGCGGCAGGCTGGTTTGGTAGCGGGCGGTGAAAGGTACTTTGCGGATATGGAACGGGTAGACGGCCATCAGGGATGCGTCTATGTCGATGTCAGCCTTGGCCTGTACCGGATTGTTGGAATTACGGTTGTTGTAAATCGCTCCCAGTCCGGCATGGACTTCTCCTCCGGCCATCAGCCGCAACCGTCCGCCCACGACCCAGTTGTAATGCCAACCGATGGAATAATTTATCTTGCCCCCCAGTTCGTCGGAGTTTCCGGCCCGGTTGGAGGTATAACAAAAAAATCCGTCGAGGATGCTTTGTGTCGTGATGCGTCCGTCTAACCAGTGGGTTTTACGTAAGGTCTCATGCAGAATGCTCAGGTGAGGCCCGGTATAAGTGGAGGGAGACAGGTAAGTCTCGTATAGGCTTGTGCGTCCCGCGCCGAAGAGTGTGGCGTGTGTCGTATAGCGGTTTTCCGGAAGGGGGGCGGCATCTTGGGCTTGGCATGGCCTGATACCAAGAAATGTCCCTATGGCTAATAAGAAAATGAGTGCCCGCTCTCTGACGGAGCGGGACATTCGGGACGAAACGGTTGTATAGGCCGGTAAGAAGTGAGACATATTATTCGTCTTCAAAAAGTTTCATTTGCCCGGTAAGCTCATCTATGATGTCGCTTTGGCTTTTACCGGCATCCGGATCCAGATTCTCCTTTTCTGTGTCTTTTTCTTCCGTTTCTTCCGCCACGGCTTCTTCGGTTTCCGGTTCCGGCCGGCGTATGGGTTCCAGTTCGGTAATGGTTGCCGTATCGAACGTGGTGAGCCGTTTGCCTTTCGCTTTGAAACTCTTTATGCCGATGAAACTTTCCGCATCAATTTCCTGCGGGTCGCGGAAGCTGTCGTGCCCGCCGAACGTGATTTGCAACCTTGGATAGGTTTCGTCCGTGAGCAAGACGAAGCGGCTGTCCTTGTTTTCTCCCATGAAACTTTGGGGCTTGGTACTCGGTTCGAACGCAAAACGCTTGACGTAAGGATAACCTTGTTGGTCGGCATCGTAGAGAACGGCACACCATATCTTGTCCGGTGAGAATTTTTCGATACGGAGTATGCCCGGTTCATAATGGTTGTTTACGTCGAAATTGGTCGTGTAGAACTCTCCGCTTTTCAGGATGACCAAAATCAGGTCTTCGCTGTGGAACTCACCCAGGTATTCTCCCCGCTCGTCGTAATTCAGGCGGTTGACATCGTGGTCGAACCATACTTTGCGTCCGCCCAAGGTAGAACCGCCGTGGGATTTCAGGCCGATACGCTGTATCTCGTTTTTGCTTAAAATGTTACCCATGCTTTGGCGGCCTTTGATAGTCACAGTACTGAAATCCTTTTCCACAAATATCTTTTTGAGTTTCAGGGCGGGTTTCAGGGTAATTTTAATGACCTCCGCTTCTCCGTTCGGATTGGCCGTGAAGTAGACGACGCGTGAAAAGGGTTTGCCTTGTGTCAGGTCGTATTCACGGTCGCGGGTGATGGAAGTTACATTGAAACGCTTGATGTAATAGAAACCGTCCTTGCCGTCCCGGTAGGCGACATTGTAAATCGTCCGTTTGTCGTTGCGTTTGAAAACTGCGGCATGGATGATTTCGGCTTTTTTCTTTTCAGCCTTGCTTCTTTCCGTTTCGCCCACGAACGTCTTGTCGCTGATACGGATGACTTTATAAGTTCCGTCGCGGTAGAAAATAATGGCATCGTCGATGTCGGAACAGTTGGCAATGAATTCGTCCTTTTTGAGCGATGTGCCGATAAAGCCCTCTTCGCGGTTGATATACAGTTTTTCGTTGGCCTCCACCACCTTGGTAGCTACGATCGTATCGAAATTGCGCAGTTCGGTATGACGCGGATGTTCGTCGCCGTATTTGGCTTTCAACATACGGAACCAGTTGCAGGTGACTTCCACCATGTTGTCTAAGTCGCGGTCGATGCGTGCGATCTCATCTTTCATCCGGGCGATGGCGTCGTTGGCCTTGTCTTTATTGAATTTCAGGATCCGGGCCATTTTGATGTCCATCAGTTTGAGGATGTCGTCTTGGGTCACTTCCCTTATCATCTGCGGATAGAAGGGCGTGAGCCGTTCGTCGATGTGTGTGCAGGCCGCGTCCATATCTTTGGCCTGTTCGAAGTTGCGGTCTTTGTAAATCCGCTCTTCGATGAATATCTTTTCGAGCGAGGCAAAATGCAGGCTCTCTTGAAGCTCTCCCTTTCGGATGAGCAATTCCTTGCGGAGCAGTCCGAGCGTGTTGTCCACTGAACGTTTCAGTACTTCGCTGACGGTCAGGAAGCAAGGCTTCTTGTCGTCGATGACGCAACAGTTGGGCGAGATACTGACTTCGCAGTCGGTAAAGGCATAGAGAGCATCCAATGCCTTGTCCGAGCTTACTCCCGGCGTCAGGTGCACTAAGATTTCTACTTCGGCAGCCGTGTTGTCCTCTACCTTGCGTACTTTGATTTTGCCTTTTTCGATGGCTTTCAGAATGGAGTCAATCAGGGTTGTGGTGGTCTTTCCGTATGGAATCTCACGGATGGCCAGCGTCTTGTTGTCTATCTTAGTGATTTTGGCACGTACTTTCACTACGCCCCCTCGTCCGCCGTCGTTATACTTGCTTACATCGATACTTCCTCCTGTCAGGAAATCCGGGTAAAGTTGAAACGGTTCGCCATGCAGGTAGTTTACGGCGGCATCGCATATCTCGTTTAAGTTATGCGGCAGGATTTTGGATGACAAGCCCACGGCAATGCCTTCCACGCCTTGGGCCAACAGCAGCGGGAACTTGACCGGAAGCGTCACCGGTTCCTTGTTCCGTCCGTCGTATGAAAGTTTCCATTCCGTGGTTTTGGGGTTGAACACCACGTCGAGGGCGAATTTGGAAAGCCGGGCCTCGATATAACGCGGAGCAGCCGCCGAGTCACCGGTAAGGATGTTTCCCCAGTTCCCTTGGCAGTCTATGAGCAAATCCTTCTGTCCCAACTGCACCAAGGCATCCCCGATGGAAGCGTCTCCGTGCGGATGGAATTGCATGGTATGTCCCACGATGTTGGCCACCTTGTTGTAGCGCCCGTCGTCCATACGCTTCATGGAGTGCAGGATGCGGCGTTGTACCGGTTTGAAACCGTCGTTGATGTGGGGCACGGCCCGTTCGAGAATCACGTAAGAGGCATAATCCAGAAACCAATTCTGGTACATCCCGCTCAAGTGGTGTGTAATGCTGTCATGGGGATTTGTTTCCGGTTGGTAATTGGAGTGTGCATTGTTGTCCTCTTCAGGCGTTTCCGTAGTCAGGTCTGTCAACTCGTCTTTGTCTTCGCTCATATTTGTTTATGATATATCTATTTTAACGCAAAAATAACATTTTAATGAAAAAAAAGGCGTACTTTTGCGAAAGATTTATCAATATTTTACGAATAGAGTATGGCTCAGGAAGATGTATTCAAGAAAATAGTGTCACATTGTAAGGAATACGGTTTCGTGTTTCCCTCAAGCGACATCTATGACGGATTGGGTGCCGTGTATGATTACGGTCAGAACGGTGTGGAGTTGAAAAATAACATCAAGCAATATTGGTGGCAGAGCATGGTGTTGCTGCACGAGAACATCGTGGGTATCGATGCCGCCATCTTCATGCACCCTACGACGTGGAAGGCCAGCGGGCACGTGGACGCATTCAACGACCCTTTGATAGACAACCGCGACAGCAAGAAGCGCTATCGTGCGGATGTATTGATTGAAGACCAGATTGCCAAGTACGAAGAAAAGATAAACAAGGAAATAGCCAAGGCGGCCAAGAAGTTCGGGGATAGCTTTGATGAGCAGAAGTTCCGCGAAACCAATCCCCGCGTGTTGGAACATCAGCAGAAACGCGATGCGTTGCACCAACGTTACAGCGATGCGATGAATGCGGGCGACCTGAATGAACTGAAACAGATTATCTTGGATGAGGGTATCGTGTGTCCCATCAGCGGCACGCACAACTGGACCGATGTCCGTCAGTTCAATCTGATGTTCAAGACCGAGGTCGGTTCTACGGCCGAAGGTTCTTCCACTATTTACCTGCGTCCGGAAACCGCCCAAGGCATCTTCGTGAACTACTTGAATGTGCAGAAGACGGGGCGCATGAAGCTGCCTTTCGGTATCGCACAAATCGGCAAGGCGTTCCGTAACGAGATTGTGGCTCGCCAGTTCATATTCCGTATGCGCGAGTTCGAGCAAATGGAGATGCAGTACTTCGTGAAGCCCGGTACGGAGCTTCAATGGTTCGAAACGTGGAAAAAGACCCGTATGGCTTGGCATCAGGCATTAGGTTTCGGGGCGGAAAACTACCGTTTCCACGACCATGAGAAACTGGCGCACTATGCCAATGCGGCCAGTGACATCGAGTTCCACATGCCATTCGGTTTCAAGGAAGTGGAAGGTATCCACAGCCGTACGAACTTTGATTTGAGCCAGCATGCCAAGTATTCGGGCAAGAAGATTGAATATTTCGACCCCGAAACGAACGAAAGCTATACGCCGTATGTCATTGAGACCTCTATCGGTGTGGACCGTATGTTCCTTTCCATCATGTGCCACAGCTACGAGGAAGAGAAACTGGAAAACGGGGAAACTCGCGTAGTGCTCAAATTGCCGGAGGCATTGGCTCCGGTAAAACTGGCCGTCATGCCGTTGGTAAAAAAAGACGGTCTGCCTGAGAAAGCGCACGAAATCATCAGCAACCTGCGTTTCCATTTCAACTGCAAATACGATGAGAAGGATTCTATCGGCAAGCGTTACCGCCGACAGGATGCCATTGGTACGCCGTATTGCGTGACGGTGGATTACGATACGCTGAAGGACAATACCGTGACCCTGCGTCATCGCGACACGATGGAACAGAAGCGAGTGAACATTGCCGACTTGCAAGGTATCATTGAAGACCGTGTGAGCATCACTTCGTTGCTGAAAAAGATTATGTAATCCTGCCTAAAAGACGGACATCAATGAAAAAAGGTTTATTGTATCTGGCGGTCGTTCTTTTTTCTTTATGCACTTTGGGGGCTTGTAAAGAAGAAGATGACACGTATGATGCTTATGCGAACTGGCCGGCTCGGAATGCTGAATATTTTTCCCAAATAGCTGCCGAGGCAAGGGACTCCATTGCGCAAGCCAAAAAACTATATGGTAATCAGTGGGAAGCCTATTGTAATTGGCGTATGTTCAAGTCGACGACGAAGTCCCAAAATATACTTGGGGCGTTGACCGATTCGATTTGCGTGTATATTGAGCAGCGGGGTTCGGGAACGGACAGTCCGACATGGTCCGACACGGTCCGTGTCAATTACCGGGGCTATCTGATGCCTACCCAGAATATGGTGAACGGAGAATGGGTGGAAGAACGTAAGGTGTTCTCCCAGTCTTTCATGGGCGAACTGGATAATCAGATTGCCGTGCCGGCCAAGATGGGAGTTTCGAGTGCCGTGCCCGGATTTGCCACAGCTTTGCAATACATGCACAAAGGTGATGTCTGGTGGGTATATATACCCTCTGAACTGGCTTACGGAAGTCAGTCGGCAGGTTCGGTGCTGCCTTATTCCACGTTGACGTTTTATGCCAATCTGGTAGAATATTACGAACCGGGAGAGGACGTTCCGGACTGGAAATAAGAAGTAACAGGAATATAAATTTTATATGGATATGTGAAAACGAATGGCACGGCAGGTTTGTGACTGTCGTGCCATTTGTTTGGGGTAATGTTGTTCGATTTATTCTACGGGCGTACCGAATGCGGTGAGCTCATAGACACCATCGGCCCAAGCGGCCGGATTATTGTTATGCACATTGATGATTCTCAGTACCGTTAATCTGAGGTATCTGTAAACCGATGAGTCCGTGACGGGGAGTATTTGGAACCCTACTTGCCAGTTATCCGTTCCGTCTACCAAGGTTTGGAAGTGTTCGCCGTCTACGCTCCCTTCGATTGTGTATTTATATGCCGTTTCCGAACCATTGACCAATTTGGTAGACAAGTTCAGCTCCGATATCTTGGCCTTTTTCTGCATATCTATGGTCAGGACGTACGGGTACGTGCTGCTCTGGAAGTAAACGGAGGAATTCATGTCGGCTCCGTCTGTGATGCAGGATGCCGTATGAGGGTTGGCACCAACCGTGGTGGTAGAGGCCGGTGCGTTCAGCGTGAGATTCCTGCCGTTTTGTACGGGGACGATGCCGTATGAATCATAAAATTCGATATAACGGTAATAATCCATGGAAGCATAGCCTTTGTTGAATTTGGCTACGGAAATCCTCGGGAAGTTCCCGTCTGGGTCTTTGTGGTGGTATTGGGCACCCCAATGGTAACTCCACACGCCGAATGTTTCGTGGTTTGTACCCCTTCTTTGGATGTTGTTGAACTGTGCCCCGAAAGTAGAGTTGTTACCGATTTCCCGTAATGAAGTCCATACCCCGTCCAGTTTCTCAGCTGAGGCATACATGGCCTGGCTAGGATACCATCCGGATGCTTTGGAGCTGAAGAAATAGTATTCGCCGTCTTTTTTGATGATGGAAGGGGTCTCGCGGTGTTGTCCTTTACATATTGTATTGACTAATGCGACAGGACGAGTCCACGTCTCATCCAATTTGTAGATATTGATATCGCTGTTCATGTTGGTGGCAGAGAGAAGGTAGCCCGTGCCGTCATCGTCTATAAACAAAGCCTGGTCGCGGGAGTCATATCCTAATGGCCGTTCCATGGTACCTACTTCGATTCCGCCTTTCGGGGTAATCTGTGCAAGGAATATCTTGGCGGCAGTATATCCTCCTTGGTCTTCATAATGGGCGGAGAGTACGACCTTGCCAGTCTTTTCATTATAACGGAAACCGATACCTTCGAAGTTTACACCCGGATAGAATACGATTTCACGTGGTGTGCTCCAACTTCCTTCCTTGCCAGTCTTGGAATAAGATTCAGACAGCAGCCAACCGTCTTTTTCCTGTCCACTTACGTTTTTTTTCTTCCTTTCCAACCTATAAGAGAAATAAAGGTTTCCTATTTTCATTCCGGCGATGCCGCCTTTTCTATTTTTCAGATATTGACCGTTGAGGTTGTCGTATACGTCGCAATCTTGCGAAGGTCTGAAGGGCATGGCCGATTGTGATTCTGACATGGCTATCTTTCGACCCTCTTTGTAGCCTTCTACATGATAGGTGTAATTTTCCCCTAAAGACAACCCGTAATCATCGTAAGTGTCTCCCCGGGTCTCCCCAATCAAGGTGCCGTTTCGATATATTTTGTATACGTCTGCGTCATTCCTTTGCATCCAGTTGATTTTTACGTTCTTCACTTCGTTTTCGCCGACGAGCTTGAACGGAGTTGCCGTGACAGCCCATGTACTGATGGCAAAGTCGGCCGAGGTCATCTTGCTGGCCCCTTCCGTATTGTAGGCGATGGCGTTTACCCTTGTGGTTTTATTGAGGGTGAACGGAATGGAATACTTTATGCTATTTTTGTCTGGTTCACTGCCGTCAAGCGTATAGTAGATTTCCACCGATGGATCTTTATGTTGTAATTCTACGGTTTGGCTTCCCCAAACGTCGCCACCCGAAGGTGAAATGAAGGGTGGTTCGACATTGGCACTGACTTGTTCCACGGCAATCAGGCTGATGCTGCCGTTTTCCCATTCCTTTCCGCCGATTTTGTTGCTTTCATAAGTGAAAGTCGTAGGCTGTGCCAGTTTCAGCTCATGGGTGACCCAGACTGGCGGATGAACCCAGTCTTCCGCTATGGTGGTGGAAACCTGTTTGGTGTCGTATATCTTTTGGTTCACTCGGAGATAACTGGTAAAATTAAGCTTGACATTGGGGACATGGGCGACCCACACTTTATATCTTCCCGGTTGGAGGGTCAGTTTATAGGTCAGTCCCTCGTCCTTATCCTTTCCGTCACTCAGGTAAGAGGTCGCCCAGTCGGCTTCGTTCCCGGCTTTGACATATACCTTTTGGTTCTCGTGTTGTTCGCGTTCCACATAACCCCATAAATCGGTTGCGGAGGTATATTTCTGATCCGGTTTGTCGTTGAGCAGGGCTTGTCCGCGCAAAGCTTTGGCAGCCTCGAATATTTGTGAAGATTGTGGGGCGATGCGGCCTGCGTCGATTAGGTACACCAGATTTTCCGGCAAAGCCCAGACGTAAGCCGTAACCGTATCCTTTGTGCCTTTCCGGTTCACTTCGCCTTTTATTTCCGTTTGCTTGAAAGCCGTATTGAACAGGCTTGCATCTGTCTTTTCCCATTTGACAGCCAGTTTGTCCGTCCCGATTTGGATATTTGTGGGCAGCTGCGGCTGTCGGTTAATCACAGTCCCGATGACTATATGTTTGCCATCAGTCTTGCCGGTAGAGGCCATGCCCTGTAAGCTGTTGCCGAGCAAGAATACACCAAGGATATAACCCTTAGTTCGTAATTTGTTTTGTATCATAAGATTGATAATTGATGTTTATAAAATGATTGCAGTTTTTTTTAAAGATAGTAAGTGCGAGGCCATCACGGATACGCACTTACATAACATTAACCTAATTTCAAGTGTTTTTATTGAATAGTTTAAGATGTAGGGTATGCGTATTTGTCCGAATCGAAGTACACTCCGAAGTAGTGCGGTTCTCCTCCGGTGGCGAGATATAAAGGAGTCCCGTCGAAGGTGTTGTTGCCTGAGACGGAAATGAATTTCTGGTCTTGCAGGCTTTGTATGCGATAGAATCCGCCTGTTTGCCGGATAAATTTCCATTTTTGGTTATCGCTGTCTGCTTCTTCGTTGCTCAGGCGTAAGGAACCGAAAGTGTTTGTCAGGAACTTGCCGCTTTTCGTGTCTTTTAACTTGTACACATCAGGAGAGCCTGTTGTCTGGAAGATGAAGTTCAGGTTGATTTCATCATTGTCGTCAGCAATGGTGAAACCATTGGCCGGTTTGGACACCAACCTGTCGGCCTGCTGTTCCAACAAGGCATAGATGTTTCCGGAGACGATTTCCGCAGCCCGTTTGTAGCGGTACATTTTGTCGAAGACGCTTAAATCCCATTGGTCGTACCAACGGACGACAGGAAGTCCCGAACGCATGCTGACAGGCAACCAAACGTGAGTGGAGTGTTCCACGTCGTTGGGGTTCCAACGGTCGGCCATATAGATGAAAGCGTCTTTCCGGCCTTCCACTTTCAACACGTAGCAAGGTTGTGAGCGGTAGCTGACTTGTTTCAGTGGGTCGGTGGCAAAGTTGCCGTGGAGTTTCCATTCTCCCATGATGTCCTTGGCCATGGCTCTCCTTCCGGGGTTGGGATTCCAGCCCGTGCAACCGGAGAACAGGCCGTAATATACGTCCTTCCATTTGAAGATGGCTGCAGCTTCACACTTTTCGCCTTTCAGTACTTGAAGGTTTGTCCCCTCCGGTTCCAAATAATCATCGCGCAGGAGGGCAATGTTTGTATTGGAGTTCATAGCCGTAGAGCATATATGGTAGGCTTTTCCATCGTTGTCCACGAACAACGTTTGGTCGCGCGATTCGTTTCCGTTCGGACGGAAGGTCTTATAGAAAGTATAAGGGCCGGTGACACTGTCACTCACGGCCACGCATACCCGTGCGGCTCCGTAGTCGCTGCTCGATTTTTCCCAATGGCTCCACATCACCCATTTTTTGGTCTTCGGGTTGTATATGACCTTCGGGCGTTCAAAAAGGCGGCCTTGCGAGATGTCGTTCAAGTCTTCACGGGGCGTTCCGTCGGCTTTCAGGGCCAGTCCGACGCGCTTCCAGTTATACAGGTCTGTGGAGGCGTAGCAACTGACGCCGTTCGATTCGAATTTCGTGCGATCCTCGCCAAACCAATAGTATGTGCCATTGTGGAACACCACGCAGCCTCCGTGGGCATTGATGGGAGCGTCCTCGGCATCGTTCCATACTTCGCCCGGGTGGAATTGGGTAAGTTGTGCCGTACAGTGGACATGCCATGCCCATAAGCATACGATGGTCAAAAACAGTTTCTTCATGCTTCGTTTGCAGGTTAGTTGATATTCACCGTGATTTCAGGAGATGCCGGTGCGTAGGCTCCTGTGGTGTCGAATGTGAAGTATTCCACTTGAGCGTCCTGATTGGTGAAACCGATTTTGGGGGTATATTGGCGCGATACGCCGGTCAGTTTCACGTTGTCTACTTCCAACGGGCTGCGGTGCTCTCCCCATTTTCCACTTTCCGTTTGGAATACCACACGGATTTGCTTACAATCGGCCGAGGTGGTATAATCCAAGGAATATGTTTCCCATGAATCGCTGGCAATGTCCACTTTGACTCTCTTTTCACGGTTCTGCATCTCCTCGATAAACATGCTGCCGGCCAAGGTCCCTTCTTTTTCCCGGATGCCTCCTTTGACCAGTGCCGTAAGTGTATAGGTTTCATTAGGAGCCACGTCTACAATTTGGTTGATGTTGCCGTTGCCCCAACCGTTGGCCCACATGTAGGGCTTGATTTGTGCCACATGATTGTCGACACCTATGGCTTGGTCTATTTCTTCAGGAACGATGAACTGTTGGCTGCACCAATAGTCGTGTATGTCAATGTACCATCCCTCTATGCCCTTAGCCACGTCTTCCGCATTTTTAACCCCGAACACTTCAAATTCACCTTCGAATCCGGGATTCTTTAGCAGGTTTTCCTTGATGTCCCCGTTACCGCTTGCGAATTCGGGCTGCAAACCGTAATCGTGCAGGCGCACCGTGTCCACGGCAATGCCGTCGCGGTAGAAGAATGCGCGGTTGTCCGGCATCACGGCGATGCGGTAGGTGTGTGCTTTGCCGTCGTTGTTATAGAACTTTCCACGTCCGCCGGTCACGTTGGTGGAAGGGTTCTTGAACCCGTCGGCTTTGGACGTGGAGTGGCACAATCCGAAGGCCGTAGACGTGACATAGCTTTTGAAACCCTGTCCGTCGGCATTGATGGCAAAGGGATTGAACTCGTTCCCATCGGCAGGAATGGCCACTTTGAATTCTATGGTATATCCGTTTTTAGAAGGTGAAAACTCTTTTTCAAAAGAATCCTGCCCCCCTCCTTTGTAGACGGGTGTGGCAGACAAGTCTTTGACCGGAAGGTCTTTCCCTTCTCCTTTTACATCCACGTAGTAACGCGTGTCGCCGCTCCGCAGGATAACCTTGCCGTCAGTTTGCCGTTTGGAGCTTACCAGTTTCACGGTAACAGAGCCTTTACCGTTGGGGGAAATTTCGTGGGGAGAAACTTCAAAACCGTGCGTAGCCGAAACTTGGATGGGCTCATCCGTCCGCAAGTTCTTGGAATCTACGGAAAACGATGCGGTCTCTCCATATCCGTGGATGGTGATGCCCGTCGGAGTTGCCGTCCGGTTCTTTTTCGATTTTGCATTGAGCGTAAGCGGATGACCGTTCATTATGGCCATCCCTATTACGGCTGCTATGACTTTTACATACTTCCTTTTCATTGTCTTCTCTATTTATTTAATGATACATGAACAGTCTGATAAATCGTTATCCTGAAAACGTCTTTTATACCTTGCAAAACCATACCTGTTCTTTCGCTCTTGTTTTATACCGCTGCAAAATTCATGAAAAATAAGAAAACCCAAGGCCGATTTTTGTTCAAAGTAGGCCAAAATTCAATCTAATTCCGGTTCGGGAGAATTATCGTTCAAGAATGGCAAAAATCATTCAGGCCGTCAGGACAGCGGAAAGACCTGTTTCCCCGTTTATGTGGGGATTTTTGTGGGACGGGAGCTGTGCTTTTTGGGTGTTCCCAGAAGACGGGAAAACATGCTCTTCACATTTGAAAATCGTTTGGCGCAGATTGAAAAATCGTTCGGCTGAGATTGAAAAATCGTTTGGCGCAGAAAAATTAAGGGGAAAAATGAACGCAGAAATATGGCATGTAGACATATATTTTATTATTTTTGCAACCGAAAAAGCGATTGGGCACCATGAAAAAAAGAAGTATAGTTTTTTTCCTTTTATTTTCATTGTATGCGGCTTGGGCTTGCGCCGGCCTTTTGGATAAGATTTC
Source organism: Paraprevotella sp. (assembly GCF_986071375.1). Lineage (NCBI taxonomy): Bacteria > Pseudomonadati > Bacteroidota > Bacteroidia > Bacteroidales > Prevotellaceae > Paraprevotella > Paraprevotella sp. Next base: position 59,892 of record NZ_CFQRNQ010000011.1, on the reverse strand, counting down.
AGTGAAACCGTTTCCGTTGTTGGGGCAGTTGCCCTCCAATAAGGTCTATTGCTTGCATCAGGACCGGGAAGGCGTGCTTTGGTTGGGCACTACCGACGGACTGTGCCGTTACGACGGTTACGGGCTTCATGTCTTTCGTTCTTCTCCCATGTACCCGGCATTGTTGCCCCACAACGATATTAAGGATATTGCCGAGACGAAGGACGGAAAACTCCTTATTGGTACGCAAAAAGGGATGTGTGCGTGGGACAAGAAGGCCAATCACTTCATTTCTTTCACAGACTCTTTGTTGACAGACTATGAAATCCGTTCCATCGTGACCGATGACGAGGGGTATATCTGGGTGGGTTCTTATAAGAAACTGGTCCGGGTCAGTCCGGATTTAAAGGAAGTGGAGTCGTTCGATTCCAGCCTTCCGGTCACGAGCGTGAACATGGTCTACAAGGACCATGCCGGTACGATATGGGTAGGCTTTTGGGAAAAAGGCCTGTACCGTTACAATAGGACGATTAACCGCTTTGAGCGTATGCCCCGTTTGGGCAAGACGGACAATCCTTTCCGGCTTTGTCAGGACGAGTCCGGGACGTATTGGCTTTCCACTTGGGGTGAAGGCTTGTTCCGGATGGACTTGGATGCCGGGGCAAATGTCTGTTATGTGGGAGATGTGTTGTCCGGGGCAGAGGATAAGGACATGCAAAACCTGAAATATGCCTTTTGCCTGTATCAGGACAAGCATTGGGGATGTCTGTGGATGCTGGGGTATTACGGGCTGACGGTGGCCTGGGCAGAGAACGGCCGGTTGACCGTCATTCCTTCGGAAAAGTTGGCAGCCCAGACCAATAACCTGTTCAACCGTATTTATGGAGACCGTGACGGCAATATTTGGCTGTCTGCATCGGGGAACGGGGCTTACCAATTGGTATTCAGCGATGCGCAAATCACTAACTTGTCCTTACCCCCGTTGCAGGGTATTACCGGAGGGATAAGCCCTATCGTCCGGGGTGTTTTTAAGGATAATACAGGACTTTTCTGGATCAATTACGACCGGTTGGGGCTTGGGTGGTATAATCCGGCAGATAACTCTTTGTCTTTTTATCGTGACATGGTTCCACCGGAATTCCAGAACGATTTGGGAGATGTGTCGGCATTCTTTTCTCCTTCCTCACGAGAGGACGAGGTATGGGTCGGCGCGAAATTCTTTCATAAGATTTATGTATTTTTAACGCGGGGGGGGGGTAAAATCCTTTACGCTTAAAAAGGTCATAGACTTAAAGGCGGCAGGCGTGGGTGTACCTTTGGCGATGAAGGAGGATACCCACGGCAATGTGTGGATTGTGACCGAATATGGTCTTGCTGTGTGCAACGGTGAAGGGGATATCCAGACGACATTGCGTGTAGACGTTCATGATATTTCGTCAATGGCGATAGACGGTTGGGGAAACCTTTGGTTGGGAACCCGTGGGCATGGGCTTTACCGTGTGGTTCCCGCATACCGGGACGGAAAGGTTGTGGAATGTGCCGTCCGGCATTTCGCGGCACGGGACGGTGGGTTGTTGTCCAATAATGTGGAGGCACTTTGTGCAGATGTGAAGCACCGGAAAGTATGGATTGGCACGATGGAGGGTAACGTGCAGGCTTGGGATGCGCAAACGAATGCCTTCAAGGACTATTCTTCTTTGTTTTATACCTATATCAATGAAACGGTCAACGACATCATGGCAGGCCAGGATGGGCATATATGGATTTCCACCGCCAAGAATGTGTTGGAGTTCAATCCGGACAACGAAGTGGTGAAATCGTATGCCGGGCTTTATAATATGGGAGTGCATTCTTTTGAACGGAATGCCTGTTCCTACCGTGACGGTATGTTTTATTACGGGCGTGACGGCGGCATAACCTGTTTCAAGGGAACTTCCAGGTTAGACGGGACGGCCTCTTCCGTGGATGTGGCGCTTACGGATGTGAAGGTGTCCGGAAAATCAATCTTGGACGGCGACTTCCCGGGAAATTGCCGGATGGATGCCTTGTCGCATCAACTCATATTAGGGGCAGATGCCCATGATATTGAAATTGATTTTTCAACGTTGAATTATTCTTCTCCCCGGCAAATATTGTATGCTTACCGGATTAAGGGCGTGAATAATGACTGGGTGTATACAGGAAACGACCTGCCCCGTGCCTACTATAATAAATTGCCCAAGGGGGAAAATGTCCTCGAACTACGGGCTACCGACAGCGAAGGCCGATGGAGTCCGAACACGGTATCCTATACTATTATACGTCAGCCTGCGTGGTATGAGACGTGGTGGGCCTACACCTTATATATATTGGCTGTGGCTGCGGCCTTGTTGGGATGTTACCGATGGGCCGTTTATCGTGTCAGGCTGCGCAATGAATTGAAAATCGTACAGATAGAAAAGGAGAAGAGTGAGGAACTGACACAAGCCAAGTTGCGTTACTTCACGAACATATCCCACGATTTCCTTACGCCTATCACCATCATATCCTGCCTGATAGATGATATGGCCATGACGTACAAGAACAAGATTCCCCAACTGGACAAGATGAGGAATAGTTTGCGGCAACTGAAACATCTCATCCAACAGGTGTTGGATTTCCGCAAGATTGAGAACGGCAAAATGAAGTTGCAGGTGTCCGAAGGGAATCTTTCTGCCTTTGTGGAAGAACTGTGCCGGATGAATTTCTCCGTGCTGATGGACAAGAAGCACTTGTATTTTGCCGTGCGGGTAGAGCAAGGTGTTGAATCGGCATATTTCGATCGGGACATATTGGAAAAAGTCTTGTATAATCTGTTGTTCAATGCCTATAAATATACTCACGAGGGCGGTGAGGTTTCAGTTTCTCTTTCCGTTATGGAGCATGACGGTGTATGTTCAGCGCTGATTCGGGTCAAGGACACGGGAGTGGGTATTCCCGTGGAGAAACAGCCTTTTGTATTCAACCGGTTCTATACCGCCGCTACCGATGCGGCCACCGAAGCCAACGGCATAGGCCTGTCTTTGGTGAAAGAACTGTTGGAAATCCACCACGCACAGATTTCCTTAAAAAGCAAGGTGGGAGAGGGAACGGAGTTTACAATCCTCTTACCCGTGGACAAGTCAGCCTATTTACCGGAAGAAATTGCTCCCCGCGAGGAAATAACTGCGGCAGAAGAACTTGAGCTGCCGCAGGAAGAGGGTGGAATTACGGGATATGCCGTACTGGAAGAAAAAGGCGGTCAAGGTGAGGTGAATGGAACCATGTTATTGGTGGATGACAATGCTGACCTTTTAGACGTGATGCACCGCGTCTTTATGTGTCGCCATAAGGTCTTGTTGGCACACGATGGGGTGGAAGCCCTGTCTGTCATCGAAGAACATGCCGTGGATGTGGTTATCAGTGATGTGATGATGCCGAATATGGATGGCCTTGAGCTTTGCCGTCGGCTGAAATCCGATATTAATACGAGCCATATACCGGTAATCTTGTTGACGGCAAAAAATGCCCCGGAAGACCGGGTGGAATGTTATAAGGCAGGGTGTGACGGTTACGTGGCCAAACCTTTTGAATTAAGGGTGCTTGAGGCACGGGTGGAAAACTTTCTGGAACATAAACGCAGTGCCCAAAGGGACTTCAGGCAGGAGGGGGAAGTGAAGACGGCCATGCTGAAGATGTCTGCCCTCGACCAGAAGTTTTTGGATAAGGTGATTTCGATTATAGAACATAATATGAAGAAAGGAATTGATGTGGATATAAATACCATTGCACGTGAAGTCGGACTGTCCAAATCTTCCTTTTACCGTAAAATAAAGCTTATTACGGATCTTTCTCCTGTGGAATTTGTGAAAAACATCCGCCTGAAACATGCTTACGAACTTTTGGAGGGCGGGGAAACCTCATTGGATGCCATCGCTTATTCCACCGGATTTTCCGGTGCGAAGTACTTGTCAACCTGTTTTAAGGAACAGTTCGGCATTACTCCCACGGAATTTCTGCGCAAGCGAGGTCTTGTGGATTGATGGCGAAGATGAAAATGGAAAAAGGATTCCACTCGGAATAAGGTTAAAATGGGTTTCATCCCTTTGTATAACCTCTTATCTTGCCTTTGATTCATAGAAAGATTCGGCTGATTTTTAAATGTCAGATTATGAAGGTATTATCGTTTGTTTTTGAATAAAAAACATCCATGAATGAATGATTATTGTCCTCCGGATTTGAAATTTGGTCTAAAATTGGATGAAGTTGGTTGAAAATAGTCCCGCTTTTTTTTAAGAAGCCTTTAAATTTGTGCCTTGTCAAATTAACTAAAATTATGTATGAAAAACAGGAGAAAGACAATACGTCTAATCATCTATCCGGTTTGTACGGCATGCTGCTTTTCCATGCTTTATGTAGGAAATGTGTATGGCATGAGAAACAAGTATCCCATGTCGTCAGCAGGCTCCGGGGAGCTTGTGTCGGTAGCCAAGAGAGGAAGTCTGAAAAAGGATTCTTTGCGGCAAGATAGTGCCGGTGGGCAGAAAGGATGGTTTTCCCGGTATGAGGCGCAAAAGCGGAACGCGGCGTTAGGTTCGCCTGATTCCGTGGCGATGATGGAGGTGTACCGTTCGCCCTATATTTCCCTTCAGCAAAACCTGAAAGGAAAGGTGGCCGGACTGTATGTACAGGAGCCGAGTGGGGAACCCGGAACGCAGCAAGCCATGTTCTTGCGGGGAACATCCGTCCCTTTGTTTTCTAAAGTGGATGCCATGTCCACTCAGCCGGCCGTATATATAAATGGTGTACCGGTGATAGAGAACCGGGCCTATTCTTATAGTGTGAAGAATAACGACGTGAATCCATTGGGTACGGCGACCAACCTTTTGGCCGGATTGCATTTGGCCAATATCGAGTCGATAGAAGTCGTAAAAGATCCTTATGAGTTGGCAAAATTAGGGCCGTTGGCTGCCAACGGTGCCATTTGGATCGTGACCCGTGACGGATATAAGGGAGGACCCAACGTGACAGTGGATGCCAGTCTGACGGCATCCATGGCTTCGAACGGGGATGTACGGATGACTAACGCGAACGACGAGCGGAATTTCCGTGCCGGATTTTACCCCGAAGGCACGGATTTGGACCGTTATCTTCCTGCTTATTTAAAAGACCGTACCGACCCCATGTTTTTCGGGGCGCCGGGTTGGGCTGAGGATTATTATAACACTCCCCAGTTGCAATATAACGTGAATGCTTCTGTCGGGGGAGGTAAAGGGATTGCCAATTATTTGTTTTCTGTGGGTACGGCAACCAATGAGGGGATGGCCGACAATACGGATTACTCGAAATACAATATCGATTTCTATCTGAACATGATGCCCGTAAAAGGACTGACGGTGAGCACAATCTTGCAAGCCGTTAAGGCATCGCGTTCGCGAAACAATACCTTGCGTGACCGTTATGCAGAAATGGAGTATTTTCCGTCTTTGGCTACGCCCGTACCTCCGACGACGGAAGGGGCAGGCATCTATGACTCTTATTTGAGTGGTACGGATGACAAGAATGACAACATGGCGATAAACGGAAGCCTATCTCTGAATTATGTGTGGAAGGCTCTAAGGGCTGGCTTGTCCGTAAAATTCGACTATGAGACGGATGTCAGGAATGCGTTTTGGCCTTCTACGATGATGGAGTCCATGAGTTATGTGTCGAATTACTCCGGATACAACCGTCGTTTTATAGGAGACTTCTATTTGGGTTATGATTGGGATATGGAAAACGGCCATCGCCTTTCTTTCGACGTGAACGGCTCCATGGATCAGGACCGTTATCATTATAATTACTCCAAAGGTTATGACGGGGATGACGATAACAAGCATAGTACCAAGGGAGGAGGTTTTGAACTGTTTAATTTCTTGGATCAGGAGGAAGTGCATTTCATGAATTCATCTTTGAACATCGCTTACCGATGGAAGGATTATCTTTCTGCCGGTGTGGTATTACGTTATGACGGTGCGACGACCGTGCAATCCAATCATCGTTGGCTCTTTACTCCGGCAGCTCAGGCTCAATGGAGTATCAAGCATTCTTTATTAGAAAATGTTTCCTGGTTGTCCCGATTGGATTTATATGGTTCATGGGCACGTGTCGGGCGTTATCTTCCTTCCGACCGTTATGGGATGGGGCCGCAATATACATCAGAGAACATCGGTTGGAGCGGTTCTTGGATTCCCAGTTCTTATAACCAATATGCCACGGCTACCCGTCCTTATACGTTCGGATGGGTCGGTTTTGGCGTGAAATGGCCTTATGCGGACAAGGCAGAGGTCGGGATGCGTTCCAGTTGGTTGAAAGACCGTCTGACGTTGGACTTTGCTTTTTATTCCAATCGCGACAAGGACTTGTTGGTAAAGGTGCCGGTGGCTCATGAGTTTGGTTATACAGGGCAATATAAACAAGGTATGGAGATTACGAACCGGGGAGTGGAACTGTCTCTTACCGGAAAGTTGATTGAACAGCCTGGTGACGGGTGGCAATGGTCGGTCGGTGCCAATTTTGCTTTCAACCACAATGAATTGTCAGCCCTTCCCGGTGGGCTTCAGCAAACGGAGGTCGACGGACGGTTGTTGAGGGTAGGAGAAGCCGTAGACCGTTTTTATGTCCTGCAGAATGACGGGATTTACCAATCCGATGCAGAAGTCCCGGTGAAAGACGGGAAAAAGATGACGGTAAATGGAGTGGAAATGAAAGCCGGTGACCCGAAATGGGTAGACAGGAATGGTGATAATAAGATAACGGATGAGGACAAAGTCCTGAAAGGCCATTCTTTGCCGAAATACACTGGAGGGTTCTCGACTCAACTGAAGTTTAAACGTTTTGATTTGGGGGCTTCGTTCTTTTTTGCGGCGGGACAGTCGGCCATGAATTACAGGGCCTATCAACAGTATGATTTCACAACCCTTGACAAAGGAGATAATCTGGCAGGTGTGAAGGAAATCTTCTTCTGGCAAAGCGGTAATGTCCCGATGGATTATCCTCGTTACAATGCATTGAGTGAGGTGCATCCTTACCGGGCAGATCAGGATTTGTATTTGGAAAAGGTTTCTTACTTGAAGTTGCGGTCGGTTACCTTGGGGTATTCTGTTCCTACGCCAAAACATGATGTATATGTGTATGTGTCAGGAAACAATCTGTTTACCGTCTCGAAATTCAGTGGCGACGATCCTGAGTTAGTGGATTTCGATGGATATTATAGAGGTTACGGTATGGGCATACCGCGTTCTGTGACGTTGGGTGTCCGTTGTAGTTTTTAACCATTCAAGGAAAACAAATGAAAAAAATAGTTTTATACATGAGAGAACTCTTATGGGGAATATGTGCGTTGGTGGTTGTTTCCGGAATGTCCGCATGTTCGGATTTCCTTGAGAACGAGTCGCATCACACGTTGCCCGATGAGCATAATTGGAATACGTTGGAGGATGCCCGTGCCGGATTAATGGGTATGTATGGTTTGATGCGCGCGGCATTAGCTGATAATAACACCCATTGGGCTTGCGGAGAGTTGCGCAGCGGTGATTTTACGGCATACGGAAGAGCTGATTTGGATGCCATCATTCATAATGATTTGAACCGTAATATTCCCATGATAGATGAAATTTCGGATTGGCGGAGGTTTTATGCCGTGGTCAATGCGGCTTCCGTATTTATAGAAAATGTAGGAAACGTGTTAGGACAGGACAAAGCCTATTCCGAACAGACTTTGAAGTGGGATGTGGCGCAAGCACATGCCTTGCGCGGACTGGCCTATTTTTATATGGTACGGATTTGGGGGGATGTCCCTTTGGTCACTTATTCTTACGACAATGGCTCTTTTCCGAAAATCGGCCGTTCTTCTTCTGCCAAGGTCTTGCAATATGCCAAGAATGAGCTGTTGGCAGCAGCTGCCGAACTTCCGTTCGAGTTCGGTTCGAGCAATAATAAGTATTATTGGCAAGACCCTACCTTTTGGAGAGGCAAATTGCTCAATAAACTTTCGGTCTATGCCATTCTGGCCCATTTGTCGGCTTGGGAAGGGAACTATGCCGATACAGAGGCTTATGCCACTTACGTATTGGAAAACTATGAGGCGATAGGCATGACCGGGTCGTTACAGAATATTTTGGAAGTGGATAATATTGTGGATACGAAAGGTCTTTTCAACGCTTCGTATACTACTTATGCACCTTACCGTTTAGTGGCTTTTAATTTTATGGATAATAAAGATGTGACACAGAGCGGGCATTTGGAACAATGGACCTTGTGCGAACCTTACATCCGGAAGGTACATCCTGACTTATATGTAACGAAGGACTCTCTTTTCCGTATATATGACGATTGGAAAGACTTACGTTTTGGCATAGACACGGTTGCCGGATCGAAATACCGTTCGGCTTATATTGATATGACTTATGCAAAGCCCGTTTTCAGGAAGATTAATGTGGTGCAGAATGGAGCCGGTAAGGATGGCGATTTTGCGGTATTCGGTTCTTCCATCCTTTTGTCCCGTATGGAGGATATGCTGTTGTTGCGTGCGGAGGCTTTGGCGGTTTTGAACCGGGTGGATGATGCTGTGGAACAACTGAACCTGTTACGGGTAAAGCGTGGGCTTTCTCAAGTGTCGTTCAAGAAAAATTTCGGGGAGGACGTGAACAAGCTGATAGACAATATCTTTGCAGAACGTCGTCGGGAACTGATAGGTGAAGGGCACCGTTGGTATGATTTGATTCGTCGGCAGCGTATTCTTCAGGATGACCCGGATTTTTTAGCAAGGATGGAGAATGGAGGCATTTACTGGCCGGTATCCGAAGAGGTTATCCGGCAGAATAATTTGATTCGGCAAAATGAATATTGGAATAATTAAATTTATGGTACCATGAGACTGTTTGTTTTTAATGTATTGGTATTTGGAGCTTTGATGCTCGGATGGGTTTCTTGTCAGGAGTATGAGTCTGGCACTTATCCCTTGGAAGAATCCACGGTGCGTTATGAGGGAACGTTGTATGATTATCTTGCGGATAAGGCGGCTCATCCTGATGTAACGTATGATTCTTTGCTTTTTCTGGCAGGGCGCCTTCCTGGATTGAAAGATTCATTGCAGAAACGTAAAGAGGTAACTTTATTTGCTGTAACGGACCAATCGTTCAGATTGGCATTCGACGGTCTGAACCGGTATCGTGAAGCTTATGGGAAAGGCAAGCATTTGGGGTTGGAAGATTTGTTGATAGAACCTTTTACCGTGGTGGATACGATTGTGCACCAAGTGTCCACTGAAGATAACGATACTATTTATATTACGCGGCATTATGATTATCGCCACCAATTGGATTCCATGTTGTACTGTTACCTGTTTGATGGACGGTATTCCATGGAGGATGTGTTGAACGTAGGTGCAACGGAAGTGCCCTGTATGTCGTATGGCCATTTGATGCGTATGGAAGTAGGCCGGGGAGCGGCTTCCGGTGCGGAAGAGGTCGGGACACGTTATATGCGTCTGATAGAAACGTGGGATTCCAAAGTTACATCGACTTGGGTGAAGGCCGAAGTGGAATCGTTTGATATCATGGCAAATAATGGCTGTGTTCATGTGTTGTCGGACGGCCATGAGTTTGGTTTTAATGGAATGGAACAATTATTTTATAATTATGGGAATGAAAAGACAAAGAAATAATATATGCGCTTGGTGGGCAGTGGCTATGGGAGGCTGCGTGTTGCAGTCTTGTGTGGATAACTTCTTGCCGGAGAGTTTGGACTCTTTTGACAAGGATGCTGCCTTTACGCAAACGATGTACCGTCCCGTATTAGGGCGTGACAATGTGGCATCCGACAATTTCAGTGCAGGGAATTCCACTCAGCCTCTTACATTTACGATTTCCAGGGTGGTACGCCACGATGGTAGCGAGGCTCCGGAATTGACGGATGAGTTCCCTGTGAGGGTGTGGAAATCCCCTTATTTGGGAACCGAAACTTCATTGGAGGAGATTGAGGCGAAAAGAGGATATGAGAATCGTAGCCTGTTGCAGGTGCGTAAGCATTCTGGAGAAGTCATATTATGGGCCAATGCACGTTCGTCGTTCGTCAAATGCGATCCGGATTCCGGTTACATATTTGACATCCGTGCGGTAAATTCCGGTGGTTGGAAAGAATATACGGGTTTCCGTTTAATACCCAAACGTGAACGGGATTATGAACCGACGAACATGGATGAACTGACGGGAGTCATCACGGAGGACTTTGTACATCCTCTTTCAGTGCAAGGAATGTATAAGGAGGGTACAAGTGGTTTCTTCGGTGTGATGAATGAAGAAGACATCAAGGTCTATTTTCGCGAAAATCTGGAGAATACGTCTAAGGACAATACGTTGACTTTTCGTTTCATGACAAAGGATTACGAACCGATTTCTCCCCGGAAATTCTCTAAGACAGATTGGACGAATTTGCTTCATGGCTTCGATATGGAAATGACGGACGATTATGTACGTTACAAGGTGGCGTATCCGATTCCTTTGAATGAATTGCCAACTCGTTATACGAATAAAGAAGGTGACAAGGTCCATGTGGTTTTTGCTTATGACCGATTGATGAGAGGAACTTATCGTGTAAGGGCATCCATGGCCTTTGATTTTGCCATTTATAAAGAAGGACATTGGGATATCATCTTTGTGTTTTCTGGGGGTAATCCTGAGTTCAGGGATAATTATTAATCTTATAATGAAGTTGAAAAATGAAGAAACTAAATATCATGGCTTTGATTTGCCTGTTTTCCTTATTCGTGAACCGGGTTTACGGGCAGGTCGTGGAGGTTTCCGGACATGTATACGAGAGGTTGGCCGAGAGTAGTGAACCTATTCCCGGCGTGACGGTCATGGTCCGTGGTGAAAAGGGCGAGAAGGGAAATGGTGCATTAACCAAAATGGACGGAAGCTTCAGGTTGAAGGCAGACCGTAATGCTACTCTCATATTTTCTTATATGGGTTTCCGGACGGTGGAAATGAAAGTGGCGAAAGCCAAAAAGAACATGGACGTATTTATGGAAGAGAGCGTGAATGCGATGGACGAGACGGTGGTGGTGGCTTACCAGTCACAGAGTCGGGCTGACGTGGGAGCTTCCGTAACGGTCGTGAATACAAAAGATTTGCCACCGGCTCCGGTTTCCAATGTCATGGAGCTGCTGCAAGGGCGGGTAGCCGGTTTGAACGTACAGCAGAACAATGGCGCGCCAGGTTCAATCGGAACTTATACCATCCGGGGTATATCTGATATTTCAATTCAGGGTGTAGGTGAAGGAGATGACCAACAATATATTTTGGGTTCTTCCGCTCCCCTATTTGTTATTGATGGAATTCCGCAAGAAGATGTAGGTGATTTTGATGCTAATGGATTATTGTCAGGTTCTGGGGTCAGCCCGTTGTCAAGTCTGCCTTTCGAGGATATAGAGGACATAACAGTATTGAAGGACGCGGCAGCCACGGCACAGTATGGCTCACGTGGTGCATACGGTGTGATTTTGATTCGCACCAAACGTGGAAATTCAGCCAAACCCCAGATTGATTTTTCAATGGATATGAAAGTGAATATTCCTCCGCGTCTTCGGGATGTGTTGGTGGGACGGGCAGAACGAATGTCCCGTATCGACCAAATTCTACAAAACGACACGTCGCGTTGGAATGGTTATTATGATGTGAACGGGAATCAGGCTTTGACAGACAGTTTGAATCCTTATTACAATAACAATACGGACTGGCAGGGGAATTATTATCGTCGCACGGTAAACCAGACCTACAACTTGTCGGTAAAAGGTGGAAGTACGAAATTCAATTATAAGATAAACGGAAACTATTATTCGGAAGAAGGTATCATTACCAATACGGACTTCAACCGTTACGGAATCCGTACCAATATGGGATATGCGCCGACAGAGAAGTTCAATTTGTATGTCGGGGTCAATGCCACGTTGGGTATTACGGGATCTGGAAGTGGAAACGCGCTGCAGCAGACCGGTGTGGCCAGTGGAGCTTCTGCTTCTTCCTTGCTGCCTCCTCCGTCCATATATAGTGCTTCGAATGCAGCTTTGGGAGCCTTGATGGTGGAACAAAATACGACAAGTGTTTCGTACGATGCCAATATAAACATGAATTATCAGTTGCCGTGGAATATCCGGTGGAATGTTACGGCCGGGTATATTTATAACAATACGGAAAATGAGAAGTTCACTCCCGGTATGTTGAACAGCAATCAAGCACAACTTTACGGATTGAGCAAATATAGCGACAGGCTTTATGGGCGTACCAGTTTGTCTTATTCCGGTTCGACGGGGATTCTTAAATACGGCCTCACCGTGACGGGAGAAATCAGTTCCAATAGAAGTAACGGGAATGAAATCAGACAGACCGGACTGGTCAATGATTATTTATGGGGGCCGCTTGGTTATGCTTCTTCATGGGCAGAGGCTGTGACTTCGGAGGAAGATAATACCGTGTCTTTCAATATTGCTCCGACTATAGGATTTAAAAATCCCACAGGAGGAAAAGATAAGTATGTGATTACGCCGACCATACGTCCTGAAGCCAATTCAGCTTACGGCCGGGGCGTGAAATGGGTCGTCAATCCCGGTGTGAGCGTGCGTTGGAACTTCGATGAGGAGAAATTCTTTAAAAAACTGAATTGGAATTGGGTGGATTATTCTGCCATCCGGGCATCATGGGGTAGGGTAGTCAAATATAAGGCTACGAAATATGACGTGTGGGGAAACTACTTGTTAGGAAGCGATACTTATAATGGTAATACCGTGATTCCCATTGATTTCAAGAATATGCCGAATAATAATATAGACCCGATTACAACAACGCAATGGAATGTGGGTTTGGATTTCGGATTATGGAACAATCGTTTGTCTTTTCAGGGAGATTGGTATTATAAGCAAGTGGACAATCAGTTGAGTTCGATTGAACTGGCCGACCATAACGGTTTTGATATGGTGCCTACTACTGAGGTGAGTTTGGTCAATTATGGTATGGAGTTGGCTTTGGTGGTTCGTCCTTTCCGTCCTAAAAGCAACTGGAGCATGGACATCATGACGAACTTTACGATTAATCGGGACGTGATGACAAAGTTGCCGGACGAAGCCCGTATGATTATCAATTCTAACGCGGAGGTTGTGAATAAGTTGGGTTCGAATGCCATGTCTAATTTCTTATACGTATATAAAGGTGTGTATGCCACAGACGAAGATGTGCCGGTCGATCCTGCCACGGGACTTCGTTTGAGAGTCGGGGGTGAAGGTGTTTCTGCCGACAATCCGAATGCGTATTTCAAGGCAGGCGACCCTATTTGGGCTGATTTGAACGGGGATTATGTGATAGATGAGAAAGATAAAGCGATTGTCGGCAATTCCCAACCGCGTGTTATCGGAGGTCTTTCTGTGAATCTGCGTTACAAGAATCTGGCTCTGTTTACCAGTTGCTCGTTCACGCTTCGTCGTGATATTGTAAATCAGGTATTGGCTAATAATTTCGCATCTTTGAATGACCCGAATATAGAAGGTAAGGATGGGATGTACAAGAATGCGGCATTGACTCCTATCAGTGCGTATGATTTTTGGACTCCGACCAATACGCATGCGGATTATCCCAATCCATACGATTACCAACACAGTAGCGTGATAAAGCCGTTCCGTGCCGACCAGACATTGTTTTTGGAAGATGGTTCGTATTTTAAGATTAATGCCATAACCTTATCTTACACGTTGCCTAAGAAGTGGACAAACTTTATCCGCATCCGCCATGCCAGCATCCGGATGAGTTTGAATAACCTTTACACTTTTACGAAATATTCAGGAATCAATCCGGAGAATGTAAGTTCTATCGGTTGGGACCAGTCGGGAGGTTATCCCAATGCCCGGACTTTCTCCATGGGTTTGACTATCGGTTTATGATAATGAATAAGAAATGAATATGAGACGATTATTTAAAATGAAATATATAATAGCAGTGGCTTCCCTGTCTTCTTGTTTGTTGGGGAGCTGTGGACTGATGGATACGACGAGTGAGGAACACCTGTCAGGAGATGAAATGTGGGATGAAGCATCCGTGCAATCCGTAGAAGGGTTTGTGAACAGCATCTATACGGAGTTCCGTGCCGCTACGATGCAAAAATCCTGTTATATCCTTTACTCTGGGGACTTGCGTTGTGCTCCGTTAGAGACGGATGGAAATTTAGATTATGTTAAGGATTTGGTATCTAATGATTTGAATGGGCTTAGGGAGCATTATCCGAATGATGATAATGAGCGGGCTGAGGCTATCATGCAATGGAAGAACTTTTATAAAGTTATCCAGTCTGCCAATATCCTTTTGAAAGAGATTGACCGTACGAGTGTCTCGGAAAACGAAAAGAAGGCGTATAAGGCTGAGGCTGTTTTCATGCGTGGTTTGGCCTATTTCTTCTTAGTGCGTAATTTCGGAGATGTGCCTTATTATACGGATGCCTATCATCAAGAGCCTTTGCCGCGGACCAATATGGTAACGGTGCTGAAGAACATTGCTGCGGATTTGAACCAGATTTTAGTGGATGATCCGGATGTAACCTGTTTGCCCTGGACACAATACTCCTCTGACAAAAAAGCCATACGGGCTTCAAGAGGGGCTGTTTTGGCCCTATTGATGCATGTGAACATGTGGTTGGCTGGTTTTGATGAGTCGCAGAAGAACGCTTATTACGAAGCTGTGGTGGATTATGGAGAGCAGTTGGTGGAAAAAAGCGGTGAGGCTTACACGTTGTTGCCTTTAAGTCAGACGGCTACGTTGTTCCGTGGGGGAAGCAATGAAGGTATTTTCGAGATTGTGCAGAATCTGAGTTACATTAACGGGAATGAGGTTTTTAACCAAAATGCCATTTATTCCAACGAAGTCATGTATTCTGTATTTGATCTCCGTAGTCAACCATACGTTCAGTACACTTATGATTTCCTGACCCGGATTTATCCTCCTTCTGAACCGGACGAGCGTGTGACGTATTGGTTTAATGAGAATATTTACTCTACCATGGACACAGACCCTAAAGAAGTGAAGAAATTTGAACATGTGGACTTGTATGATGGAAAGAGCGTGACCTCCAATTCGGGTAATCAGATTGTATTCCGTTTGGCAGATGCCATCTTGTTGTATGCAGAAGCTTTGGCGGAATTAGGTACGGATGATGGAAAAGCCTGCGGTTTGCTCAACCGTATTCGTGCACGTGCCGGTGCTTCTACTTTGTCGCTGTCCGGAAGCGAATTAAAAGATGCCATTTATTGGGAACGTGTACGTGAATTAATGGGTGAGGGGCATTATTTCTATGATTTGGTGCGGACTGGAAAGGTTTATAACAATCAATATTGTTATCATCCCATGACCAAGAGTGAATTCCGTGAAGGGGCTTGGACGTGGCCTATCAGTAGGAAAGCACAAGAGAATAACACGTTGATTACGTTGAATAATTATTGGGAATAAAATGTTGTACTTTAAACTATTATTTATGAGATATTCACTTAGAAATTTTCTGATTTGGGTTGGGGCTGTCGTGCTCTCTTTTTCTGCCATAGGTTGCCAGAATGACGATTATTTGGAAGATGGGGGCAAACACAATCCGTATTATAACGGTACGGTATTGGATTATTTGGAACAGCATCCCGACAAGCATTATTTTTCGGACTTGGTCGAAATGATCCATTATGCCGGAATGGATTCCGTGTTCCAAAATGGTGAAATAACCTTTTTTGCCCCGACAGACTGGTCTATCAGTTTTTCGGTCGATTATCTGAGTAGAAAGTTGTATTTCACGATGGGAGAAGACAGCGTGAAAGATTTGCGGCAGATTAGACCGGAAGTATGGAAAGAGTTCCTGTCCATGTATGTCATTCCCGGGAAATACTGCTTGAAAGATATCCCCCAGTTGGATACAGCAGCCGTTTCAGCTTATCCGGGTGGAGCTTATTACTCGTTGGCAGGCAAGCCTATGAACATGGGAGTCGTGTACTATGATGCCTCTGGAGTGAAATATGCCGGTCCACGCCAGATACTTTATTCTTATGTGAACGATTTTGCCAGTATGGATATGATTAATGCTTATGTGGCTTCGTGTGACATTCAGCCCTTTAACGGCGTGGTTCATGTCATAAGGTTTACGAACCATAATTTTGGTTTCGACCGCGATGTCTTTGCGCAGAAAGCGATTGGGGCAGGTATTTTGCCTTTGGAGGAAGTCAAGCGCAGGGAAAAGGAATGTCTTATTCGGAAGAAAGAGGAGGATAGGTTATGAAATTGGTTATGAAATATGGCGTGGGCTTATATGGGGTTTTATCCTTGCTGACCGGTTTTTCCGGTTGTGAAGAACTGGATCATTCCATTTCGGAAGATCCTTATGGAGGTGGAAAAGTGCAGTTCGACCTCAGGTTGCTGAGTGAAGATCCGGTTCCGGCCAAGGGATATCCTGGAGATACGGTAGTGTTTAAGGCCGATGGGTTATTGAACTATTGTGTGCCGGAAAAGGGAGAATATGCTTTTAAATTCTATTTGGGGGAACAGGAAACCAAAATATTGGCAGCCACCGATACGACGTTGACGGTTAGGGTTCCCGATGAGTGCGTGTCGAGCAATACTTATCTGGTGATGGAAAACCAAGTGTTTTACGGCCCTTATTTTCCCATAGAAGGCAATATCTCGGTAGATAAGTCGTGGGATTTGTCTGCGAAAGTGGTGGATGGGATAGTGTATGGTTCGGTGAGCCAATATGGCAAGCCTCAAAACAACTATCTGGTAGGAGGATTCCAGCATTTGGCCCAATATGAACATTGGTGCATCGGGCATGTGAATTCCAAAGGTGTAGTGACCCGTTGGAGTTCTTCCGATTTTGGTACGGACTATGGCGTGAAACCTTCCTCCTTTGAAGGGGATACCCCTCCGTACATTAATTCCATATCTGCTTTTGAAGACGGGCGTATGTTGGTATCCGGTATGTTCTCTGCTTTTGAAGTGTATAATCCTAAAAATGGTGGATTGTATGATTTGAAAGATAGGGTATATGTTAACAATATCATGGTGTTGCGTTCCAATGCCCATCCCGACACCACGCAGCAATATGTATTCGAGGATGCTGGAAAAGAGAGCAATGGCAAGCCTATCCGTTATTCGTTTAGCAAACTGAATGGCGGAAGTCTGCAACCCATTGTACGTTCGTTTGTGACTTCCGGTCAGAAGATAGTGGCGGTGGGTAATCTTACGCAGTACGTATGTAATGAATATGCGTCTTCTTATGTCGATAGCAAACAGCGTATTTCACCGGTCGCATCGGCATTCCGCATGGATGACTGTGGAGTGTTGGACTCCACTTATCGTTTGGTGGATAAGGTTGGGCACTATTCCGGCGCGGGGGGTGGAATCATAGCAGATGCGTGCATGGATAAGGACGATGGAGTGGTTTTGGTTGGTTCTTTTACTTCATTCGACGGTGTTCCCGTGCCGGGAATGGTCCGTTTGGATGCGGGTGGAAATGTGGACCATGCTTTCTTGGAGAATTTGGGTGCGGGACCGGATGGTAATGTTACCATGGTGCGTTATAACAAGGCTTTGGATAAAATGATGGTGGTTGGAGGTTTCGAACATGTCAACGGGCAGCCTCGTCAGCAAATGGCCATGTTGAACCCTGACGGGACATTGGATGAAACGTTTGTACCTCGTGAGATAGGGGGCGGTACGGTTAATTTTGCCCAGTTGATAGACAAGGAAAAGGTGATTGTGTCCGGAACGTTCTCTACTTATGGAGGTGTGCCGAGATTGGGATTCCTCATTCTGGAAATGGACGGTATGGCGCAACAGAAATTCAATGTGCCCGGGACTTTTAACGGCCAACTTTATCATGTGGCCGAAACGGAAACGACTTTGGGCTCTTATGGACTGTTGTTGATGGGAAGTTTTGACCGTTTCAATGGCCAGAAAGCCAATAACGTCTTGATGTTGGAAGTGAACTTGGATCATTAATGTAAAAAAGAAGAAAGATGAGAAACATTTTGATAAGAACCATTTGGAAATTGGCTGTCTTTTGTGGCATGGGTGCTACGTTATGTGCCTGTAACGATGACTTGGTGGATGGTTTGCGGACGGATTATCCGAATGAGGATTTCGCTTACCATAAGAAACATGTGCTTTGGATTGTGGTGGACGGGGCGAGCGGTACGGCCGTAAGGGAGGCAAATAATGACAGAAAGGTGATGACGCTGAAAGGCATGATGGAAAAGGCATTGTATACGTTTGACGGTTTGGCTGATACCCGTTCCGATACGTTGGTCGGAAGTCGTCTGGGATGGGATAATCTGCTGACAGGAATGTTGGAGCGCTCTTCCGATACGCCTTCGGTTTTGGAACGCCTTAAAGGACTTGACGGTGAAAGCCGTATTGCGGTATTGGCATCTGAACGTGAGTTTTCCGACTTATGCAAGGATGAGGCCGATACGATTTGTTGGGGTACGGATGAGCAAATCACGGAAGATGCTGAGGCAATATTGTCGGCTACGGGCGAGGTACCCTCATTGACCATTATAGAATACAATGGAGTGCAGCAGGCAGGATTGGAAGCCGGTTTCATTGTTCCTGAAGGCGAGCGTGCCGGGTGGCCTACGGATGAAGTCATAGTCGCTCTTTCCGAAACGGATCAACGTATAGGACGGGTCATGGCGGCTTTGCAAGCACGTCCGGATTATGCTGCCGAGGATTGGTTGGTGGTAGTAACGTCCAATTATGGAGGTGTCACGGACAATACGGGCGAAAGTGTGTATGAGATGAAAGACCGCAACACATTTACCTTGATGTATAATGAACGTTTCGGTGAAGAGCGCATTTTGGCTCCTTCTTCGGATGAGGGATTGGTATATAAGTATTTCACTCCGGCCTATTCCGGAACGGGGGCTACCGATTATGCCAAAGTCAATGACCCGTCTTTGTTCGATTTCAAATTGCCGGCAGAGGGGGAAGACACCACATCTTATACCGTCCAATTCATGGTCTGCTATCCCAATGGAGGAGAGAACTGGTTGGATTTTGTGTCTAAGGCCATCCAAACAGAACCCCGAGGGGGGGAAGGTTGGGAAACCGGAGCGGAATATTTCAGGCTTTTGTCCAGGTTCGATGGAAAACGGATTTGGACGATTCAAGACCAGGCTTCGGTGTTGAACGATAAAAAATGGCATGTATTGACGGTAGTTTTTGATTATAAGAAACAACAGTTCCGTCAATATACAGACGGGCATTTGGATCTTCATGGGAATGCAGAGTTTGAACCTTTGACCGTGGATGTTTCTACAGGAGACAAAGTTCCCCTTACCATTGGGCAGATATTCCGTTCAAATACTTCCACGACAGTACAGATTTATGTGACCAATGTGCAAGTCTACGATGTGGCATTGCCGGCTGATTTCATAGCTGAGAATTATAAACTGTCGGGATTGGATGAACTGGGAAAAGATTATCCTTATTGGGATAATTTGATTGGTTACTGGCCTTGCGACAGGGAAGAGGATTATGAAGGGGAGGTGTTGCCTGACTATTCCCAATATGGTTCCATTTACGGTGGGCCGAATGCAGGGAAATCGGATATGACACTTTCTTCCAATGTTTTGTGGCAACAGGGCATGTCGGAAGAGACCAATGTCAAACCGCCTTATAGCAAGACCTATTTCCAAACGTCCATTAATCTGGTCGATATACCATTCCAAACTTTCCAATGGTTGGGATTTACCGTGCCTGATGCATGGGGATGGACGGGGATAGGGCGTACGCTTCCCTATAAGGATTTAACAACGAATGATTAAAGCATAAGGAATATGAGATATTTAGTGAACTATATATTAGTGGCTTTCTTGGGGATGTCTTTTTTGTTCTCAGGGTGTGAAGCCAGTGACTTCGAGTTTGATAGCGGGTGGGATGATAATGCGGCGGATTCCTCCCGTGTGACAGTGGATACGGTGCAGGGCATCGATGTAAGCATGTACGAGAAAGCCCGTTTGTTTCCGGGATTGGTGGACACGGCTTCAGAACGTCGTATCGCAGATACTGTGGTTTATTTGGATTTATCCCGTAAATATATCCAGTTGGGGATTATGCAAGAAGGCCCACAATCCATTTATAGCAGTGGGTTGTATGCGGGTGCAGGGGAATTGGTGACGGTTTATGTGCCGGATAATGTTTGGGGACTGACCGTCCAAGTGGGTATGCACACGGAAGACTTGACGAATGACAATATCGGCTTGCGTGAACCTATTGCCTATTATCGGAAAGCGTTGTATCCCGGAAAGAATACCGTACGCTTCTCGTTGGGAGGTTATCTTTGGGTGTTGCGCGATCAGGATGTAGAAGGGGATGCTGATGTCCCGTTGGCATTCTGCAATGTGTATGCGGCTCCGGATTTTGTCTTGGGGAAAACCGACGTGCGTGAGTGGGAACGGAAAGTGAAAGCTACGACAGTCCCTTGGTTGGAATTGAGAGGAAAAAACGTGGCGTTCTCCGTAGAGCGAAGCCAGTTGGACTTGTATTTCTCCCAACGTCCTGATTTTGCGATGGAAATGGAGGCATGTTTGGCTACGTGGGATGAAATGTTGGAGACGATTTATCGTACCCAAGGCTTTGACAAAGAATCCGATGCGGCAAATCCACAACCCATGTTTCCCAACCGTTTTGTCTTTGATGTCCAATTGCGGGAAAACAAATCGAGGCGTTCCGATAACGAACAGGGGATGATGCTGGTACGTACGGCCAGTCTTTATGATGACCTGTTGAATATTGACTCTGTGGCTGATTTGCATTTTATCAATGTATATTCCATGGTGGCGGAAAAGTATAGTTATTTTTATAATGGAGTGACGGGATGGGAGGATGAATATTTTTATGTGCCTCTGTATCGGATGAATGAGAGGAACAAGGAGATTGGTTTGGAACAAGAATTGTCAGACATGGGGATAGATTTTAAGTCTACAGTTCCGGTTGCTTTGTCCTATGCAGAGGCGGATACTTCCAAGTGGATGTCATCGGATTTGTATACGGCTAAAGAAGAGGCGAACCGAAAAAAGTCCCTATATCTTTTACCGCGTGTCCAAATTGCCGAATATGAAAACCATTATCAGGATAAACCGAAATGGGACATCTATGATAAATTAAGCCATGACAGAAGAGCCGGAAACGACTATGAGGGTTTCTTCAGGGAATTTTGCGACCGTTATCAGGTGGATTTTACTCCTTTCTATGAACATTGGGGCATGTCTGTTTCCGGATCGGAGCGTGAATATGCTTCACGCTATCCTCTATTGGACAAGCAAATCTGGAAAATAAACCCGTTGGCGGAGGATCCGTTTGAGGATGTGGGGCAATATGAAACCTCGTCTTTCCGTTACCGTGCCAACCGTAGCGCATGGAAGATTGCGGCTTGGGACAGCGAAGGGCGTGAAAACGAGGACAAGGAGTATAAATCTGAGTCGGATTGGAAGACCGCGGACAATCTTCTGGATGGCGATCCCTACTCTTACTGGAGCTCTTACCTTTCCCCTTGGAGTGGAGGGTATCAGGATTCTCCGAGCGAACTTCCATATTATGTGGTCATCGACATGGGAAAGGAGCAGGTGATGGATGGTTTTTATTATGCGAATGGGGACGCACGCTGTATTTCCGGATTTACGTTGCAGACGACTGATGCTTCAGGCTTCGGTTTGGAACAGCATGGCGAACAGGAATGGAGCACCGTGTATGTTTTGGAACAGACCGTGGACGGTTTGTTGAAAAACGAGCAGTTCATAGATTTCCCGCAGCCTGTCACGGCACGTTACCTGCGTTTGGTGTTCGACAAGCCCAATTTGTTCATACCGAATGAAGGTGATGAAGAGAATTTTGAAAACTTCCATAAGGACAGGCAACAAATGTTTTCGGAGTTTGGGACATTTTTTTATAAACGATAAAACAATTTGAAATATGGATATAATAAACCGATTCAAATACGTATTGGTGTTGCTGTGCGGGTTGTACGTTTCGTGCACGAAGTATGATACACCTGAGTCGATTGCCGGAGGGATAGAAGACACGGCGGCATCCAAAAAAAGTGTGAAACGTTACGTGCTTTGGCTCAACATAGACGGGGCTGTGGGTTCTGTGGTGAAGCAGGAGGTGGAGAAAGGAACCCTCCCGGTCATGCAGAAGATGCTTGGGCATAGCAAGTATGTTTGGACGGGGGTCGCCGATGACCACGCCTTGCTGACGGAAGGGCGTGAGTCGTATGATGAGGAAGATCCTTTGACTTGGGCCACTATGCTTACAGGAATGAATTCCCGTATGCATCGTATCAAGGATTATTCTTATACTCCTGATTTCATGATAGGGGATGCGGCGGTTACTTATGCCAAGACCATCGTGCAGTATGTGTCGGATAAGGAGCCGAACTTATTGATGTCGTGCGTTTCTCCCTGGCCCAACTTAAACCGTTATGTCGGCGCGATGCAATCCGTGATAACCAGTTCTTCGGATGAAGAAACGTTGGAGGTGTTGCAGGGGCAACTTGAAAAGGGAGATAACCAGTTGACATTGGCTGCCTTTAAAGGAGTTTTGGAGGCTGGAAAATCAGGAGGATTCGTGGCTGAAAACACATCGTACCTGAATGCCTTGAAGTTGATAGATACGGGCTTGGGACAATTGTTGGCCACGATTGAGGCTCGCGAAGATGCTTATTATGAAGACTGGTTGGTGTGCGTGACATCGAACCACGGGGGGACACCTGACGGTCGCTACGGCGGCAACACAGATCCGGAACGGGATATTTTCGGCATATTCTATTATCCTCATTATACTTCGTACGAGATGAAAGGGGAGGTTGTGTGGGCTGCATATTTCTCGAAAGAGAATTGGGCGGCAGTAGAGGACTCTACGGCCTTATATGGAATAGGGCCTAACCGGGAACTTGCCGTAGAAATCAATATGAGGAATATTCCTACTGATAAGCAATCCTATCATGGAAACAATTGGGACCGTTTTGTGGGGAAAGGCAAGTGGGGGCTGTTCCGTCAAAGGGAGAAAGTGAAAATATATATCAGTGGAGGCAATGCTTTGGAGAAAGAAATCAATGCTTTTAATGATGCGAGGTGGCATTCTTTTTATACCGGCTTGGGGCCGTTGTCTTCGGGGGGACGGATGTATATTATGTCTTATGACGGGCAAAGGATGTTATATGATGAAACACAAAATATGGGAGTAGAAGATGATTCTACGGCTTTGGAAGTCGGGCATACAGGCATAAATTTCTATGCTGGTTCCGTACGTTTATGGGATACTTTCTTGAAGGATGAGGATATCAATGAGTATATGAACTATTGGGTGTTACCGGAAGGGGCGGCTCAGCGTGGACACTTGATAGGGGAGTGGCACTTTTCACCGGATGAGTTGAAATCGGATTCAATTATACCCAATAAAGTGAAAGGTATGCCAGACATGGTATTTAGGGAAAAACCTGTTTTTGTGAAAATGGCCAATACTTTACCTGGAAAGAGGTCTTCAGGAGATTTGGCGATGGAAAACATCTTGATTGCACCTCAGGTTATTTATTGGCTGTGCGGTGCTGATGCTGTGGGGGACGAGTTGGACGGGCATTGCTTCTTGTCATCTTATATGATGGAAGAACAATGGCGTGACCAATAAATCATAAGGCGGAAAGGGTGAACACCACACCCTTTCCGTTTTTTTAAATTAGTTAAGGAAGATGGACATGATGGAAAAAAATATTTTATTGCTTTTGGGCATATTCTTATTTTGTGGGTGCGGCAGTTCAAGAAAGGTCTTGAAAGAATATCGGGCGCAAAAGCGACACTATTATCTGGTGCAGGGATACCGCCCTGTGGCCTTGTCGGATAAGAAGACAGGGGCCGAGAATCCATTCCCCTTGTCTGCATACGAGAAGGAGAAACTTTTAGACAGTGTGGCGTACGTCTGCCGGACGTATTTGGAGAAATATCCCGACCATAATCTCGACACTTGGTCCAAGCCGGATTGTGAGGCTTATCTCCGTGCCAAGTCCACCCAAATCATTCTCCAGTTCCAACCGGATTATTACCGGGCTTATGCCGTGCCTGAGATTCGGCGTTTCAGGAATTTGTATGGTGTGCCTTATTATACATTAACCTATTATTATGATCCTTCCATGGAAGAATATGGAATGGGTAGAGGAACACGTGTGGTTCCGGGGCTTATTGTGGTATCCGTCAATATTGGGAATGCGCAGGCTTCCGGGTTCTATCTGCCGATTTTGGGAAACTTGGGCTATGGTTTCCATGCGCCTGATTATGAGGACGGGTTGTTGGAAGATTGGATACCTTATCCCTATATGATTTGGAATATGAATGATGGTCGGAAGTGACAGAATAATAAGGGGAATTTAAAAATAGTTGGAATATGATGAATACAAGATTTTATTTGTTAATAGCGTGTGTAGCTCTGATATTTGTTTCGTGCGCACGGAAGCCTCTATCTGTACAAGGGCATTATTACGCCATGGAGGGGTACCGTCCGGTGGTTTTGCCGGGTACTAAGACGGTGGCCGAGAATCCATTCCCCTTGTCTGCATACGAGAAGGAGAAACTTTTAGACAGTGTGGCGTACGTCTGCCGGACGTATTTGGAGAAATATCCCGACCATAATCTCGACACTTGGTCCAAGTCGGATTGTGAGGCTTATCTCCGTGCCAAGTCCACTCAAATCATTCTCCAGTTCCAACCGGATTATTACCGGGCTTATGCTGTGCCTGAGATTCGGCGTTATGGGCATGATTTTATGGGACCTTATTTTCTTTTGACTTATTATTATGACCGTACGAAAGAAGCGACTGGAAGTCCGTTGGACTTGAAATTCAAAGTGGAGTTGGTTCATGTGGCGATTAATGCAGGGGATGCTCAGGGGCGTTATCTCTCTTTGCCCATACTTAATGTGGATGATGGAAGTGCCGGGAGCGTGGATAATATCCGTATCGGTTTATATGTGGATAGGAAGTGGATTCCTTACCCCTATATGATTTGGAACAAGGATTTCGATTGGGACAGCATAGTCTTGTTTGAATGAGTATCCTCCGTTATGGCCCGTCTATACACCAAGGGATTTTCAGAAAAATGGGTTTATCTTTCAGGATGGATTTCAAGTGTTTGTATTCCAGCGTGTTTGGCGACTGAAGGATATAATTCCATCTTTCAGCTTTTTGTCAGGTTGTGGCATGTATCCGTCCTGTCGTAAGTGGTGAAATCGTTTGGCGCAGAACGGAAAATCAGTCTCAGGAGAATGAAAAATCGTTTGGCGCAGAAAAAAAGATGTCCTGAAGAAGGGCTTTTCCAACCTCCCTGTAGGGGTGGGGCTTTTCAGCCTGAAACATCGCCTATTCATCTTTCAGGGCTTAAACGGTTAATTACAAATGTTTTATTGGGATTCCTGAAGGATGAAACATGTTTTGGAAAACTTTCTGGAGGTGTGGGGCTGACGGGGGCGGCATGGAGAAGGGAGTCTTGCAGCGGTTTTTACCGGGTATGCCTGTCTGAACGAAAATGGGCAAAAGTGAATCAATTTCGGCATCAAGTGTGATTTCCACATTTATGCCATATAATTGAATGAAAAATGGAACGGTTTTAGGGCTGCATTCGGTATCTTTGCCGATGTGGAATCATGTAATCATATAAATATTATCAATCATGGGAATTTTATTGCAGAAGAAGAGAAAGTATTCGGTGGTGTGGGCTTTGTTGCTCTCTTGTTTTTTAGGGGCATCCCATGCCGGGGCAAAAGGGCGTTATGAAGTGTTCAAGGACAAAGTGCCGGCGGGGGCACAGATTTCCGAACCCAAGGCTGTCCGGGAAGGAGGATGCCGGGAAGGGAGTACGCATTATATTTATGTGAAGCCCTCCGAAACTCCTACACGGATTTCCGGACTGTCCATTCCTATCCGCGAGAATCCCGGACCGGGACAATACCGTTATATCACGTTTTCTTGGATTAAATGGGGCGGGGAGGAAATCGGACTGAAATTGGGCGCGAAAAACGCGAAAGGCCGTGCGCCGGGGAAGAAATACGGTTATACTTATATGGCCGGCCCGGGAAAGGAACTGTCGGGCCTGAAGGTGGACGACAAAGTGACCGGTGGTTGGACGGTTGTGACCCGGGACTTATGGAAGGACTTTGGCGATTTTACACTGACCGATATATCCTTCCTTTGTCCGACCCGTCGGGATGCCGGTTTCGACAACATCATTTTAGGGGCTACCCAGGACGCTTTTGCGGATGTGGCTCCCAAGATTCTGCCGGGCAAGGTGGCGGCCGTAGAGGAGATAGACGATGCGGCAATGGACTCTGTGGCTTTGGAGGATGTGCCCGTTGAAACGGATGAAGAGGCGGAGCAGAAGGTGCAAATTGACTGGGTGGCCCAGATCAAGGCCGGAGGTTTCATCATGTATCCTCTTTACTTATTGGGCATTTTGGCATTGGTCATTACGATTCAGCGTTTCTTTACTTCCACTCGCGGGCGTTTGGCACCGAAAGGCCTGGCCGAGAAGGTTTGTGCATGCATCGAGAAGCAAGATTACGACGCGGCTGTAGCCCTTTGCCGGAAGAAACCTTCCACTTTAGGTAATGCCCTTGGCTTTATAGTAGAGCATCGTGATGCAGACTGGGAAGCAGTGTGCCAGACGGCCGGTGACATGGCGGCCCGTGACATCCGTGGCCATTTGTCACGCATTTATCCTCTTTCCGTCATTTCTTCCCTGTCTCCCCTTTTAGGGTTGTTCGGCACGATTGTGGGCATGATTGAGGCGTTTGGTCTTGTGGCTTTGTTCGGCGACGAGGGGGGAGCCTCCATCTTGTCCGACTCCATTTCCAAGGCGTTGATTACGACGGCTGCCGGTTTGATAGTGGCCATGCCCTCCATTGCCGTATATTTCATCCTCAAAAGCCGGATATCCAATTTGGGGGCACAAATCGAGACGGGCGTGGAACAAGTGGTGAATACGATTTATTTGAATAAGAAAACCGTGTGAGCATGAGACTGCCTTTGGATGAAGACGAAAAGGTGGACATCCAGATGTCGCCTTTGATAGACTGCGTGTTCCTGTTGCTGATTTTTTTCCTGGTCACGACCATGATGAAGAAATGGGAGATGCAGATACCGCTGTCGTTGCCTGCGATGACTTCCAGTTTGTCTACGACCCGTTCGGGTGAAAATACCGTGATTATAGCCGTGGACGAGGACAAGCAGGTCTATGAGGTGGCGAACCATGACGCCTATACCGGGGAGAACGATTATCTGCCCATCGGGGATTTGAATGCCTATCTGAATGCTTTGCGTGAGAAGGTGGGGACGGATGTGGCCATAGAGGTGGCGGCTTACCGGTCGGTTCCGGTCAATACGGTAATAGAGATTTTCGATCAATGTCAGTTGGAAGGATTCACGCATACGCGGGTCCGTTTAGGAGGAAAGCCTTATGAAACTACCTTTGGGAAATAACGAAGAGGAGCCAGAAGTCTCCATGTCTCCATTGATAGACTGTGTGTTCCTGCTGCTTATCTTTTTCTTGGTGTCTACTATGACCAAGGTCAAGAACAGGGATATTCCGGTGGACTTGCCGGCATCGCAGGCTGCAGTGAAGCTGAAGCCCGATGACAAACAGGCGATTGTGGGGTTGGACAGTGAAGGTAACTTTTACTGGGACGGCCAACCTTGCACGGCCAATTTCCTGCATGAGCAGTTGCGGGATGTCTGTATTGCCACTCCGGACCGCCGGATACGCATTGACATGGACAAGAATACGCCTTTCGGACGTTTTGTGGAGGTGATGGATGCCTGCCAGTTTTATAATTTAACGAATATAGGTATACGAACATACGATGAACACTACAACGAAAACTGATTGGAAGGTCACCGTCGTGGCTTGGGGAATAGCGCTTGTGGCCTGTGCGGCATTGGCATGGGGCATCCTGTCTGCCCCTCCATCTTCCACGCAGGGTACGATGAAACTGCCGGAGGGACATGCGGTGGAGAAACATCACGGCGCACTGAAACCTCGTGCGGCGAGACCGGCCAAATTGAACGAGAAAATGAAGATGGAGCAGGCACACCGGGCTTTGCCTTCCCAGTATGCGAAGGAACTGGTGGAGCAGTCGGAAATATCCGTGAAGAAGAATTTGAAAACACAGTTGTCGCATTTTCAAAAAATGGCGGAAAAGATGAGGAACCAAAAGAACCGGTTGCTGTCTCAAGTAGAGTCTCGTAAGCTTCCGCCGTCGGCTCCAAGGGATGCCAACGACGTTTCCATGGCCCGTGCCATCTTGCAGGCCGGCGAACCTCCGTTGGGCAACCGGCCGTCGGTGCAGGAACTCTATGAAATGTTACGGCAGTATGAACGGGAAATCCAACAAAACCACTTGGCAGTGAATGCGGCCAAGCAGACGTTGCAGAAGGGATTGTCTTTTCCGGAAGTATACAGTTCCATGCAACAAAGTGCGACGCGCATGCCGGATTTTGAGAAACTGATACGGATGCAGACCGGAGGAATGGAGTGGAAACGTTCTGCGGGCAGTAATGCCAGTGCGGGGTTGTCCGTGAGGAGCACGGCAGACCTGAACAATTACCGGGGGCTGTTGGGACAGGCTTCGCGGCAGGTTGGCTTGGCAGGTTCGCGTCTGGAGAACCTTTTCGGTGTTCCGCGAAACATCGGTAAGCCCGGCGGTGGACTTGGGAACGGACAAGGCCAGCCCGGTGGATTCGGAAGTCCCGGCGGAGGATGGGGAGACGGAGGCTTAGGCGGAGTGAACTATGCCAATGATGAAGTAAAGACACCTTATAGCGAGTATCGTGGTCCGCGTTTGAATGAGATGATGGTCAAAGCCCAAGCTTTGCCCGGCAGACGTTTTTCAAAAGACGCGGAACGTAAGGGATGGCTGTATGTGAACACGTGGTATATGATAGGGCCATGGGAAAATTACGGTCGTGATGATTTTGCCATTGTCCACCAACCTGAAATCGCAGTGGATTTTGATGCCGTCTATACGGACGGGCAGGTCGGTGTCGGAACGGAAGAAACCGATTCACACCCGGTCAAGATGATAGGCGAGAAAGTCCAGTTGGACGGGACTTTGCGTTGGAAATTCATGCAGAGCGAGTCCATGCACAATACCGTGCCTGTCACGACGGGGCATTCCACTTATTATGCCTATACCGAATTGTATTTCGATGAGGCTACGACCATGCTTGTGGCCATCGGGACGGACGATAGCGGCCGGGTGTGGATTAACGGGAAAGACGTCTGGCAGGACAAGGGTACGAGTTGGTACCATATAGACGAGCATATCGAACCTTTCACGTTCCGCCAAGGGTGGAACCGCATCCTGCTCCGCTTGGAGAACGGGGGTGGAGGAGCTGCCGGCTTCAGTTTCCTGATTATTCCTCAGGACTATGCCGTGGCTACGGACTGAGTGGCAATATTTTGTGTGATTTAAAGAAGAATGAGATGAAGAAAAAAAGGTTTATGGCAGTGGCAAGTGCTGTCATCGTGGGGCTTCTTTATGCCCATGCCGGGGATAGGGATTTTTATGTCTTGCGTCCTTCTGACTACAAGTGTTATATAGATCGTTTTAACCAGGAAGACAATGAATTGTATGTTCAGCATGTTCCTAACGATTCGTCTTGGGCTTTTCTCCAAGAAAACATTCCCTTTTTTGATTGTCCGGACAAGGAGGTGATGACGACATACTATTTTCGTTGGTGGACTTTTAGGAAACATATCAAGAAGATACCCCATGGATTCATTTTTACAGAGTTCCTTCCGAAAGTGTATTGGTCCGGAAAATATAACTCGATTGCCTGTGCGGCGGCGCATCATATTTATGAAGGCCGTTGGTTGAGGGACACCGGGTACGTGAATGCTTATGCCCGTTTCTGGTTTTCGGAAGGGAATCCGAGAATGTATAGCTTTTGGGTTTCCAATGCACTGTGGGAGTATTATAAATTGCGCCGTCAAAATGTAGTCTTGGATTTGTTTCCGGAACTGGTGAAGAATTACGCGGCTTGGGAAAGGGGGTGGAACAATGGCGGACATTTTATAGGCCGGAATCCGGATGGCTTGTTTAGTACTTATGATGACCGGGATGGGATGGAGATGCAAATAGGCGGAAGCGGAAAACGCCCTTCTATCAATGCTTACATGTATGGGGAGGCTAAAGCATTGGCTGAGATGGCCGGATGTTTAGGCGACGGGAATATGGCTAAGGCATATAACGAGAAAGCCGGGCATCTCAGAAAGTTGGTCGAGGACAGTTTGTGGGATGAAGAGGGCTGTTTTTTCAAGACTCGTTCGGAAAGGAAGGGGACGTTTGTGGATGTGCGCGAACTTCAAGGATATACGCCTTGGTACATGAATCTTCCTGAAAAAGGGAAGGGGTTTGAAGAGGCGTGGAAGTTCATGAAGTCAGACAGTGGTTTCAATGCCCCTTACGGGTTGACTACGGCAGAACAGTCGCATCCCCGTTTCAGGTTGTCTTACGAAGGGCACGAGTGCCAATGGAACGGACCGGTTTGGCCTTTTGCCACTTCTGTCACGTTGACGGCATTGGCAAATGTGTTGAACAATTATAGCCAGGATGTCGTTTCCGAGAAGGATTATTTTGACCAGTTCCTGAAATATAGCCGTTCTCAAAGGAGGGTTTGCGAGGACGGCCGTATCATACCGTGGATAGACGAAAACCAGAATCCTTATACGGGTGATTGGATTTCCCGTACGAGACTGGCCTCTTGGAAGGATGGCGGATGGTCTGCGGAAAAAGGAGGTGTGGAAAGAGGAAAAGACTATAACCATTCGACGTATTGCGATTTGTTGATTTCCGGACTGGTCGGTATCCGTCCGCAAACCGGTGATAATGTGGTCGTCCATCCTCTTGTGCCGGCACAAGCTTGGGAGTGGTTTTGTCTTGACGGCGTGAGTTACCAAGGGCGTGTCTTGACTGTGTTTTACGACCGTACGGGCAAACGGTATGGACGGGGCAAGGGCTTTTTTGTCCTTGTGGACGGAGAAGTAAGGGCACAAGCGGCCCGATTACAGGAACTAAGGGTTTCATGGTAGAAGTTTATTATGTTCTTTAATTTGATTTGAATAATATGGCCATGATTTTGAGAATTTTGTTTATAGCTGCATATCTCGTGTCGTTTTTTCCGTTGTATGCAGGGGTTGGTGGCGTAAAGCATCAGAAAGTGGAAGTGGAAGCGCCGTTTCCTATGGATTCTGTGTACTTATGCGTATTTCCCCAAAAAGATTTCCCGATAACCCGGTATGGGGCAAAAGAAGGGGGAAAGGTATTGAATACAAAAGCTATAGCACGGGCTGTGGATGCTTGTCATCGGGCTGGTGGAGGACGTGTGGTCGTTCCTGCAGGAGAATGGTTGACCGGGCCTGTCCATTTGAAAAGCAATGTGAACCTGCATTTGGAGAAGGGGGCGGTGCTGAGTTTTACGGACACTCCTTTAGATTACCTTCCGGCTGTCATGACTTCATGGGAGGGTATGGAGTGTTATAATTATTCTCCGTTGGTTTATGCCTATGATTGTGAAAATATAGCCATTACGGGCAGCGGGACCTTGGCTCCGCGAATGGAGACATGGAAAAAGTGGTTTGCCCGGCCTCAAGCCCACATGGATGCATTGAAAAAACTGTATGAGATGGCATCCACTGATATTGCGGTGGAAAAACGGCAAATGGCTGAAGGGGAGAATAACCTCCGTCCCCATCTGATACATTTGAATCGTTGTCGGAATGTGCTTCTTGAAGACTTCAGCATCAGGGAGAGCCCTTTTTGGACCATTCATCTTTATATGTGCAAAGGAGGTATTGTGCGTCGGCTTGATGTAAAGGCTAATGGGCATAACAATGACGGAATAGATTTGGAAATGAGCCGTGATTTCCTGATTGAGAACTGTACGTTTGACCAAGGGGATGATGCGGTAGTCATCAAGTCGGGACGGAACCGGGACGCGTGGAGGTTGGATACGCCCAGTGAAAATATCGTTATCAGGAATTGTAAGATTCTGGCCGGACATACATTGTTGGGAATAGGCAGTGAACTGTCGGGAGGGATACGTAACATCTTTATGCATCATTGTGATGTGCTTGGCTCTGTACGGTGTTTATTCTTCATTAAAACCAATTGCCGAAGAGGAGGTTTTGTTGAAAACATTCATTTGGAAGATATAACCTGTAATAAGACAGGCTACCTTGTGGGGTTGGATATGGATGTCATGTACCAATGGAGGGATTTGGTGCCTACTTATGAAGAGCGCCTCACTTCCATAAAAGGCATTCACGTAAGGGGCATAAAATGTGGCTCTGCTGATTATGTCTATGAATTTTCTGGTGATAAACGGTTGAAGCCTAAAGATATATTTGTTAGGGATGTCTATGTTGATAAAGCGAAGGGGGCATCCAACCGAAGCCGTAATGTCATCAATCTGATGTTGGACAACATACACTATTCGCAAATCCGGCCGGATGTGGTGTCTGAATAGCTGCGTTGAAATAGCCGGAGTCTTTTAATATCAACAGATAATTTTACTTGGAATGCAATATAGGATATTTTTATCGTTCATAGTTCTTTTCTGCTCTCCTGTTTTCGTCTTAGGCAAGGATTTTTGTTTAAATTCAGAAAAACAGGCGGTGATAGTCAACGGCATCCCGTGGTTCGACGACCGGGGCGGCATCGTCAACGCCCATGGTGCCTGCATCGTGGAAGAGGACGGGCGTTATTACCTGTTCGGCGAATGGAAGTCGGACAAGAGCAATGCCTTCCCGGGCTTTTCCTGCTACTCTTCCGATGACCTGGTCAACTGGAAATTCGAGAACGTGGTCTTGCGGGTGCAACCGGACGGCATCCTCGGCCCCAACCGCGTGGGCGAGCGTGTCAAGGTCATGAAATGCCCCAAGACGGGGGAATACGTCATGTTCATGCACGCCGACGACATGGGATACAAAGACCCGTATATCGGTTACGCCACATGCAAGACCATCGACGGGGACTACCAGTTGCAAGGCCCGTTGCTCTATCAAGGGAAACCTGTCAAGCGTTGGGACATGGGCACGTTCCAAGACACCGACGGCAAGGGTTACCTGCTCATCCACCACGGCCCCATCTACCGCCTGAGCGACGATTACCGCTCCGTGGAAACGGAAGTGGCCCACGTCAAGGACTCCGGCGAATCCCCTGCCATGTTCAAAAAGGATGGCATATACTACTTGCTCTATTCGAACCTGACCAGTTGGGAGAAGAACGACAATTTCTACTTTACCGCCCCACGGATAGAAGGTCCGTGGACACGACGCGGCCTGTTCTGCCCGGAAGGCCGACTCACCTACAACTCGCAAACCACTTTCGTTTTCCCCCTTCGGCACGGCAACGACACCGTTCCCATGTTCATGGGCGACCGTTGGTCGTATCCCCGTCAGGCTTCTGCCGCCACATACGTGTGGATGCCCCTGCAGGCGGAAGGCACAAGAATATCCATTCCCGAATACTGGCAGGCATGGGACATGCGCACGCTCCGCCCCACGGATGCCCTGAAAGGGGGCAAGATGCTTCCCTCCGGGAAAATCAGGTGCCCCGCACATTGGAGAAGGGAGGACGGCGCGCTCGTGTCGGACACCCCGGGCGGCAAAATGGAGATGGGCTTCGAGGGCACCCATGCGGCACTCATCGGGGAAGCCGGCCCGTTGGGCGGATATGCCCGTGTCAGCGTGTTAGATTCCCAACGAGATACGGTATATTCCTCGCTCGTGGATTATTACAGCAAATACCCCGAAACGGCCATCCGCATCATTACGCCCTGCAAACCTCGGGGCAAATACACGCTTTGCGTGGAAGTGACCGGCATCAGTCCCGTGTGGACCGACAAGTCGAAGAGGATTTACGGCAGCAAGGGATGCCGCATCGGCATCAGGCAAGCCTGCATCTTTGAAGAATAAGGTTAAGTACAAGATATTGTTGTATCATAAAATAAAGCGGATAAGATTCATTCTTTATCAATCTTATCCGCTTTTTATATGAGATTGTCGTTGTTACTTCACATTTCCCACTTTAATCAGGTATTCGGCAATCTGCACTGCATTCAGTGCGGCACCTTTCTTGATTTGGTCGCCTACGAGCCAAAGCGTCATGCCGTTTTCGTTGGCCAGGTCCTTACGGATACGGCCTACGTATACATCGTCTTTTCCGGCCAGGAAGAGCGGCATGGGGTAAGTCTGTGTGGACGGGTCGTCCATCAGTTGCACGCCTTCGCCGTGGGTGATGGCTTCACGCACTTCCTCTACCGTGAGCGGACGTTCCGTTTCCAACCAGATGGCTTCCGAATGGGAACGCAGGGCCGGTACGCGCACACACATGGCCGAACATTGCACGTCGCTGTGCATGATCTTCTGTGTCTCGTTGAACATCTTCATTTCTTCTTTGGTATACCCGTTGTCTTGGAATACGTCAATTTGGGGGATAACGTTATAAGCCAACTGATAGGCAAACTTCTTCACGGTGACGGGTTTGCCTTCCAATACTTCACGGTACTGCTGTTCCAGTTCGGCCATGGCAGCGGCACCCGCTCCGCTGGCAGCCTGATAGCTGGCCACGTGGATACGTTTGATATGGCTCAGGTTTTCGATAGGTTGCAGGGCCGTGACCATCATGATGGTCGTACAGTTCGGGTTGGCGATGATGCCGCGCGGACGCTCCAAGGCATCTGCTGCGTTACATTCGGGCACGACGAGAGGCACGTCCTTGTCCATGCGGAATGCACTTGAATTATCTATCATGACTGCACCGTAACGGGTGATGTCTTCGGCAAATTCTTTGGATGTGCCGGCACCGGCCGAGGTGAAAGCGATGTCGATGTCTTTAAAATCATCGTTGTGCTGAAGAAGCTTCACTTCGATTTCTTTGCCACGGAATTTGTATTTGGAACCTGCACTGCGTGTTGAACCAAATAAAACGAGTTCGTCCAATGGGAAGTTTCTCTCTTCGAGCACACGCAGGAATTCCTGACCCACCGCGCCGCTCGCACCTACAATAGCTACTTTCATTTCATATAATTTTTAAAAGTTGTGATGATTCCGGTTGCAAAAATAGATAATTTATTACGATTGGACATACAAAATGGAAACTTTTTCGTTACTTTGCATCTTAAATTAATACAGATACTCATGCAGATGCCCGACTTGTCTACATATTTTCCCGTCACGGATCCC
This sequence comes from Paraprevotella sp., assembly GCF_986071375.1. Classification (NCBI taxonomy): domain Bacteria; kingdom Pseudomonadati; phylum Bacteroidota; class Bacteroidia; order Bacteroidales; family Prevotellaceae; genus Paraprevotella; species Paraprevotella sp. The sequence continues at coordinate 24,581 of NZ_CFQRNQ010000011.1, read as the reverse complement.
ACGTGGATATTCTTTTTAGTGTTGAGCATCATTCTGTTTGCACCTATCTTATTGGGTAAACTGAAGATACCCCACATTGTCGGCATGATTTTGGCCGGTGTGTTGATTGGGCCATACGGTTTGCATGTGTTGGACAAGGACAGCAGTTTTGAACTGTTCGGGAACGTGGGCTTGTATTACATCATGTTTTTGGCCAGTTTGGAGATGGATATGCAGCACATGAAACGGATTCGTTGGCAGGCGTTGACGTTGGGGTTGGCGGCATTTGTTTTTCCCCTGACGATGGGTGTCGTCAGCAATGTGTTCCTCCTGAAATACAGCCTGGTGACTTCCGTTCTGTTGGCCAGTATGTATGCCTCGCATACCTTGATAGCCTATCCTATCGTGATTCGATACGGGGTGTCGCGTAACCGCAGTGTGAGTATTGCGGTGGGGGGAACTATTGTGACCGATACGCTGACCTTGTTGGTATTGGCTTTCATCTCGGGCATGTTCCGTGAGGAGGTGCACGGAGGTTGGTTCGGCGTTGTACTTTTGTTGAAAGTCATCTTGCTTTCCCTCTTCATCGTATATTCTTTTCCCCGTATTGCCCGGTGGTTTTTCCGTCGGTACAACGATCCGGTCATTCAGTTCATCTTTGTGTTGGCCATGGTCTTTTTGAGTGCCGGCTTGATGGAACTCATTGGGATGGAAGGAATATTAGGGGCCTTTTTGGCCGGACTGGTATTAAACCGGCTTATTCCGCATAGCGCACCGCTGATGCACCATTTGGAATTTGTGGGCAATGCTTTGTTTATTCCTTATTTCCTTATCGGGGTCGGCATGATTATCGACCTGCGTGTGTTGTTCGGGTCAGGTGAGGCATTGAAAGTAGCCGGTGTGATGATAACCATGGCGTTGGCCGGAAAATGGATCGCTTCGTGGGTGACTCAGAAGGTCTTTAAGATGTCGGTATTGGAGCGGGAACTGATGTTCGGTCTGAGTAACGCCCAGGCGGCGGCTACGCTTGCTGCGGTATTGGTGGGCTATAATATCATTTTGCCTTCCGGCGGGAGGCTGTTGAATGAAGATGTGCTGAACGGTACGATATTATTGATATTAGTGACATGTGTGGTCAGTTCGTTGATTACGGATGTGGCGGCACGAAGGTTGGCTTTACAGGATGGTAATATCAGTGAACCGCGTCCGTTGGACGAAGAGTCGGCTTTGATTGCCTTGGCCTATCCCGACACGGTGGATTATTTGGTCAACATGGCTTTGTTGATGCGGAAGGACAAGTCGGAGGCTCCGATGAGTGCTGTCAATGTGGTGTTGGACAATGATGACAAGGCACGTGAACAGGGGATGAAACTGTTGGAGGCTGCATCTGCCATCGCTTCGGCTGCCAACGTGCAGATGCAGACCAAAGTGCGTCTGGCTACTAACTTGTCAAATGGTATTATCCATTGCATGAAGGAGAACGATTATTCCGAATTAGTGGTAGGCTTGCACATGCAGAATTCTCCTTCTGAGTCGTTTTTCGGGCCGGTGCTGATCAGTTTGTTGAACCGCCTGAACCGTCAGATTACGATGATACGCTGTACGGTGCCGGTCAATACGATTCGCCGCATTCATGTAGCCGTACCGGCCAAGGCCCAGTTTGAGGCCGGTTTTTATCATTGGGTAGAGCGTGTGGCCCGTTTGGCTGTAGGACTGGGCTGTAGGATTATTTATCACGCCCATCCCGACACTATCCGGATTTTACAACGTTATCTGGAAACTTACCACGCGTCTATCCGTGCGGAATATGTCCAGACCGATGGTGGAAATGAGTTGAAACGTATTTCGCGGGAGGTCAGGGAAGACCACATGTTGGTGGTCGTGTTAGCGCGTAGAGGGTCTATTTCTTTCCGTCCGTCGTTCGACCACATTCCCCGCCAAATCAAAAAGTACTATATGAATACGGGGTTAATGTTGATTTTCCCGGACGTGTATGCCGAGGCTGCGACGAAGGATGTGAGCGTGAACGAGCCGTTGACAACCGATTTGCGCTACGAGGCGGCCAAGGAGTGGTATAAGAATTGGTTGTCGCGTAGCAACGGAAAGGAGGATGGCCAATGACAACACCGGATTGGTTAGAGCGTACGTCGCTTCTGATGGGGCCAGACAAGATGGAACGTTTCCGCCGGGCACATGTCTTGGTGGTCGGTACGGGGGGCGTAGGAGCGTATGCCGCCGAGATGTTGGTACGTGCCGGAGTCGGCCGGTTGACGTTGTTGGATGCCGACCGGGTGCAACCAAGCAATATCAACCGCCAGTTGTGTGCCCTGCATTCGACGGTCGGGGAGGAAAAAGTCCGCGTGTTGGAGCAGCGCTTTAAGGATATCAATCCGGAACTCGGCTTGACCGTGCGGGATGAATTTCTGGAAGAGCAGTCGGTCGGTGCTTTACTGGACAGCGCGAAGTTTGACTTTATCGTTGATGCCATCGACACGATAGCACCGAAATGTGCTTTGATAGAAGAGGCGATGAAAAGACGCGTCAGGATCGTGAGCAGCATGGGGGCCGGGGCGAAAACGGATATTACCCAAATCCGTTTTGCCGACTTGTGGGAGACGTTTCATTGCGGGTTGAGCAAAGCTGTGCGGACCCGGCTGAAAAGAGACGGCATGCGTCGTCCGTTACCGGTGGTGTTTTGCGCCCAGCAGGCAGACCCGGCCGCTTTGGTCCAGGTAGAGGGAGAACGGAACAAGAAGACCACGACGGGCACGGTGAGTTATATGCCGGCCGTGTTCGGCTGTTACTTGGCACAATACGTGATAAGCAGGTTATAGAAGGATTATGATAGAAGTCAGGAGTATAAGGAAAAGTTTCGGTTCGCTTGAAGTGCTCAAAGGAATCGACCTCGATATCAGTAAGGGCGAGGTGGTGAGCATCGTGGGGCCGAGTGGGGCCGGAAAGACCACGTTGTTGCAGATTATGGGGACGTTGGATAAGCCGGACAGCGGAAGTGTCCGGCTCGACGGGGTTGCCATGGAAAGCTTGGACCGCAAGGAAATGGCGAATTTCCGTAACCGGCGCATCGGATTCGTGTTTCAGTTCCATCAGTTGTTACCCGAGTTCACTGCACTCGAGAACGTGATGATTCCGGCATACATCGGGCGTGCTTCCACAAGCGAGGCCAAGGCGAGGGCACAAGAACTGTTGGACTTCATGGGACTGTCCGGCAGGGCTTCCCACAAGCCTAACGAGCTTTCGGGAGGAGAAAAGCAGCGGGTGGCTGTGGCACGCGCTTTGGTCAACCATCCTTCCGTAGTCTTTGCCGACGAACCTTCGGGGAGTCTGGATACGAAAAACAAGGGAGAGCTACATCAGCTGTTCTTCGATTTACGGGAACGGTTCGGGCAAACGTTCGTCATTGTGACCCACGATGACGGGTTGGCACGTTTGACAGACCGTACCATTCACATGAAAGACGGTTTGATAACCGATGATAAAAATATATCCCTATGAACATAGAATTAGGAAAGATGAACCGCCTCAGGGTGGTTAAGGCCGTGGATTTCGGCATGTATTTGGATGGAGGCGATGCAGGAGAGATTCTTCTTCCGGCACGTTATGTGCCGGAAGGTTGCAGCGTGGGAGACGAGTTGGATGTCTTCTTGTACTTGGATAGTGAAGAACGTTTGGTCGCTACCACGCAGACGCCTTTGGCCCAAGTCGGAGATTTTGCTTATTTGCAGGTTGCGTGGGTAAACAATTACGGGGCGTTCCTCGATTGGGGGCTGATGAAAGATTTGTTCGTGCCATTCCGTGAGCAGAAGCTCAAGATGCAGAAGGGGCGGAGTTATATCGTGCATCTGCATATCGACGAGGAAAGCTACCGCCTGATGGCTTCGGCCAAAGTGGAACATTATTTGTCGGACGAGATGCCTCCTTACAGCGAAGGCGATGAGGTGCAGGTTTTAGTCTGGCAAAAAACGGATTTGGGTTTCAAGGTCATTGTGGACAACCGTTTTTCCGGCTTGGTTTACGACAATGACTTGTTCCGGCCTTTACATACGGGAGACCGTATGCAGGCTTATATAAAGCAAGTCCGTCCGGACGGTAAACTGGATGTCACCTTGCAGAAACAGGGCAGGGAAGCGGTGGACGATTTTTCGCAAGTGCTTTTGGAACACTTGCAGCATAATGCCGGCCGTACCTCTTTGTGTGATAAGAGTCCGGCAGAAGAAATTTACGCGATGTTCGGTGTCAGCAAGAAAGTTTTCAAGAAAGCCGTGGGCGACCTTTATAAGAAAAGGCTTATCGAAATCACGGACGAGGGCTTGCGTCTGGTCTGACCTTCCGGAAAGATTGGGCATAAAAAATCAGCGTCGGAAAGTTCCCTTCATGGGATATGCTTTCCGACGCTGTGTGGTTTTGAAACGTATGAGGCTTATTTGTCGCCGCCGATTGTGCGCTTTTCTGCGATACGGGCCTTTTTGCCGGTAAGTTTGCGCAGGTAATACAATTTGGCGCGGCGAACTTTACCAATCTTGTTCACTACGATGCTGTCAATGTTCGGGCTGTCAATCGGGAATATACGTTCTACTCCCACCGTTCCGGACATTTTGCGAACCGTGAAACGTTTTTTGTTCTGGTGGCCTGAAATCTTGATGACCACACCACGGTACTGCTGGATACGCTCTTTGTTACCTTCGACGATTTTATATGCCACGGTAACGGTGTCGCCTGCTTTGAATTGGGGATGTTCCTTACCGGTAGCAAACGCTTCTTCTGCAATTTTAATTAAATCTGCCATTGTTTGTTTTAATCATTAAATTGTTTGTCGTCCCAATACAACATAACAGGGAACTCTGCATCCTGCCAGCGATTGTACGGAAAGCGGTGCAAAGGTACGGCTATTTTATGGAATAACCAAAGGCTTATGTGTTTTTTCAGCCTGATTGACAGGGCATGGACTTTTTTTTCGTAAATTTGGCCGTGGAATACAAACCAAATATGATGAGAACATTCAGAATTTTGTTTTTATACGTATGTTGCGGGTGGTCTGCGGCAACGTTTGCCCAACGTTACGAATTGGGAGACGTGAAAGCCGGGCGTTATGAGGTGACCCGTTGTCTGGACGCCAATCCCGATAGCGGGGCTTTGCGCGTGGTGGCTCCTTATCGTCATGCCGTAGACAGCATGATGTCGCCGGTGTTGGGAGAAAGCGAAGTGGCTATGCGAGCAGACCGTCCCGAGAGCCTTTTGTCGAATTTTGTGGCCGACGTGTTGCGTGAGGGGTCGCTCCGGGTGGGGAAGATGGCCGATATCGGCCTATGCAATATCGGCGGGCTGCGGAGCACGATGCCTAAGGGCAAGGTGACGTATGGAGATGTGTTGGAAATAGCCCCGTTCGAGAATCACCTGTGCATCCTCTCTTTGGACGGGCGTAAACTGACGGAGCTGATGGAACAGATAGCTGCCGTAGGGGGCGAGGGGATCAGCGGTGCGCGTCTGGTCATTACCGCAGACGGACGCTTGTTGAGTGCCGAGGTCGGGGGAAAACCGATTGACCCCAATGGTATATATGTGATTTCCACGTTGGACTATCTGGCCGAGGGAAATGACAAAATGTATGCCCTGAAAGATAATTTGTCGAAGAATGTCACGGATATAGCCGTACGCGATTTGATCATGGAGTCCATTCGCCGGACGGCTGCGCAAGGGGATAAAATCACGGCCCGTATGGAGGGTAGAATCGTCAAACAATGAGAAACCGGACAATGAAAAAGGTGAAGATTATGATGTGGTCGGTCTTGTGCGGACTGGCAAGCACCGTGTTTGCGGTGCAAGGCGGTGAAGTGGAATTACGTATCGTGCACACCAATGACACGCACAGTTGTGTGATGCCGGTCAACCCTAATTCGTCCGATACGGCATTGGCGGATAAAGGCGGTTTTGTGCGCCGTGCGGCACTGGTGCGCGATTTGCGTGCAGAAGACCCGGACTTGCTGCTTTTTGACAGCGGTGACTTTTCACAAGGTTCTGCTTATTACAATTTGTATAAAGGGGATGTGGAAGTAAAGTTGATGAACGAAATGCGTTATGATGCGGCCACCATCGGGAATCATGAGTTTGATTTCGGGTTGAACAACATGGCGCGCATATTCCGCGAGGCTGATTTCCCTATCGTTTGTGCGAATTATCATGTCGAAGGCACGGTGTTGGAGGGATTGGTACGCCCGTATGTCATATTGGAACGTAAGGGAGTGAAGGTCGGAGTGTTCGGATTGGGCACGCAGTTGGAGGGAATGGTTGCTTCAGAGAATTACAAAGGGGTGACGTATGAAGATCCGGTTACGGCAGCCAATCGCGTGGCCGATGAACTGAAGAATAAGGAGCACTGCGACCTTGTGGTGTGCCTCTCCCATTTAGGGTGGGACATCGACGGTCTGGACGACACGGAATTAGTGCCGGCCACGCGCCATATCGACATTGTGCTGGGCGGCCATTCGCATACTTATTTCGAGCATCCCGAAGTATTGAAAAATGCCGAGGGGAAGGATGTGTATTGCAACCAGATGGGCAAGCACGGGCGTTATGTCGGCATGTTGCTGTTGGAAATGTCGCCGACAGAAGACTGACCCTTATTCAAAATAGAGCGTCAGTACAATCATTTTCGACGATGCCCCATCCAAAGAATTGGTGAATTTTCGCAGCGAATTGTCTATCAAATCGTTGCGGTTTTTTTGTAGAATGTCCGCCAATCCGAAACAGAACTTCAGTTCGGGGATGAGCTTGAAAAAGGGCAGGTAGATGTCGCAGCCCATGCCCACTTCGATATAACAGTCGAAAGGTTTCATGAGCAGGGCTTTTTGTTTCTTGGTAGTCAGGTCTACCATCGGGTTCACGCCTGCAATGAAATAAGGGCGGAAGTTGTTATAGCGTGGGGCGGCGAACTTCAAGTCCAACGGGACGGAAATATAAGTCGATTTGATGTTTTGCGTACTGTCCTGCCCCGTTCTTTGTTCATGGAAAGACACGTGCTTCTGTCCGAAATGCAGGGTAGGGACGAGGCGCAGGGACAAATAGGTGTTCAGGCGCATTTCACCTAATACGCCCACACTGAATCCCGGACTGTAGTTGTCCACATCGGCATACCATTGCTCGCCGGTTTCCGGGTCTACATAGCCGTTGTTTTTCAGTTCCAGGTCCTGCATGTGTACGCCGAAGAGGAACCCATAGTGGAATCTCCTTTGGTCGATGTACGGACGATGCTGGAGTTTACGCTCCTGTGCCATCATGCCATACGCGGACAATAGGCAAAGGAGGACGGCCAGAATTCTTTTCATGAATCATTGATATTTATTAGAAAACAACGCAAAGATACGCAGCTTATTGCATTTGGCCGTGGCTTTTCGGATGAAAATCACTAAAAATAGTGAGAAAATATTTTGGGGGATTCTATTTAAATACTAACTTTGCGGTATCGTTTGAATAAAACAAGGCATTAATAATTTAAATTCTAATCAATATGGCTTACGTAATTGGTGATGATTGTGTAGCTTGCGGTACTTGCATCGACGAGTGTCCGGTAGGCGCAATTTCTGAAGGTGAAAAATATGTAATCAACGCTGACGCTTGCACGGAGTGCGGTACTTGCGCTGATGTTTGTCCTTCGGGTGCAATTTCTCTCTAAGACAGGGGAGATTACATAATCTTTAAAAAGTTAGACAAGAAAGGCCTTCTCTTCCGAAAGGGGGAGAAGGTTTTCCGTTTATAAGGACAAGAGGTATGCAAGAGGGATTTTTGATTGTAGGCAGAGGGTTGGGGCAGGTCATGTTCCAGAACAATGCGGTTTCGGGTTTGTTGATGTTAGTGGGAATAGCTTGCAACTCGTGGCTATTGGCTCTTTTGGCCCTCTTGGGGAATTTTGTCGGTACGGTGACGGCATTCTTTTCCGGATATTCAAAAGAAGATATAGAGGATGGTTTGTATGGTTTCAACGGTACGTTGGTGGGCATTGCCGTCGGCGTGTTTATGGAGCCGGGGGTGGCTTCCCTCCTTTTGTTGGTGGCGGGTTCCATGCTCTCCACATGGATAGCCCGCGTGTTCGCTTATCAGAAACTTCTGCCCGGTTTCACGGCTCCTTTCATCCTTGCCGTATGGTTGTTGCAGGCCCTTTGCCGTGGGTGGTTCCCCTCATTGTTGTCATCTTCTGTGATGCCGGAAGAAACGGCAGCCGACTGGTTCCGGGCCTTTAGCCTGAATATCGGTCAGGTGATGTTCCAAGGCGGCACGGTGCTTTCCGGACTTTTCTTTTTGGCCGGCATATTGCTCAATTCCCGCGTCCATGCCTTGTATACGGTGTGGGGTGCCTTGTTGCCTTTGGGCATGGTCTGGATGGTCGGTTCCGATTATGCAGCTTTCAATGCAGGTCTGTTGGGATATAACGCTGTGCTTTGCGCCATTGCTTTGGGCGACCGTTCCTGGGCAGGGGCAGCGTGGGCTACATTGTCCGTCACGCTCTCAGTCCTTTTGCAGGTTTGGGGGATGAGTTTGGGAATGACTACGCTGACGGCCCCGTTCGTCGTGTCCGTTTGGATTGTTTCAGGGATGCGGCGTACCTTGTGCAGGAAATAGGTGTTTTTTTAATGCGCTGAATCTTACCGTTGCCTGTCCTATTGGCAGAGGCTTGTTTTGTCTTTTTGACGCTAAAATGCTTATTGGGGAGGCAGGGTGTAAGGTCACAGCCGTTTTTGTGGATGGAAAAAGACCTTTGAAAAAGGCAATGTATACGGGTTTTGCTTGTCGTTTAAACACATATTTTCACATTGTGCCCTTGTTTACGGGTTTTGTTGATGGATTTTAAGAATCAATCGCATGAGAATGATTTTTCGTTCGGCGCAGAAAAACATTTTTTTCTCCTCATGTTTGGGCAGGAAAGTCCGTTTTCCGGTGGAAAAGCCGACTGAAAGGGGTACGAAAAACGACGTTTATGGCCCTTTTTTTCTCTAAATGGAAGACGGTTGTTGTCAAAATCCGGATGACACGATAACAAGCAAATGCCGCCTTTGGCTTTCCCATGTCTCTTCGGCCTGCGTACGGCTTGCCTTTCCGGTGTGCAAAAGGTTAGCGGGAGGCGTGGAATGACTGACAGAAGAGTTTTCGTCCGATGAGTGAGAATCGTTTCTTTTCATCGAAGCCTCGTGCCTGTTCGGAATAAAACATTCTCGTGAGGGTGGAACTGTCGTTTTGACAGTTTGTCGGAATGCCACTTGAAAAAGATGGGAACGCCCTGAGATACAAAATCCTTTGTTTTGTTGACGGGTTCGGGGAAAACATATATCTTTGCCTTTATGAAAATGGAGAAACTGAGTCCGGAAAAGAAAAGTATGCTGTGTGAGAAGTTCGGGGATTACTGTCTGGACTTGTCCAAATTGATATTCGGTGGTGTCATATTGGCAGCCATTATGCAATTAGATATTGATGCCGTATGGTTGTTTGTTGTGGGAACGGTCATTGTCGCTTTGACAGCGTACGCTGGGTATATTTTATATAGGATGTCTAAAAGATAATTGTTATGGGATTATTGATTTTTCTTTCATTTGTGGGATTGGTCGCTTTGGCCGTCATTATTTGGGGAACGCATGAATTGCGGAAAGACGCTTCAAAAAGATAAGGTGTTTAGCCGTAAATGGTTCGGTCTTGATTTTACTTGTGCGGCTTTGTAAAAAGAAACCCACCATTCCGGAATGTGCCGGGAATGATGGGTTTTGCTTGTGTGAAAAGTATCTGTTTTTAGAAACTTGTTTTTTGGACTTTCAGTGTGTTCTTTCCGCTTGAAAGGATGTAAATGCCTTGGTTCAGGTCGTCGATGCTGACGGAAGTCGCATGGTTCGCTTGTTTCAACATGCGGCCTTGCAGGTCGTAGACAGCAATGTCGTTTGGTTCTGCGAAGTAGAACGTATTGCCTACACGTTGGGCAGACAAAGTCTTCACACCGTTGATACCGTCGCCTCCGCTAACAGTGTATGCGGCAAGGGTTGTGGAGAAGTCTGTGATGTTGGCAGAGAGAAGGGCCTTGGTTGTGCCGTTCGTGGCGGCCCCGGTTACCAACAGGGGGACATCATTGTTTGTGGCCGTACCGTTTGAGCAGGTATAAGCCAATGATTGGGTAATGGTTTTCTCGCTGTTTTGGTCTTGAATGACATAACCATATAAAGAAACCTCCCCGTTGTTTACTGCCATGCTTGTGAAGTTCTCGTTGAAATGTTGGGTGTCTCCATTACCCTCGTCAAGACCGCTTTTAGCAGTCCATTGTACTTCTAATGAGTTCTTGTCCAATGCCGTGGCAAACAAGTCGCATCCGCCTACATGGGTGAGCTTGTTGTCGAAAGGCATCATTTGATGGAACGTACCGCCAATGTAGAGGGTATTGTCTGCTATTTGCATTTTACCGATGTTGTTATAAGACGCTCCATTACTATGGGAGTCTGCATGGAATATTTTTGTTGTGGCCTTGCCATCTTGGATGGCAGCCGTGATGAAAGCATGTTCCACCATTCCATTCGTGTTATCGAACGCCAAAGTAATGTCTTCGCTTCCATTCGGATAAGTGAATGTCAGTGTGCCTTGGGCCGCAAAACACAAATATACGGAATTGCTTTCTGTCGTGAAGTTGATACTTTCTACTCCCATTTGATCACCTCCCAATTGGGTTTTAACACCGACTTGCGCTACGGATTCTGCATTGTCTAGTGCAGATGCATCCAATGAGAAAATACCGGCACTGATGAGGTCATCATACATGAAATCAAATATATTCATGTATATGCCTTTCCATTGTACATTGTCTATAGTTACGTCGCCAGTATACATGGCTGAAGCGTACAACTTTCCGTTGTTTGCTTCTATGTGGTTGATTTTTATATATGGAAATCCTTCTTGGGGAAAGTAAAGCCCACTGGAAGCTATTTCTGCATTGGCTTCCGGCCAAATGACTTTTGTAGCTTTCAACGCACCTTCGGCACTGTATGCCGCAATGAAACTGGACACTTGGTTTTCCACTTCTCCGGCCTTGCCGTTGACGGTTTGCGCTTTGCCATCCGTGCTTCCCACTTCCACGGCATCGGCCAAAGTCCCGGCCACGTAGACGTTGTTCTGCTCATCGGTGGTGATGGCCGTAATGGTGGCTGCACCGCGCAGACCGACAGCCCAAAGAGCGTTGCCGTTGGCATCGTATTTGGCCAGATAGGCACTGTTGGCAATCGGGTCAAGAACGGTGCTTCCGATGACAATCGGTTGCGTGAATGCTCCCGTGGCGTAGGTGTTGCCTGCATTGTCCACAGCCGTGGGGGCTTGGAGGTTGAGTTCTTCCCATTTCGACACGGTATTTTCTACCGACTTGGACCACTTCTGTTGGTCGGCTGCAAATGCTTGCGTGCCCGCCAAGAACAGGCTACAAGCTGCGATAAGTAATGTTCTTTTCATAATGGATAATTTAAAAAATGAATATTAAGTATTGTCATATTGGGTCCGGGAGGAGGTTACTCTTCCTCCAGTCCCGGATTGGCTGCAATGGCTTCGGAGGGGATACGTAACGTATAGCGTGAGTCATCCTTTTGCAATACGTAAGTTTCTCCCTTATAGGTCTTGGTCAGTTCCTGGCGAGTGGTACGACGCAGGTCAAACCAACGATGGCCTTCGAAAGCCAGTTCGCGGAAACGTTCGTTGTAGATTTCTTCCCGCAACTCATCTTGTGTCATGGCCAGGACTTCCGTCTCGTATGTGGGGTAGATGGCTGCAAGGTAACGTTTCTTCATCAGTTCCGTCAGGTAATGGCGGGCATTGTCCATGTCGTTCAGTTCCAAGGCGGCTTCTGCGGCGGTCAGGTAGAACTCGGCAGAGCGGAATGTGCAGCGGAACTCATTGGTTCCGGCTTTGAGAACTTCTGTCGCACTGGCGGAAATCTGCCGGTAGAATTTGCTTCGGCGCATGTCACCGCTACGGTAAAGGGACATCAATTCCGGATTCACGTATCCCACTCCGAGGGACGAGGCAATGAAAAGGCGTTCCATGGAAAGGATGGCTTCCACAGACTGGTAGTGGTTGGGCAATGTGGAGGATGTGGTGAGGTCTTCCAATTCACCATGCCTGTTCACGACATCTGTCGCATAGTCATAGGCGTTAGCCCAGTCTCCCATGTACAAATACACTCGGGCGCGGAAAGCGTTGGCCGAAAGCGTGTTGAACCGGTAGGTCTCGCCTTCTGGCCAATTCTCTACGTTGAGCAGTTTTTCGGCCTCGTTTATGTCAGACAAGATGGAGGCATAGACCTCTGCCACGGTATTGCGCGACAGCACTTCGCGGACATCGCTGTTCAGTTTCAACGGGATGCCTTTGGTGGCTGCCGGATTACAATGTGTGTAAGGGGCTGCGTAGAGGTTCACCAAAATGAAGTGCATGTAAGCGCGTAACATATAGGCTTCTCCGGCCAGTTGGTTGCGTTCGGCTTGTGTAGCTTCAGTGATATTGTCTTTGTTTTCTATGACGGAATTGGCAATATAGTTTACGTAATAGTATCTTTGCCAACCGAACGAAAGTGTGGTTTGGTCGGGGGCGACATCATTCCAACACCAAATATCCAGATAGGAGTTTAGTGATTCTTGGTTTTGTTCACCTTCCAAGGTTAACTCATCGCTTCGGAATGTGGCCATACCGCGGTCTGAGGGGATGGCTGAATAGGCTTCGGTGAGCAAGTCGCGAAACTCTTGCCCGGTTTTGGGCATGACCTTGCCGACGGGTTGGATGTCAAGGAAGTCGTTACAAGCTGTGAATGAAAGTAAGATGGCTATGAGCCACACTATGTTAAAACATTTATTCTTCATTGTTCATTCTCCTAATTAAAAATTCACGTTAAGTCCGAAGATGAAACTTTTAGGGATGGGGGAGGCGTACGGATTCCCCATCGTTTCCGGGTCAAGATAATTATGATAGTTGCTGGCGATGACCCAAAGGTCACGTCCTTCCAACGATACAGACGCACTTTTCACTCCGATAGGCTTCAACCAACGTGTAGGCAGGTCGTAAGCAAGGCGGATGCTTTGGAAACGGAAGTAGTTCTGTTTCTTGACGTAAATATCCAAATTGTTCAGGATGGGATAGTTGTCATAAAAAGAATATTCCTCCGGCCTGTCGCTGCTGTTGATGAGCCTCGGGAACTTCCCGTCAGGGTTATCCGGTGTCCAACGGTCCAAGATGTCGCGGTTTGTGTTCAGACCGCGGTCATAAGTGGTCAGGCTGTAGCTTGGCGTGGTCTGCACGTGCATCCCGAAGTTGAAGATACAGTTGACGCTCAATGTCACGCGTTGGTATTTGAATGTATTCGTGAATCCGCCAGAAACTTTCGGGTCAGTGCTGCCCATGTAGGTCAACAGGTTACGTTGTTCTTCTGCGCTCAGAGAACTGGCACCGGCGTTATTAAGTTGGAAAAAGTCTTTAGCAGAAAGCTTTTGCCCGTCTTTTGTAAGGTATAAGGGGTAGCCTTCATCGTCCAGTCCGGTGGTCTTGTAAGCGAAGATGGCTCCCACCGGGTAACCTTCGCGGCTCGGCGTGGTGGAGTTTTCGGCTACGGTTTCCTGTAAGACAGTATTGTCGTTGAAACCGAAATTCAGATTGGTGAACCATGTGAAATCTTTGGTGTGGATGTTCCGTGTGGTCAAAGCCACTTCCACGCCTTGGTTCTCCATGCTGGCCCAGTTGACCGTGGTGGAAGAATAACCGGTTTCCAAGGGCAGCATACGCATGCCGATAAGGTCTGTCCCTTTACGATAATAGTAGTCCACGCTCAATGAGATGGCATTGTCCCAAAGTGACAAGTCCATTCCGACATTCACGTTTTGTGTCTTTTCCCAACGCAAGTCAGGGTTAGGAGCATTCTGCGGACGCAATGCATCTTCAGGGTTGTTCGGCAGAATAGTGGCTTGCACATATTTTCCGATAAGATAAGGGGAAGTGTTCTTGTCAATGTTACCCTGCAGACCGTATGATGCACGGAGGCCCAAATTGTCTATGGCCGTGACATTCTTCATGAACGGTTCGTCGCTGATACGCCATAATCCGCTGACGGAATAGAGCGGAAGGTAACGGTACTTCTTTGCTACACCGAAAATATCCGATCCGTCAAAGCGGATGCTTCCTCCGAGTGTGTAGCGGTGGAGTAGCGTATAGGAACCGGTGGCAAACCATGAGACGAATGCATTTTCTGTGAATGTTTCGGTATGAAGAGGCAGGGCTTCTGCCGAGTTTTCCGTGGGGAATATGACTGGTACGGAAGTCAGTGTCCGGTTATCATATCCGTATGCGGCAGAAAACAAGGATTTGTATTCATTATGACGGATTTCCGTACCCAACATCACTTCCAATTCATGGATATCCTTGAAACGGTTGTCATATTCGGCCATGGCTTTCCATGTCCATTGGGTTTGGTGGCTGTCCGTAATTTTGTTGCTTCCTCCATCGGGAAGGAAGGTACGTTTGCCATCGCTGTAAGAATATGTGTTTTGTTCTTTCTCCCGTCGCATGGCGTAGCTGTTTTCCCCGGCATATTTTTCGATAGTGCCTTCGTCCCATTGCAAACCGAATTGGGACGTAATTTTAAAATGTTCGTCCAGTTTGAGTTCTGCGTCGAAGATGGACATTAAAGATGTCGTTGTGTTGATGTTGGATGTGTTGGCGCGTTCCTCGAAAATGTTGAAGTCTGATACGATGTCGCCTTTGCTATGTTGTACGTTGACATCATAGATATAATCCCCTTCATCATCGAACGGGCGCAGGTAGGGGTTGGCGATGCGTGAATAATAAACAGGATTAGTGAACCCATCACCGTAGGTCAGGTACGACCTTTGTTTGCGGCGGTTGGCAAATACGGAGGCACCCACTTTCAGTTTGTTGTTGATGCGGTAGTCGGTTTTCAGCGTCAGGTTGAAGCGGTCGTTCTTTACGCTTTCCACATTGCCTTGTTCCACATAGTAGCCTAAGGCGGAGTAGTAGGTGGCCTTTTCCGAACCGCCGGACAGGCTTACGTTGTATTCTTGGTTGAACACGTCCCGGAAGAGGATGTCGTTCCAATCCGTATTGACAGCCCGCAGGGCATTGATGTCGGCCTGTGCCTCGGGCGAGAGGGCGTTCCATCCTCCGGCCTTGTAGGCATCGGTCAGCCCGTAGCCTGCAATGATGCGGGCTACGTCGCCTTTGTTTTCGCGGTAGGTATAATCGGACTGCAACAGGCCTAATTCAAGGTCAACCTTTTCATCTGAGTTCAAAAGGTTGAGGCGGTCTATGTCTGTCTTGGGGTTGTACGTTAACTTCATGGAGAAGTTGATTTGTGGCTTGCCTGCTTTCCCTTTTTTGGTGGTGATAACTATCACGCCGTTTGCGGCCCGGGCACCATAAATGGCCGTGGCTGCTGCATCCTTCAGTACCGTGATGCTTTCAATGTCCTGTGGGTTAATACCTGCGATGGAAGTCTGATAGATGTTGTCTATGTCTTGTAAATCTTCCATGGACGGGATGTCTGTGCCCTCCAATGGAATGCCGTCGAGCACCCAGAGCGGGTCTTGCGTCCCGTTGATGGAGGACGTACCGCGGATACGTAACTTGACCGGTGCGCCGGGTGAGCCGGAAGAGGTCACGCTGGACAGTCCGGCAATCTGTCCGGCCAAAGCCTGGTCTATGTTGTTGACTCCACCGATAATCTCATCGGACATCTTTATCGTTGTGACGGCCGAGGTCAGCTTGCGGCGGTCAATGGCCTGATAACCCGTGACGACCAGTTCATTCAGCTGTTTGGAATCATTTTCCATGTAGACTGTATAGTTGTCTTTTCCGGCCTGAAGATGAATCGTGGCCGTTGTATAACCCATGAATCGGCAAGTCAGGTTTTGGGTTCCTGAGGGTACTTCCAGTTTGAACTTACCGTCCAAGTCGGTTGTCGTGCCATGCGCCACAGTACCTTGTGCGCTCATGACCGCTATGGTGGCACCGATAACCGGTTGGTTGTCTGCCTTGTCGAAGACAGAGCCGGTGACGGTGCGGGTCTGTGCCGCCATGGACAGAATCCCGATGAACAGACACAAGAGGATACATTCAATTCTTCTCATATTCATTCCTTTCGTTGTTTTTATTTAGTCAACCCAAGTGCCGTTTGGATACGCAGGATCATGTCCTCGTAATGGAAACGGGTGGCGGGGTCGGAAATGTTTCGTTTGTTTTTCAGCAATTGCAGGATGCTCATCAATTCTCCGCGTTTGACACTGATAGCGTCGCTGACACGGTTGATTTGCGTACTATACATGTCGATGAGGCGGGCATTGCGATTATCGCCGTTCATGGCAGAAGAGCATCCGTGGGCACAGGGTAAGGCCGTGGTATTCAAAGCCGGCAGGGGGGCGTGGAGGCGTTTGTTGATTTTCACACCTTCCTCTTCGGCGGCAGCCGTGATGAGTGCATCGACGAACGACTTTTGCAGATTTCGGGTCATTACGTCGAGTTTTTGTCCGGCTATGGTGGGCTTGAAGATGTGTTTGTGCAACATGCCTACCATTTCCACGGGGGTAAAGGCTTTCTCGCCGTTCTGGAATTCATTTTCAAACATGCGAACCATACGTTTGTTGTCCAGCAAGTCCCACAACAAGTAGTTCAGCGTGTTCTTGTACATGGCGTTAGGGCTTTGTTCCAATGTGCCGAGCGGAGTCTCTTTTAATATATAGGTATAGTCCGAGATAGAGGTGTCGAACAACCAAGCCGGATAGGTGATATACTGATCGATTAGGAATTGTACGGCTTCTTTCTGCTTTTCCTTTTCCACAAAAGTATAAGTCTTTTGGCCGTCACCGACTTCCGTATTTTCCAAATAGATTCCACCTACATTGGCCATGACATGATAAGGATATAGACCCCATTGGAAGACGGCTCCGGCGTAAAGCTTGGCCGCGTCTTTATAGGTCTGCCCTTCTTCTCCGGTGGTGGTCCATTTGACGATATCCGGAACGATACGTTTCAGGTTCTCTATACCGTAGCCTGCCGATTTCATGGCGTCGTCGCCCAAATCTTCGCTGAGGGAACGGGGATCCACCGCTTCGCGTGCCGATTGTTCCTCTCCATATTTGTATATTTTCTCCGTATGGCTGTCCAACAGTGCACGGAGCTGTCTTTTTTCCGTTTCCTCGTCCGGATACCAACGGTATCCCCATTCGATGGCAAAGCGGTCGTAGGGACCGATGTGTGGGGAGACGTAAGGTACGTGGTCTTCCGGTTGGGCCACATAGTTGAAGCGGGCATAGTCCATGATGGAAGATGCCGTGCCTCCGACCCGTGACATGAATCCGGGGGAACGCAAGGAGTCGGTCGGGTAGGCCCAGGATGCAATCATGTTATGCTTGAGACCCAAAGAATGTCCAACTTCATGGCAAGCCACGAAACGGGCTGCATCTCCCATCAGGCTGTCGGGCAGTTCCGGGTTCCGTACGGCCGGATTGACAGCACCGGTCTGTATGACAATCCATTCGCGCAATAAAGATACGACGTTGTGCCACCAGATGATGTCGGCTTCGATGATTTCGCCTGTACGTGGGTCGATGACCGACGGCCCCATGGCATTGGATTTTTCCGAGGCAGCGTAGGTGAACAAGGAATATTTCAAATCGTCTCCTTCTGCTGCCATACTGTCGGTATATTCCTCCACCCGTACGGCATCTTTGAAACCGGCTTGTTCAAAAGCCGTGTTCCAATCCAAAATACCCTTACGGATATAGGGACGCAGTTGCTTCGGCGTAGCCGGGTCGATATAGAATGTAATCGGTTTCTTCGGGGAGGTCAACTCACCGCGTAAATAAGCCGCTTCGTCTGTTGGCTCCAAACGCCAACGCGTGATGTAGTGGCGGGTTTCAAGTTCTTGTTGGCGGTCGGAATAGCTGAGGCGGTGGCTCGTGAAATATCCGACCTTTTTGCTCTCTTTGCGTCCTCTCATCGGGATTTCAGGCAAAAGGCTGAGTGATGAACT
Source organism: Paraprevotella sp. (assembly GCF_986071375.1). Taxonomy (NCBI): domain Bacteria; kingdom Pseudomonadati; phylum Bacteroidota; class Bacteroidia; order Bacteroidales; family Prevotellaceae; genus Paraprevotella; species Paraprevotella sp. The sequence goes on along the minus strand of NZ_CFQRNQ010000011.1, from coordinate 6,550 downwards.
GACCACTACGGTCACGTTTACTTTACTCATGCCTTCCCTTACGATGGTAGTCAGTTCCGAAGTGGCCGTGATATTGCTTTCAAATGCTTTGATGTCCAGAATGCGCGAAAGGTCGGAATTAGCGGATGTGCCAAGATTGATATTGTTGAATACATCATTAAGACCGGTCTGTTTCCCATTGAACAACTCGTCTATTTTGACCACCACTGTACTGGAGTCCGGTGCTACGGCCTCTATTTTCAAACTGGCAATAAGCGGGTTGATATAGTTGTCCGCTACAGATGAGGCTAAAGCATCCGTCGCAGGAACTTCAGGAGTGAGACGTTGTTGGCGGATACATAATTTCTTCCCTTCGCGTTGCCATTCGAAAGTGACGGTTTGATTCTCATAATTGATGCCTTTGTTCACTCCGGCCTCGTTCAATTCCAAAGGCACTTTCTGCAAGCGGTTGGTAACCAGAAATTCACGTCCTAACAGTCGGGTCGGGAATTCCAGATAGAAACTGCCGTTTTTCTTTATGATATTGGCAATTCCTTTGAGGGCAACCGAGTCTCTTCCTGTCAGCTTTTTATAATCAGATGCAACCGAGTCTTTGGGCTCTGCTTTCTTTCTGTTTTTTGCCAGAAGGGGAAAAATGCCTGTATTTGCAGATGCAATAGAAGATTCCGCTATCGTGGTCATAGCGAAAGAAAACAGGCTTATCCATATTATGTTTTTTCTCATTCCTTGTGTTCTATATAATACTTATAATTATGTCTTAATCCAAAATACTATTCATTTTTTGTGCAAAAAGAAAAGTACCCCGACAGTGTTTTCCGACGAGATACTTTGCATTAGATTATTTAAAGACGTACTTCTTTTTATCTCAGACGGGCCAGAGTTTCTTTAATCCGTTTCATGGCCTCGACAATGTTTTCGTCACTGGTGGCATAGCTCATGCGGAAACATTCGGGAGAGCCGAAAGCGTCACCGCCCACTGTAGCCACATGACCCACCTCAAGCAGGTACATGGCAAAATCGGTGGAGTTGTTGATTACACGTTCACCGTCTTTCTTACCGAAATACGAGCTGCATTTGGGGAACAGATAGAATGCGCCTTCCGGGCTGTTCACCTCCAATCCGGGGATTTCTTTAGCCAATTTGACAATCAGGTTTTTACGGCGTTCAAAAGCCTGGCGCATATCTTCTACGCACTGTTGTGAACCCGTATAAGCGGCTTCGGCTGCCTTTTGCGAAACGGAACAAGGACCGCTAGTGTACTGGCCCTGTAGCTTGTTACAGCCTTTTACAATCCATTCGGGAGCAGCAATGAAACCGATTCTCCATCCCGTCATGGCGTATGCTTTCGATACTCCGTTGACGATGACTACGCGGTCTTTTATTTCCGCGAACTGGGCGATGCTTTCATGTTTGCCGATATAATTGATGTGCTCGTAAATCTCGTCGGCAATGACAATCACGCGTTCATGTCGTGCGAGGACGCGAGCCAGACCGGCCAACTCTTCTTTGGAATATACCGAACCCGTAGGATTGCTGGGAGAGCAGAGAATCAACGCACGTGTTTTCGGCGTGATGGCCGCTTCCAGCTGTTCGGGTGTAATCTTGAAATCTTGTTCTATGCCCGCTTCTACAATGACGGGTTCTCCTTCGGCCAATTTGACCATTTGGGGATAGCTGACCCAATAAGGAGCCGGAATGATCACCTCATCGCCGGCATTGACCAATGCCATGATGGCATTACATACAGATTGTTTGGCGCCGTTGGAGCAAAGAATCTGTGCCGGTGCATAGTCCAAGCCGTTTTCGTTTTTCAGCTTGGCAGAGATGGCTTCGCGCAGTGCGGGATAGCCCGGTACGGGAGAATAGCGTGAATAATTCTCTTCTACGGCTTTGATGGCAGCCGCTTTGATATGGTCCGGGGTGTTGAAATCCGGTTCGCCGACACTTAAATTGATTACATCTACACCTTGTGCTTTCAGCTCGCTGCTTTTTTGAGACATAGCTAAAGTTGCAGAGGGAGAAAGTCTGTTCAAACGGTCTGATAGTTGATTCATATATGTTTCTTAATTTATTGATTCTCGTGGCTTGATGTTGCAAAGTTAGGCAATTCTGCGGATATGTGCTACACTTTTAACTCCTTTTCGATGAAAAAGGTGACTTTTTGGTGTAAAATCAATCTTATTCCCTGCTGTTATTTTCTTTTTCCAAGGATTTTCAGCAGTTGGAGAAACAAATTCAGGAAATCCAGATACAAAGTGAAACTACCCATTAAAGCCAACTTTTGCGTGCTTTCGTCCAGTCCCATTCCGTGTTCACGCAACATGGCCTTGATTTTCTGGGTGTCGTATGCCGTCAGTCCGACAAAAACGAGTACAAGGGCATACGTGATGCCCCAGTCGAGCGTAGTGCTGGCTATAAACCAGTTCGCAATGGTCGCGATGATAAGTCCGATAAGTGCCATGATGAGATATGTTCCCATTTTGCTTAAGTCTTTATGAGTGAAATATCCTACTAAGGACATGGTTCCGAATGTGCCGGCCGTGACAAAGAAAGTAGAGGCGATGGAACCTATTTCGTATACCAGAAAAATGGTAGACAGAGTAACACCGGTAAGGATGGAATACAGAATAAACAATAGAGAGGCGTTGGTGAATGACAACTTGCTGACACGGCCTATCAGGGTAAAGGCTACGACGAGTTCGGCAATGATAAGTCCGAGGAAAACGGCCTGATTCCCCAATATGAATTGCATCAGTGTGGCATTGCCTGCCACGCATGCGGCTGTCAGTCCGGTAATGGCCAAAGCGAATGTCATCCACCGATAGACATTGCGCATGAGTTTGGAAAACACGGAAGCCTGTACCGTCTCTTCCGGGTTATAAGCATATATGTTTTTAGTTTCCATTATGTCGTTGTTGTTGAGAGTAGGGTTATTTATTGAAATGCAATGTGTGTCCCATGCGTTCTTTTTTGGTTCGCATGTATTTTTCGTCGTAAGGGGTGACCGGAACTTCGATGGGAACATTTTCCACGATTTCGAGTCCGTAGGCCTCCAAACCTACACGTTTGACCGGATTGTTCGTCAACAGGCGCATTTTATGTACGCCCAATTCATGCAGGATTTGAGCTCCGACGCCGTATTCGCGTTCATCGGGCAAGAAACCGAGATGTACGTTGGCATCTACGGTGTCCATACCTTCTTCTTGCAATTTATAGGCTTTCATCTTGTTGAAAAGACCTATGCCGCGCCCTTCCTGGTTCATGTAGAGGATAACGCCCTTTCCTGCTTCTTCTACCATGCGCATGGCTTTGTGGAGTTGTGCTCCGCAATCACAACGCTGGCTGCCGAATATGTCTCCGGTGACGCACGAGGAATGTACACGCACTAAAATCGGTTCGTCCGGTTCCCATTCTCCTTTGATAAGCGCCACGTGTTCCAGTCCGTTGCTGATCTGGCGGAAAGTGATGTCGCGGAAGTGCCCGTAGTCGGTAGGCATGTCTACTTCCGGGCCTCGTTCCACCATCGATTCCTGTTTGAGCCGATAGGCAATCAAGTCGCGTATGGCTATGATTTTGATTCCGAAGCGTGTGGACACCTTTTGTAATTCAGGCATGCGGGCCATGGTACCGTCCGGGTTCAGGATTTCGATGAGGGCGGCAGCCGGTTGCAGGCCGGCCAGACGTGCCAGGTCGACAGCGGCTTCTGTATGTCCGGCACGGCGCAGTACGCCTTTGTCTTGCGCATACAGCGGGTTGATATGTCCCGGGCGGCCAAAGGTTTCCGGGCGGGAAGACGGGTCGGCCAATGCGCGGATGGTGGCGGCCCTGTCATGTGCGGAAACCCCGGTGGTACAGCCTTCCAGTTTGTCTATGGTTATGGTGAAAGGGGTTCCTAAGATAGAAGTATTGGTGCTGACCTGATGAGGTAAGTCCAGTTCTTCACTACGTGAAATGGTAATCGGTGCACAGAGCACGCCTCTTCCTTCCTGAAGCATGAAATTTACTTTTTCAGGCGTAATCATTTCCGCAGCCGTGATGAAGTCGCCTTCATTCTCACGGTCTTCGTCATCCACTACTATTATGAACTTGCCTTCTTTGAAGTCGGCAATGGCTTCTTCTATTGTGTTCAGTTTAAATGTATCCATGACTTTATGATGTTTTATTCGATTTCTGATATTTTCTCGATTCGTTTGGCGATAAACGCGCTGTATTTTTTTATTTGTTGTATATCCTTGTAAAGACGCAACCTGTATCGCCAGATTCGGAAATAAAAGAATATGCCCACAGGGAATATGATGCCTAACACCATATTCCATTTATAATTATGGAAGGGGCGCGTATGTGCATGTGTAGGCACGATAGGAAGCTTGTTCAGGGCATCCAAGATTGCCGCGTCCCAGCTGTTGGACAGTATGGTGATGAGGTTTTCCATTTTTCGGCTCAGGCTGATAACCTCATGGTCATCTATATTATGGAAGAAAATGTGCAGGTAGTTGGGCGGCAGACGTAACCTGCTCTTTTGTGCGTATGCTTGCCATTCTTGCGACAAGGCCGTGAGTTCCGTTTTTACAACGGGATAATCCGGGTCGTGTATGATGACTTCTTTACGGGCGATATGACGGGATATGCGGAGTCCCAGAATCTTGCGTATCACATTGATATATGCTTCGATATTGAATACGGCCGAGTCTTTATTGGCTTTGTAAGTCAGGAAAATGCCGATAGGGCAGAGTACCATGGAGCTAAGCCATTCGCCGAACCAAGGAATCCATTCCCCGCTTTTTGCCATTTTCTCTCCTGACACGTTGATGATATAATAGAAGATGAAAATGGTGACGGATATGACAACCGGTACACCCAAACCACCTTTACGGATGATGGCTCCAAGAGGGGCACCGATAAAGAAGAAGAACAGGCAGGCTAATGAGAGTGTGAACTTCTTGTGCCATTCCACCCAGTGTGTCCGGGTGGACTGGTCTATATCTTTCGAAATCAAACCGCGAAATTCATATTCGTTAGTGGCTATCGTACTTTTTTGCATGGCGTTCCGTAATACGCCCTGTTGTTGGCTGACGGTCAGTTTGCTGTATAAGGTGTCGAAGTTCAACGTCTGGCGGGCTATCTTGACGGAGTCTTGTGAGGCTATGTTTACTTTCCTCCGATAAGTCGTATTCTGCAAATAGGCAAAAAGCGAGCGGCCGATACTGTCGCTTTTATGTGCCAAAGAATCGAGTCCGGTTTCAATCTCCCGCAAATTTTTGGTTTGTGCGCTTCCGCTGAATACGTTGGCATCCATCATGTTGAAATTGTTGTCGAACGGAATCAGGTCGGTTTCTTGGATGAATGTCTCCCTCATGTAAGGCACGTTGGCACGAGCCATCATGTTGCCTTGGGCTTGCATGTTACGAAAACGTTCTCCGGCGTACATCGTCAGCATAAGATGCTTTTCGTCAGCCGTCGTTTTGAGTTCTGCGGAGTCGGCCAATACGATTTGTGCATCTTCATACCCGTCGGTCGTACTATAAATCATGACTCCGTAGAGCATACCGTTTTCCTTTCCTTTCTTCTCCACGAAAATGTTATATCCAGGAATCTCACTGTAGAAAATACCTTCCGGGATTTCCAGTTCAGGCGATTTTTGTTTCATGGAATAGATGAGCGTATAAAACTTCTTTTGGGCTTCCGGGCCGGTTATGTTCTGGAAATAAAATGAACCGATACAAAGTAGGATATTAAAGATGATAATGGGCTGCAGTATGCGGACGAGCGGAATGCCGGCAGCTTTCATGGAAAGCAGTTCGAAACGCTCGCCGAGGTTACCGAAAGTAATGAGCGAGGCTAAAAGAATGGCCAAAGGTAAGGACATGGGGATGAGTGTCAGGCTGGCATAATAAAAGAAGTGTGCGAGGACGTCCAATGTCAAACCTTTCCCGATGAGCTCGTCCACGTATCGCCACATGAATTGCATCAGGAAAATGAAAAGGCAGATGAAAAACGTGCCAACGAAGAGCAAAGAATAGGCTTTGAATACGAATATGTCTATTTTCTTAATGAACTTCATCCCATTGTTGTTCGTACGAATTAACGGACAAAGTTAGTATAAAAAAATATTGTAGCCTTATATTTTAGATGTTTTTATGGAACAGTGTTCTATAAAAGAGACTTTTCGGTGGCTCCTACAAGTGGGTTAAACTTTACTGTGCTGAGAGAAAACAGAATGGAATCTGACTGTACAAAGTGCTTTTTAAAAGGCTCTTTGAAGATAAAATGAAAAAAAGTAGAATTTTCTTTTGGTGAAATGAAAATAATGCGTACCTTTGCAACCGCAAACGCAAGGATGGCGGGATAGCTCAGCTGGTTAGAGCGCATGATTCATAATCATGAGGTCCCCGGTTCAATCCCGGGTCCCGCTACTTCTAAAGTTTATGGGCATTTGAGAGGCTTCCACTCTTGAGTGCTTTTTTTATTTTTATGGGTATTTGCACAGATTTTGCATGGTTTTCCCGATAAATAACGGATAATCAATGAAATCGTAAGGTAATACAGTATT